>JAYUKI010000159.1:0-5522 GCA_043764595.1 Myxococcales bacterium | reverse complement strand
CTCTACATGAAGGATCAAGCGGCGCTCGATCGCTTCTTCCTCGAGCAGGGCGTGGACGGCGTGCAGGTTCGTTCTTCGCGCGGGCAGACCCTCTCGGGCGAGGTGCTCTTCCGTTTTGCAGAGCGTCTCCGTCACTTCCGGCGCGTTCTTCCGAAGATCGAAAAAATGGCCGATCCGCGCATCATCGCGACGGTGCTCCGCGCCACGGGTTTCGGCAAAACGGACCTCAAAGACCAGAAGAAGGTCGAGGCCATGGTGCCGGTCATCCGCGAGCGTTTGCAGCGGAAATTCCCGGATATTTTCCCGCTCTCCATCGCCGTCGGTTGGAACACGGAGCGCGCGTCCGCCACCATGACGATCACGCCCCGCCCCGGCTCGGTGGCGGTCACCACCGAGATCGACGAAGCGCTCATGGACACGCCCGAGTACGACGAGCTCTTCAACATCGAGCAAGACGTGCGATCCATCGGACCTGCGCCTTACTTCGCGAAGGCGATCGCCAAGAAAGAAAAGGCCGAGAAGGTCGAGGGCGAGGCCGACGAGACCGACGAGACGTCGATCGAAGACTCGGAAGCTCTTTGGGACTTCCTCGACACGCGCGCTCGCAAGGGCTGGAACCTCCAGCGCTACAAGGGTCTCGGCGAGATGAACCCGGAGCAGCTCTGGGAGACCACGCTCGATCCGAACGCTCGCGTGATGCTCCAGGTGCGCCTCGACGACGCGGTCCAGACCGACCAGATCTTCAGCATTCTCATGGGCGACCAGGTCGAGCCCCGCCGCGAATTCATCGAGCAGAACGCGCTCAACGTGAAAAATCTCGACATCTGACCGCACGAAACCGGTCGGGACGAGCCCGCTGTTCCGAGGCCTTTTTTGCCTCGGAGAGCGGGCTCGGTTCGTTTTTGCGCCTTCCCTACGAGTGGCCGGCGGAATGGCCAAAGCCAGGACGCCTTTGGCTCGCTTGCGTGCTCCGAGCAGCCGGGCTGGGCTTTTCGTTCAGCCGATTTCGAGTGCGGCGCGAAGCAATGCTGCAACATCCGGCGGACGGCTCGGATCGAACGAAGGCATGAGGCTCCGTGCAGAGTGCACGTTGCGTGCGGTGGACGCGCAGGCTTCTTCGAGAGCCTCGTGGCTGCCTTCGAGCGCGATGACGGCGTGAGCGCCGGAGACCGCGAAGGTCCACAGTGGGGCGTACGCCGGAACGAGGGGCAGACCGAGGATCTCGACCGCCACACCTTCGCCGAGACGAAGCTCGGCGAGTGGGTGTGGAAGCGGCAAGGCGGGGGGTGGTTCGTCGGGAGCGACGGCCTCGACGATGCCCAGGAGGACCTGCGAAAGAGCCGCGAGCTTGGACGGCGTGCCTGCGATCACGATGCGTGCGAGCCCGGTGTATCCACGGCCCCGCGCTTTCGAGGCGGCGGCTCGAAGCTGCTGGAAGTCCTCGTGGGACGCGAGGGGCGCGCGTTCGTCCAGGCCCCCGGTTCCCACGCGTCGCACATGCCCCGTGGCCTCGAGGGCGACCAGGGCGCCCAATATCTCGACGTCGGGAGGCGCGAGATCGTCGATGAGGTGTGCCAGGCTCGAAGGCCCTCGAAGGCGATCCAGGATTCGCGATGCGAGGCCCCGATCGTCGCCTTCGGTAAAACTTGCAGATTGCATGTAGTAGACCGACTCGAGCGGTACGTCGAACCGCGCCGTCAGCATCCCAAAAGCCTCGGCGCGTTCGCCGGCGCGCGCCACGAGGGCCATCGTGGGCTGATCGAGTCGCGCGAGAACGCCTGGATCGCCAGGAGAAAACTCGGTACTTCCGTCTTTGAGCGCGACCAAGCGAGCGAGCGCTTTTTCGCCTTGGTGGCGCCCGAAGAGCACGTCGACGAGGCGTCCTTCCAAGAGGCAGGCAATGGCGCGGCCGCCAGGCGTGGTCACGCTGAGGGTGCCCGAGCGCCCCTCGTCGGCGAACGCCGTGAGCAGTGCCGCGATGGGGGTTCGGCGTGTGCTGAAGCTCGACGACACGAGGGTGGATCGCGCGCGCTCGGCGACGGGAAGCTCGGCGAGCTTCGCGAGAATCGCGCGCGCGTCGTCCTCGTGGACTTCGGAGGGCGAGGGCTCGGTGCCTGGTGTCGCGAGCACGACGATCGGAGGCGGGGATGCGAGCTCGAGGGCGAGGGCATCGATGACACCGAGGCCATCGTCGGTGGCTTCGGCAAGCATGCGGCTCACGAGGACGGCGTCGTACTCGCCGATGCCGGCGCGTTCCGTGGCCATCGCGGCATTCGAGGCGATGGCCACGGCGACGTTGCCTTCCCGCAGCGCTTGGGACAACGCGAGCAGGACGTGCGTGTCTTGGTGGACGAGGAGAATTCTCACCGTCCGCCGTCCTCCGTGGTGAGGCGTTTTCCGAGGAGGATTCGGTCGCTCACGAGATCGGCGAGGAGCGGATCGGCAGCGTGCACCCCCACGTAGCGGTCCCGCTCGAGGCGGCCGCAGGTGACCCATACGCCGTGCTCGGCACGCACCACGACCGCGAGTATGTCCTCGGAATCAGGGAGCTTTTGGACGTCTCGGATCTCCACGCTGGAGCCTTGTGCGGTTCGGGACCTGCGATCGGGTCGTCCACGTCGCGACGAGTCGACGCTGGGCGTCGGGATGAGCGATCGAGCAATTCCGCCGAGCCCTCTGCCCGGATGCTCGGTCGCGAGAAATGTAGCGTGGCCTCCCCGCTTGGCGTCGCGGCAAACGTGCTCGACGAGACCCGCGAGGGCGGAGACCGAAAGGTCGAGTGGGTACGTGGAGCACGTCCCGGCTTCGTTCAGAGGATGTGCACGAAGCTCGTCGACGATCGCGGCGAGGGTCTTCGAACCGAGGTCGAGCTTGTGCACGGAGCTTTGTCCGTCGGCCACGGCGCGCTCTTTCGCGACGCGCAGCAAGACACCCAAGTCCTCGCCGTCGTGGGGAAAGGTGGCGACCCCCATCCCGAGGCCCACGTGCGTGGTGGTGGTGCGCATGGCCGGAACGGCACGCGCCCTTGGATCGCCGAGCACGCGCGCGAAGAGCCGCTTGCGGCACGCGTGAGCACCGAACGCATTGGACTCGGGCAGGAGGAGCACGAGCTCGTCCGAATCGGTTTCGAAGAGCACGTCGGACGAACGGAGGGTCTCGAGGAGTGCAGGCGAATAGGCCCGCAGGGACACTCCCGAAACGACCACGATCGCCAAGCGACGGCCATGCCTTCGCGCGCGCTCGATCTCGCGCGGCCCAAGCACGTGAAGGTATGCGGCCGAATGAAGGCGCCCCTGATCGTAGGTTTCTACGGCGATGCCCGCGCTGCGGGCGTCGCGGGTCGAAAGGGCGAGCACGAGTGAGGCAAGCTCGATGATTCCAGTGACGACGCGCTCGTCCGCGGGCTCGTCGGCGACGAGCGCACCGAGGTCTTCGCCCGCAAAAGGAAGAGACCAGATGAAGAGCGAGCTCGAGCGTCCAAGGTCCAAGAGGTCGGTGGTTTCGTGCGGCAGCGAGAGGAGCGAGCCCGCTGCCGATGCGCGACGATGCCGAGGCGAGCCTTCGACCCCTGCCACTTCGTAATAAAGCGCTGCGCCTCGTGCTGCACCTTGGTCGACGAGTCCTTCGACGAGAGCGCGGGTCGCCTCGGCGTATTCGCCGCGCTGGGAGCGCCGGAGCACACGATCGCGGAGCTCGCGCCTTCGTCGTTCGGCGGCGAGCTCGTTCGCGAGGCTCTTTCGTTCGCGGCTCTCGAGGATTCGCTCGCGGGTTACCCCGATCGTGGTCGCGACCGTGTCCCCGGCAAGAGGAAGGATGTGCAGCGCGTCGGCGCCGACCGAGATCGCGTCGGCACCACGAGCGATATCGGCCTTGTGCGTTGCCGCAACCACACGAGCCCCCGGCGAAATGGCCGGAATGTGATGAACGAGCGCGAGGGCCATTCCGTCGTCGAGAGAGACGTCGACGAGGGCCAGGTGAATCTCCTCGGTGCTCGCGAGGTCGATGGCTTCGTTGACGTCGCGTGCGAGCAAGAGCTTGTCGCCGAGCTCGACGGCCGCAAGCTCCACTTGGGAACGCGAGGGTTCGTCACCGAGGACGGCGAGGATGGTGATGGCCGAGACGCCTCGCCCGCCTGCTGGCCCGGACGCCGGCTGGTCTTTCCGGCGGCTATCCCGTGGGCTCGGAGAGACCGGTGAACGCGGTTCGGTCATGCCGCCACCGAACCATCAAAGACGAAACGGGCGGGGCCGCGCATTTGCACCTGTTCGTTCGGATCGACGCGAATGTGGAGGGACCCACCGAGGAGCTCGATCGTGAGCTCTTTCTCGTAGGGTGCGAGGCCAGCGTTCGTGAGCACGGCTGCCGTGGCGCATGCACCCGTGCCGCATGCGAGTGTAATTCCGCAGCCGCGTTCCCACACGATCACTTCAGCGTGGGTGGGCGAATGGAGGCGGACGAACTCCACGTTCGTTCCACGCACGAAAGAAGGATCGGTCGCGAGTGCGAGCCCGTAGCGATCGACGTCCGCTCGGTCGAAGGGTCCCAGGAAGACGGCGTGGGGGTTTCCGGCATCCGCCGTCGTGAGCGAGAAGGAGCGTCCGAGAGCCGTGACCTCTCGTTTGCCCGTGACGCGGACCGGGCCCATGGCGATGGAGACCTCCCCTTCGTGATCGCTCGTGCGGCGCACCACGCACGCCTTTGGACCCGCGTCGGTTTCGACGACGAGCTCGACAGGACCATGCGCTCCATCGCGGCGCGCGAGATGGAGCGCGACGCAGCGAAGGCCGTTGCCGCACATCTCGGGAACCGAGCCATCGGCGTTGATAACGCGCATCCGTGCCCGTGCGCTTCCGTTGGCTGGAGGAAGGACGAGCAGGACACCGTCGCCTCCCACGCCGCGTCTGCGGTCGCAGAGCTGCACGGCGAGCGCTTCAGGAACGACCGCTTCGGACTCGGCATCGACGACCAGAAAGTCGTTTCCGAGGCCCTCGTATTTGGCGAACCGAAGAGCGCCCATCGCGTGCGGCGAGGCTAGCAGAGGCGGGCCAGCGGAGGCACATAACCCGATGCGGAAGGGCCGGTCAGGGGCACCGAAGCGCGGGAAGGCGCCTGGGCATCGCGGCCCGATCCCGATCCCTTGCCCCTCGAAAAGGATGTCGAGACCCTCCAAACGACGCTCGCCCACCCGGGACGTGAATCTCGAGATCCTCAACCCGAGAGGTTTCGCACACTTACGGGATCTCGACGCCCGGTCCGAGGATCTCGAGATCCCTTCACAAAGCGTCCTCTCGCCGGCCGAGTCTTCCACTATCGAAGGGAACCAAGACGCGCGCTCTCCGAAGCCGTCCGCTCTCGAAGGGCCCCACGTCTTCGGGCCGGGTCGAGGCCGAGTCTGCGAGGTCGAGACCCCCGCAGACTTCGTAGCGAAGCGGAGAAGTCGAGGACTCTCAGGCCCGCATCACGCAGGAGCTCGAGGGGCTGCGCCCCTCGAACTGGACCGGACTCGAAGACTCAGGCCCACC
>JAYUKI010000158.1:0-5523 GCA_043764595.1 Myxococcales bacterium | reverse complement strand
ATCTTCATCCCGCTAGCGGGGACGCGGCGCTCGTCGATTTGGTAGGGCGCCTTGCAGGACTCGCACTCGACTTTGAGCATGGCTCCTCGGGACCGTCTTGCGTGCCACACGCAGTCGGTCCGGAAAGAGTACCACAGCGGCCACGAACGCTCGGAGTTTGCGGCGCGGTTCCATCAAAAGTCTGCGCCCTTTCCAGCCTTCTCCAGAAACCGGGCCCTTCATTCCACGAGCATCGCGGCTCCAGAGGACCAGTCAGGTCAAAAGACCAAGGGTTTCCTAAGGTTGGCGAGCAGAGATTGGACCGAGGTCGAGGAGTGTACGCCCAGGTCGAGGAGAGGACGACGCGGCGAAGCCAAGCTCGTGGAAGGCGATGGCTTTCGACCCGATGGGTGTAGGGTCGGGCCGGTGGAGGACTCGCCCACACCCTCGACCCGCGCGGACGCTTGGCCGCGGGCGGCCTATGCCTGGATGGCGTTGTCCGCCGTGCTCTTTGCCACGATGAACTTCTTCGCCCGCTTGGTGGGCGAAGGTGGTCACGTGCCATGGGCGCATGTCGGTGCCGTGCGGGCGTGCACGGGCGCACTCATCGCGTTCGGCATCGCGCGGGCGCGTGGTGCGACGCTGAAGGCACGCGATCCTCGGGGCATGTGGATGCGAAGCATCCTCGGGACCGCCGCGATGCTCTGTACGTTTTACGCGCTGTCCAAGCGCTCGCTCCCCCTCGGCGACACGACCACCCTGCTCAATTTGACACCGGTTTTTCTCGCGTTCTTGACTCCGCATTTTTTGGGGGAAAGGTCGGGGCCGCGTGTCTTCGTGGCGCTCTTCGTCTCGCTGTTCGGCGTCGTGCTGCTCCTCCGCCCCGCCATCCTTTTTGGTGGCCTCTCATCCGGACACGAGGTGTGGCTCACGGCCTCGATTGCGACGCTGGCTTCGGTCTTTGCGGCGTTCGCCATGATGATGCTCCGCAAGATCGGGCGGACCGAGACGCCCGAAGCGGTGGCCGTCCATTTTTCGCTCGTGGCGGCCGCGACGCACATCGTGGTCTCGGTACCAACGTTCGCCCTCCCGTCCCCGAAAGATGCACTCTACATGATTTTGGCTGGAGTGTGCGCCGGCGTGGCCCAGATTTGCATGACGCGCGCGTACGCCCTGGAGCGAGCGGCGCGGGTTTCGGCGGTCGGGTACGTCGCAGTGGCGACCAGCGCCATATTGGGGGCCATCGCGCTCCATGAGTGGCCTACGAAGACCGCGCTTGCCGGAATGGGTCTCGTCATCGCCGGAGGCCTCGTGATCGCGTTGGAGCCAAGCAAAACCCCGATCCAAAAGGACTCACCAGGCGCCGCTCGCGCCCATCGTTGACCGCGTCGGCCGCTCGAACGGGCGACGATGGCCCCACGGATGGGGGGCGTGGATGCGAGCGACGGCCGCTTCCGACATACTGCTAAGGTGCGCACGTGATCCGCGACGACCTCCCCTACGAAACGACGCTCGCACGAAGGCGCGAGGCGCTCACCACTCTTTGCGTCCACGCCGGCGAGCCAAAAGATCCCCGCACGGGCGCGCTCGACGTCCCCATCGTCATGTCCTCGGCGTTCGGATTCGAGAGCGCCGAAGATGCGGCGGCAGCCTTTCGCGGCGAGAGCGACGCCTACATCTATGGGCGCTGGGAAAACCCGACCGTTCGAGCCCTCGAGGAGAAGGTCGCGGCGCTCGAGGGCGCCGAAGATGCGTGTGTCACGGCCAGTGGAATGGCCGCCATCGCGGGCGCGGTGATGAGCCTCGTCGAAGCCAGCGGGCATGTGATCGCGCCGCGCTCGATGTATGCCGAGGCCGCTCGCCTCCTTCGCGAGCGACTTCCGCGCTTCGGCGTCACGACCACCTTCGTGGATTCGACCACGGAGGCCTATGCCGCGGCTTTCCAACCGGAGACCCGCCTCCTCTATGTCGAGACTCCTCAAAACCCGACGCTCGGCCTCCTCGACATCGGAGCCCTCTCGGGCCTCGCACACGCGCGCGGGTGCACGTTGGTGGTGGACGGCACGTTTGCGACCCCGTTCTGTCAGAGCCCGATCGAGCTCGGAGCCGACCTTGTCGTGCACAGCATGACCAAAGCGATGTCGGGCCACGGCGACGTCATTGCCGGCGTGCTCGCGGGGCGAAAGGACCTCGTGTTTCGCGCCCGTGACCTCGTAGTGAAAGGCATGGGCGGCGTGTTGTCACCGCTTGCCGCATGGCTCGTCCTTCGTGGGCTTCGGACATTTCCTTTGCGCCAAGAGCAAGCGTGCCGAACGGCGTACGCTCTCGCACGATCGCTCGCAAAAGACTCTCGCGTCGCCAAAGTGCACCATCCGTCGCTTCCCGACCACGCGGGACGGAGCATCGCGACACGGCAAATGCACGCGTATGGCGCGCTTCTGTCGTTCGAGCTCGCGGGCGATGGCGCCATTGCACGAGGCGCCCGTTTTTTGGAGTCCGTCAACGTCGCCACCCATGCCGTATCCCTCGGGGATACGCGAACTCTGGTGGTTCATCCTGCGTCGACGACCCACTCCACGATGCCGAAAGAGGCACGAGCGCTGGCCGGCATCGGCGATGGGCTGGTTCGTGTGAGCGTCGGCCTCGAGAGCGAAGCCGACCTGACCGAAGACCTGGTGCGAGCCCTGGACCTCGCGGAAAAGGGATGAAAATGGCTTTTGGATTCATGTCCTCCGTCGTCGCTCGAGCGAAATCCGTGGTAACCGCATGAGCATGGACCGGCTCGTGGTGGTGGGTGCACGCCAACACAACCTGAAGGACGTCTCCCTCTCCGTCCCACGAGGAAAGCTCGTGGTGTTCACGGGGCCGAGCGGCTCGGGCAAATCGTCACTCGCGTTCGACACCATTTATGCCGAAGGGCAAAGGCGCTACGTCGAGTCCTTGTCGGCGTACGCGCGCCAATTTCTCGAGCAGCTCGGCAAGCCGGCGGTGGAGCGCATCGACGGACTGTCCCCCGCCATCGCGATCGAACAGCGTCCCCTCTCGAAGTCGCCACGTTCCACGGTGGGTACGGTCACCGAGATCGCCGACTACCTCCGGCTCCTCTTTTCCCGCGTGGGGGTCCCTCACTGTCCCAGTTGCGGGAAACGCATCGAAGCGCAAACGGTCCAGCAAATCGTCGATCGTATCGAATCCCTCGGCGAGGGGGCTCGACTCTCCGTGCTTGCCCCGATTTGCCGTGCGCGAAAAGGCGAGCTCAAGCTCGAGCTGGAGCGCCTTCGCCGCGAAGGGTTCGTTCGTGCGCGTATCGATGGTCAAGTGGTCGACCTTGGCGACGAGCTGGAGCTCGACCGACAAAAAGCCCACGACCTCGACGTCGTCATCGACCGCATCGTCCTCAAAGAAGGCGTGCGTGGCCGCCTGACGGACAGCGTGGAGCTGGCCCTCGAGCTCGGTGAGGGGCGTCTCCTTCTGTTGCCCGAAGGCAAAGAGCCTTTTTGGCTGTCCGAGCGCTTTGCGTGCATCGACTGCGGCATCTCGCTTCCGCCCATCGAGCCACGGATGTTCTCGTTCAACGGGCCACACGGGGCTTGCCCGGCGTGCGATGGCCTCGGCTCACGCACCGTCATCGACGCCGACCGCGTCGTCGGCGACGCGAACCGCTCGCTGCGCGAAGGTGTCGTCCTTGCCTGGGGACGCCGAGGAAGCGTCGCGCTCGCCACCGAGTGCGCGCGGGCAAAAGACGCCCTCGGAGTGGACTGCGACGTTCCCTGGAACAAGCTTCCGGAGGACCAGAAGAAGTCGATTCTGTTCGGAGATGCGCCTTCGGACGAGCCACAGGCCGCGAAGCCCTCACGGAAAAAGAAGGGCCATGGGGCGCCCTACGAAGGCATCGTTCCGCGCCTCGAAGCACGCCTCGACGACTCCAGCCCGCGCGCGGCTGCAGAAGAGGGCGAAGACGCCGACGAGTCCGAGGGAGCGGTCGGTGACGACGAGCTCGGTCGTTTCGTCGTGGTTCGAATGTGTGCAGCCTGCAAGGGTCGTCGGCTGAGGCCCGAAGCCCTTGCCGTAAAGCTCGGCGGGCGCGACATCTCCGAGCTCGGACGCTTGCCGCTGCTCCGGCTCGTCGACTTCATCGACGGGCTCAACTCGGCCTCCGCCGACCTATCGCCACGCGAGCGAACCATCTCGGAGCCGCTGCTCAAGGCCGTCTCGGCGCGCATCGGGTTCTTGATCGAGGTTGGCCTCGACTACCTCTCGATCGATCGCAGCGCCCAGACTCTCTCGAGCGGCGAAGGCCAGCGCATCCGCCTCGCGACCCAAGTGGGCGCGGCGCTCGTCGGCGTATTGTACGTGCTCGACGAGCCGTCGGTCGGCCTCCACGCTCGGGACAACGCGCGGCTCATCGAGGCGCAGCTCCGGCTCCGCGACCTCGGAAACTCGGTCTTCGTGGTCGAGCACGATCGCGAGGCCATCCTTGCCGCGGATCACGTGGTCGATCTCGGACCGGGCGCCGGCGTACACGGCGGGCAGGTGGTCGCGCAGGGCACCCCCGAAGAGATCATGAACGATCCGAATTCCGTGACGGGCCCATGGCTCAACGGAACGAAGTCGCTCGTGATCCCGAAGAAGCGCCAAAAACCGCGTTCCGGATTTCTTACGGTCAAAGGTGCCCGTGCGCACAACCTGAAGAACATCGACGTGGCCATTCCACTTGGTCTTTTCACCTGTTTCACCGGAGTGTCGGGCTCCGGCAAGTCGAGCCTCGTCGTAGACACGCTGCTTCCTGCGGCGCGGTCCGCGAAGTATGGCGCGCAAGCCCCCGTGGGCGAGTGCGACGCGGTGCAAGGGCTCGACTTCGTCGACAAGGTCGTGAGCATCGACCAAGCGCCCATTGGCCGCACGCCACGCTCGAACCCGGCCACCTACACGGGCGTTTTTTCGCTTCTTCGCGACCTCTACGCGGCCTTGCCCGAGGCACGAAGCCGTGGCTACAAGGCCGGACGGTTCTCGTTCAACGTCAAAGGCGGACGCTGCGAAGCATGCCAGGGCGACGGCGTCCTTCGGGTCGAGATGCACTTTCTGCCGGACATTTTCGTCGCGTGCGACGCGTGTGCGGGTCGTCGCTACAACCGCGAAACCCTCGAGATCCGCTACCGAGGTCTGTCCATCGCCGATGCGCTGGATCTCACGGTAGAACAAGCCCTGACGACCTTCGACGTCGTTCCGAAAGTACGTGACCGCCTCGAGGCGCTCTCCAAAGTCGGCCTCGGCTACGTCACCCTGGGACAGCCCGCCACGACGCTCTCCGGAGGCGAAGCGCAGCGCGTGAAGCTTGCGCGGGAGCTTGCCCGAAAAGCCACGGGCCAGACCCTCTACGTCTTGGACGAGCCCACGACAGGTCTCCACTTCCACGACATCGAAGTGCTCCTCGTGGCGCTCCAAGGCCTTCGCGACCAGGGGAACACCGTCGTGGTGATCGAGCACAACCTCGACGTCGTCGCGTGTGCGGACTGGGTCATCGACATCGGTCCGAACGGAGGC
>JAYUKI010000157.1:0-20731 GCA_043764595.1 Myxococcales bacterium | reverse complement strand
GGTCTTTGGAGAAGCGACTGGCGAGCACGACGAGGGCTCCTGCCAATGCCGCGCCCGCAAAGGCCATCGACGCTTGACCTGGAAAAGCAGCACGAGCGAGCAAAAAGGTGGAAAGAGTACCAAGAAGCACGGCCGGATGAAGCGCGGCTGAGTGCCGTTTTGCGGCCACTGCAAAGCCAATGGCGCCCATCGCCGGCAGTGCGCCGAATGCGAACGCCGCAGTACCCCGCACCGCGAGCGGGGCATCCGAAACGAAACTCGAGCCCTCTACGAACGCCGCACGCGCCGCAACGCACGAAGCAAGTGCAACTCCCGCGAGTGCCCCGAGCTCGACCGCCGGAGCGAGATGGGGGGCGGCGCGAACGACGCTGTCTTTGCCTGCCGCATGGGCGAGGACGAGAGCGAGGGCGAGAAAGTAGAGAAGGACCGCGGCGTGAGCCAAGCTCCCGGACTCGATGGGAAAGGCACTGCTGCCCGGCGCACCCAAAATCGCAAAGAGACCAAGAGCGATCGCGACATACGTCGACGCTACGAAGGCGGCCACGCTGGACGCCATGGACGGGCTTCGACCAAGGCGAAGACCCGTGTATCCGGCCGATGCAATGCCGACGAACGGAATGGCCATTCGAAGGCCGAGGGTCGTGGCGGAGCCCACGAGCACCTCGGCGGCCAACGCAGGAATCACGACGAGGGCCAGGGTTCGGGAAGGGCTATTGGAGAACCGTTTTTCCGCGGACGACAAGGTGAGCGCCGTGAGCGCGAGGGCTCCCGCCGAGACGCCCAGGCCAAGCCCTCGCGAGCCCTCTGCAAGAGCCGCTAGTGCGATGAAAACGGTCGGAAGGAGGCCGACCGCAATCGAAGCCAGCACACGCCCCGCCAGGGTGCTGCGACGCGCCACGAGCGCCGACAATCCCAAGAACATTCCGTGGTAGCCGAAGAGGGCCGCCGCAATCACGATTTGCCGCGGTGGCCCAGCGAGGGTGCGCCACGCCTCGCGCACGCCCATGACCGAGCCCGCGAGCACGAGGAGCATTCCCAAGAACCACCAGACGTACTCTGCGAGGAGCGCGCCCGCCGACGCGTGATGGGGCTCGGCCGCGTCACCGGGAGCTCGTGAGGACGAAGGCGCATCGTCGAGATCCGCGAGCGCTTCGAGGCCACCGCCAGCTCCGGCTTCGGCACCACCGAAGAGACCACGTCCCGCATCGATGGCGTCGCGCGTATCTCCCCCGGAGCCCTTATTTCGACTCGATCGACGAGGCTCGGGAGCGGGATCGACGGACGTCTCCTTCGAAGCGGTCGGTCCGTCCGATTCGACTCGGGCCACGATGGCGTTCCAGCGTTCGCCTGTCTCCCTTTTCCGACGCTCGAGCCCGTCGAGAACGGCGCCCATCACATCCCGTACGGGCTTCGCGCTCGATCGCTTGGAAGTGGGCTCCACCGCCTTCGTGGCCGGGCCCTTTCGTCGCTCTCGCAGCCTTTCCGAAGTCTCCGCGTCCACCACACCGGCGCGTTCCCACGCGTCGATTTCGACGCGCACCTTCGCGTCGAGCAGCGCCTTCAGATTCTCTTTCGATGGGGAAACGAGCGGACCGCCGCACGTCGCGCACGTCGAAGCTCCTTCCACCGTGGCGCAGGAAAGGCAGAGGCGGAGAGCCATCGTCCATGAAGCTAGCAGCCTTCTCGAGTATTCCGGGGCCGAGAGCGTCGCGTGCAAAAGGCCAGCCTCGCGCCGTTTTCGGACCGCCACGCCTCACCCCGGCCGGCGCTGGGTGTGCTATCCGGACGGAATGGCCAAGACTCCCGAAACGCGATTTCGTTTTGCACGAATCGCGGTCTTCGCCCTCGTTGTCGTCCTCATCGGGCTCTGGTTCATGCGTGCATCCTTCACGCGCTCCGATCCCAAAACGGTCCCGTACAGCGAGCTCGTCTCGGCCATCGAAGAAGGACGTCTGAAAGACGCTCAGATTCGGCCGACCGAGATTGCCGCAACGCTTCGCGGAAAGGACGCTGGAGCCGACGAGACCGTCGCCGTGGTGCGCATCCCGAACATGGACGAACGCCCCTTGCTCGAGTCGATGCAGCGGCGCGGTGGTGTCGTCACGGGTGAAACCGAGGGAAAGTCGCTGTTCGGCCCGGTGTTCTGGAGCCTTCTGCCCTTCGTCGTGGTGCCTCTCCTTTTTTGGGGACTCTCCGCCGCGGCGACGCGCGCGCAGGGAAAGGCCATGACCTTCGGGCGCAGCAAAGCCAAGGTCTACGACCGAAGCGCGGAAAACAAGACCACCTTCGCCGATGTGGCGGGCGTGGACGAGGCCAAGGCGGAGCTCACCGAGATCGTGCGCTTCTTGAAGGAGCCCGCGAAATACAAGGCGGTGGGAGCGCGCGTCCCGAAAGGAGTTCTTTTGGTCGGCGCCCCGGGGACGGGCAAAACACTTCTTGCAAAGGCGGTCGCGGGCGAATCCGGAGTGCCGTTTTTCTCGATGTCCGGCTCCGAGTTCGTGGAGATGTTCGTCGGTGTCGGAGCTTCCCGTGTCCGGGACTTGTTCGAACAAGCCAAAAGCCACGCGCCCTGCATCGTCTTCATCGACGAGCTCGACGCCGTGGGCAAGGCCCGCTCGGGTGCACAGGGATTCGTCGCGAACGAAGAGCGCGAACAAACCTTGAATCAACTGCTCGTCGAAATGGATGGCTTCGACTCGGGCACGGGACTCGTCATGATGGCGGCCACGAATCGGCCCGAAATCCTCGACCGCGCCCTGTCCCGCGCGGGCCGCTTCGACCGGCAAGTCCTGGTCGACCGGCCCGACGTGCGCGGACGCGAAGCCATCCTCGCGGTGCACACGAAAAAGGTGACCCTGGGCAAAGACGTGGACCTCAAGGTCGTCGCTCAGAGGACCCCAGGAATGGTCGGCGCGGACCTCGCCAACGTCGTCAACGAGGCGGCGCTCGCTTCGGTCCGACGCGAGGCCACCACGGTCGATGCACAAGACTTCGAAGAAGCCATCGATCGTCTGCAGCTCGGGCTGAAAAAGGGCGGTCGTGTCATGACCGTCGACGAAAAGCGACGCGTGGCCTTCCACGAATCGGGTCACGTTCTCGTCGCTCTCTCGATGAAACACTCGGATCCGGTGCATCGCGTGACCATCATTCCGCGCTCGATCGGCGCACTCGGCGCGACCCTCCAGCTTCCCACCGAAGAGCGCTACCTCGTGACCCGCGAAGAGCTCCTCGACCGGATATGCACGCTGCTCGGCGGTCGCGTGGCCGAGGAAATTGCTTGCCAAGACGTCTCGAGCGGTGCCGAGGACGACCTGGAACGTGCGACAGAATTGGCGCGTCTCATGGTGTGCCGTTTCGGAATGAGCGAAGCTCTCGGCCCAATGACCACCGAACGCAGCGCCTCGGCAGTGTCGCCTTGGGCCGAAGGACGCGGGACCGGTTCGAGCGAAGAGACCCTTCGCATGATCGACAAGGCCATTCGAACCATCATCGAGACCGAGCACGCTCGCGCACGAGAGGCGCTCGTCCAGTCCCGTCGTGCTCTCGACGCCATCGCGACGGAGCTTCTCACCAAGGAAACGCTCCAACGCGAGGACCTCGAGGCCCTGATGAAGAGCTCGCTCTCCGAGCCCACCACGCCGAGCGTGCAAGGCGTCTGAGCCCGGCTGAAGAAACGGACCGTGGAGACACCATGAAGATCCCGAAGGAGTGGGAGGCCGCTCTCGGCGAGGAGCCGTCAAAGCCGTACTTTCGCGACCTCGTCTCGTTCTTGGAGACGGAGCGCGCCACGAAGGCGGTGTATCCGCCCGCAGACGACGTGTTTCGCGCACTCGCGTTGACTCCCCCCGACGAGGTCAAGGTCGTCTTGCTGGGCCAGGACCCGTACCACGACGAAGGTCAGGCCCACGGGCTGTGCTTCTCGGTACGGCCGCCAACGAAGCCGCCGCCATCGCTCCGGAACATCTTTCGTGAGCTCCAAAACGATCTCGGGATCCAGGTCCCCGAAGGTCAGGGGGATCTCGAAGCGTGGGCGAAAAGGGGGGTTTTGCTCCTCAACACCGTTCTCACCGTGGTCGCTCACGAGCCCGCGTCGCACAAAAAGAAAGGCTGGGAAGTCTTCACCGATACCCTGCTATCGAAGGTGAACGCCGGGCCACGACGCGTCGTTTTTTGCCTATGGGGAACGCACGCTCGCGCCAAAGCCAAGCTCTTGGACGCGTCACGCCACGCCGTGCTCGAGAGCGCACACCCATCGCCGCTTTCGGCCAAGAAGTTCATGGGCACGAAGCCCTTTTCGACGATCAATCGGGCCCTTTTGGACCTCGGCCACTCGCCCCTCGATTGGTCGCTCTGAGCGGACCAAGCCGGGATTCGCGCCAGCGACGGACCCTCGGCTCTACGCGCACTTGACGGCCTCGGCCGTCCACGCATCGAGCCCCACTTTGTATCCGAACTGGGCGCTGAAGTAGTCCGCAGTGATGGTGCCCTTCAAGGAAGCCGAGCTCGTGAGGTAAAGGTCGAACTTGCCTTTGGCGATGATGCCGAGTCCGGTATTCGCTGCGATCTCGAACGCCGCGACAGTGCCCGTAGTTCGACCTGGAACGGTTCCTTGATTTCCGGTGAGCGTCGCCTTCTCGAGCGTACCGGCGATCGTCCATACGTCGATGCGAAGGTCACCCTCTTTGTACGACGGATTCACGGGGTCCGAGCCGGCGGTGAGTATCGTGTTCACGTCCCACACCCCGAAAAAGTCCTCGGGCTGGCCGGTGTCCGTGCACCCCACTACCGCGCCCGCGAGCACGAGGATTCCAGCAAGGATCAAAGACCGTCGCGAGAGGGCACGCGATGCGAACGGCGTGACGCGCAACCCGTGATTGAACGCGCTCGGAACCGAACCGTGCGCCCGTGGCTCATGGTGGTGAGCCGCGCTCCGAGGGAGAAAGTCCATGGTCCGAAACTAGCACTCGAGTGGCGAGCGTCGAGGCAGTCCGAGCGCCGGAGCGGAGGTATTCTTTTCTCAAAAACGCGCAGTTTCAGCGCCCGGTCCGCAAGCCATGCAGTGGCGTGCAAGGCATGCGGAGCATGGCCTTCGAAGGGCTCGCGATAGCCTTCTAGAGACCTCCTCTAGAGCCCCTCTTGGCGTGCGTCGGCCCCGAGAGTCCCGTTCTTCACGAGCACCTTGAAGGCCTTGCCGTCCCAGGTGAGCGTCACGAGTTGGAACTTCACCGCGCGCCCCAAAGGCTCGCTCTTCCACCTTACGGCCCGCGTCGTCTTCTCCCAAGCGGCCGACGACGTCAAAAGGCCCGATAGCCCAGTAACGCCAGCATCCGTGACCTCACCGGCAAGGGTTTCTTTCTTGTCGTCCGCGGCCACGAGTTGGAGCCTGGCGTCCAAATCCTCCCAGGTAAGCAGCGCAAGGACTCCGGGGCCGCTGAAGAGTTGAAGCTCCTTCAGCTTGCGTGCGATGGCGTCCGGAGTGGTTCCTTGGGCCAGCGAAGGCGTCGCGAAGAGCACACCGAGACGCGAGGCGGACCATAGGCGCGCGAAGTACCTCGGATCGGCGGGCCCTGGTGTGCCTTCGCCACTCGCGACCTCGCGCTCGATTCGGAGGGCTTCGTCCACCCGCCCCGCCCCTGCCGCGGCGGTCGCCAAGCGAAGCCAATGGACTGGGTTTTTTCCGTCGAGATCGGTGAGTGTTTTGTACTGACGGTACGCGGCAGGATACCACCCTTGGCGAAGGAGAATGTCTCCAAGGACACGCCGTGATGCCGGGCTCTGGCCGTCGAACTCGACGATTTCGGAATACGTACGAAGCGCTTCGTCCTTTTCGTTCGCTTCGTACAAGACGTCGCCCAGCTGCTGCGCGAGGCTCGGCGTCAAAAAGCCTCTATCGCGAAGGCGACGCCCGTACGACAAGGCTTCTTGCCGCTGACCCGTTCGCGAGAGAAGCTTCACGAGCCTCACGTCGCCTTGAGGGTCGCCAGGCGCGACCAGCATCGCCGAGCGAAGGTAGAGGAGCTTTTTCTCCGGCTTGTCGAGATCGGCGAGGTCGCGGTCCACGCGCACCCAATCGACTCCGTGAAAGAGGACGCGCGACACCACCGCGGCGACCCGAAGATCGACCGTTCGACGCAAAATCCCGCGTGCGACGAACCGTTGGGCTTCTGGCTCGCTCGCGAAGTGGGTGAGCACGATCTCGGCCGAGCCTTCGGTGCCGATGGTCTGTTGCACGATCTCGAGCAACGCCGCTTGATCGCGCCAATCGCGAAGCTCGCAGCCCGCTCGCGCCGATTCGTATTGCTGCACGATCTCGATGGGATTCGTGAGGCGCTTGAGGCGCTTTTGCCAGACCACGATACGTTCCGCCAAAGGCCGGCTCGCGGCATCGCTGCATCGCGTGAGCGCACGACGCGCCACGTAGACCCTCGCAGGCGTCGGGGGCACGATGGGCGCTGTCTTGAGAACGGCCTTCTTTCCTTCGGACTTCGTTTCGGGCACCGCGGCGTGGACCTGCGCCGGCCGCGGATTGGCTCCACCTGCGGCGGCCGTCGGTGTGGAGACCTCTTGGGTTGTGGTGGGCGCGGCAAGCAGCGCGACGCCTGCCATCGGCGCGTTCTTCGCGTCGTCCTTTCCGTCCAAAACGTCGGTGGCCTCTGGGGGCGGCGGCGGCGAGCCCGGGACCACCGTGGCTTGGGCCACCGGAGCCCGAGCTGCACCCATCGAGCCTTCTTCGCCCTTGGCGCGGGTCCCCACGCTTCCCGACTTGTCCTCGACTTCTTCGCCGCCACGGTCGGCCGAGGGAGAGCGCCTCTCGCAGCCCATGAGCGTAGCAGGCACGCTGGGCCCGAAGCGATCGACGAGCTCCTGTTCGTGAGCGTCCCCCACGATCGACGTGAGTCGAACTCCGCGGAGACGCGAAGAGCGACGCGGAATCCCCTGATTGGCATAGGCCGACTCGCTGTCGAGCGCCAAGATGCTCGAATAGGGAGTTACGAGCCCATACTCGATTCCAAGCGAGAGAATCTGCGACCGACCGTCGTCCGTTCCTGCACTCGAGCCGAGCAAACGACGCACGTACTCGGCAGCCCACAACCTGGGAACGAGCGCCGTGGTCACGCTGGACTCGACCTTGAGCGGGTATTCGTCCTTGAAATCCGCGCCGTTCACGCGTCCACGAATCCGAACTTTGTCCGGCAGCGGATGGTGGGTACGCGCCAAAAGGACGAGCTCCTCGCCACGCGAGAGCTTTCCAGTGGTCGAATAGAAGGGCTGATCGAGACCGGCACCGAGGTCCACGTCGACGTCGGTAATCGTCTGCGCCTTGATGGCGCTCGCCAGCCTGAGGGCCTGACCCGTCGTCTGGTCCGCTTCGTCGACACGGAAGTATTGACCTCCACCTTCGCGCGTCAAAAGGGACAAAAGCTCGTGGCGCGCATCCGAGCCCACACCGACGCCGAAGAGGCGCGCTCGCGAGCCCGTGAGCGAACGACGCAAGCGATCCGCGAGACCGCTCGCCGTGGTTTCTCCCGAGGTCGGGGCTCCATCGCCCACGTAAACGACGGCCGGCTGCTCCGTGCCGTGAAGACGCTCGAGCGCAGGCTCGAACATGGCCCCGATATCGGTGGCACCGCCCACCGCGTGATCGCTCAGGCGCTCCAGGGCTTTTGCGATGTCGGCTTCGGTGGCGGAAGCCAATCCCTCTTTTGGATAAACCACGGTGGGGACCACGTCCAAAGCCACGAGGGCGAACCGGTCTTGGTCCGACAGTGCGCGCAAAATCGCCTCTGCGGTCGCGGTGCGAAGCGCACGCGCGCTCTCGTCACCACCGGCCGAAGTATCGACGACGAGCACGAGCTCGCCTTTGGCCGGAGGAAGCTTCGCGAAGTCGGTCTCGGGAACGTAGCGAAGCATGACGTAGTCGGCCTGGTCCGCTCCGGCTTGGAAGCGCCAAGCGCGAACGGCGTTTCGTTTGGCGCTCGCTTTTGCCGCCATTTCGAGCTGGAAATCGGCACGAGGCACGTAGCCGCTCCGGCGCATCGTGACGAGCCGTCCGCCGTTTTCCAGGCGCGCATCGAGCGACGTGGACGTCTCGAAGTCGGAGCCTTTGGCGCCGAGATCCACGGACAAGGAGAGCTCGTCGAAGCGAACCGGATCGTCCGAACGAAGCGGATACACGTAGCGCGTCTTTCCTTCGACGGTCGGCAGCATCTCGACGTAGCGCAAGACGACGCGGCGATTGCCACTCGCCGGAATCGGGAAAATCCGCGCTCGGTAGGTGCGCCCATCCACCCACTCGAGAAGCGCCGGATCGTTCGCGGCCCTCACCGCCGCGGCATAACGCGCCGCGGCCTCCCGCTTTTCCACCACTTCGCCTTCGACCAACACGCCATTCGTCTCGAGTGCGAAGCTCGTGACGGTGGCCGAAAGCGGCACGGTAAACCAATAATAGCCCTCGATCGCCGAGCCGCTTGGGTTCGAAAACGTCTGATCGACCTCGGTCTCGGCCACGCCGTCGCGCAGCACGGCGCGCACGATCTGCTTTGCGATACCCAGTTTCTTCGCGGGCGATCCGGGCGGAGCGCTCGGGTCCATGCCATAGAGGTGCCCTGAGCCACTCGAGCCGGCACCGCGTGCCGAGCGCTGATCGCCCATGCCCCCGGTCCAATCTTGCCAGAACGCCATGGGGGCGAGGGTCGGCTTTTCCGAGCCCTTGGCCGTTCCCTGCTCGCCGGCATTGATCTCCACACGTCCCCCGGGAGACGTAAGAATGGAGAGGCCACGTGCAACATACACGTTCACGTCGTCGCCCGAGCGCGTGATGCTGAGGCCCGAGTCCGACGCCGAGACGACGTGCTTTCCGAGTCTGCACTCGATGGCCTCGCCGTCGAGGTGCGGAGCGTCGAGCCATACCTCGCCGTGGTCCACCTCGATGCCTCGCTCGCCCAGAACGATCTCGGTCTCCCCACGCAAAAACACGGCCGCTCCGTCGCCCGTTCGCACGAGAGCGCGTGAGCCCTTTTGGGTGGTCACGTGAGCGCCAATCGCGAGCGGGGTTCCACTCATGCCTTTGGTGACGGTACCGGCCTCGGAGAGCGACACTTCGCCGGCCGCGAGGTCCAAGCGAGCACCGATGCTCCGAGCACGCGCCGGCGAACGCGGCCGAAGCACGAAGGCCACAGCCGCAATAAGAAGCGCGACGACCACGCCGGCGAGCACGATGTGGCGCACGGTGAGGGGGCGTTTGGGCTCGGGGGGCCCAGAGACTTGCGGTGGAGTGGGCGGACCCTGCGGAGGGCCGGGCGGACCTTGCGGAGGGCCGGGCGGACCCTGCGGAGGGCCGGGCGGACCTTGCGGGGGCGGACCTTGCGGGGGCGGACCTTGCACCTGCGGAGCACCCTGGTTTGGCTCGGGTGCTTCCGCGGGCGAGACGGGTTCGGCAAGAGGCTGCGCCACGAAATTCGGATCCTCGGTCATGAAGCTCCCCCGGCAAATGGGCTTCGCGAGTGTGTCTCGCCGGCCCGTCGCTTCGCCCTTGTACCATCGACAAGGGGCAAACCGTGGTTAGGTCCGTGCGAGCGAGAGGACCTACATTGGAACGCGAAAGAGTCCTTTCGCTCCGCCAAGACGCTCGTGCGCGGCATGACTCGCCGCAGTTGAAGGGTGGTGAGTGGGCGGAGAGGCTTGCGTCACGAACGCCATACCGTACGGTTCCGGAGGTGGACCTCGAAGACATCGACGTGGCCTACGCGCTCGAAGACATCCGCGGAGTCCGCCAGGTGTATGCCGTGCAAGCGAAGGCGCTCGCGGCCTACCGTTACGTGGTCGAGCTTCACGACGAGTCCCACGGCTACACACTTGCTCAGGCGCACTACGCACTTCGGCGCGCGCGCAGTCGGCTCGAAACCGAAGATGTGGCGTTCTTCCACACGGACCTTCCGCCCGGGCTCCGCCGCCACCTCTCGCCCCTCGTGCTCGACGCGCAGCTTCGCGCGTTGGCCCGCTCACGCGCTCCGACCTTCGACCCTTTGCCTTTCGGTCCTTCGGAGCCCACGCCCGAAGTGCTGCACTGGCCCATCGAGCCCAGGCTCGCCTACGACATCCTCGTCGTCGACGCGGATCCGCGCACGTCAACGGCCCTTCGGACCGTGTTCGGAAAGAACGCTCGCATACGCGTGCTCCCGCAGGTGGACCTTGCCCTGGGGACCCTCGACCATGTGCACTACGACGCCATCGTCGTCGATGCACGCATCGCGATTGGGCCAAAAGGGCTGCTTTTGCGCCTCGGCGTGGAGAAAGTGAGAGGGAAGCGCATCTCGATCGTGGCCAATCCGGAGGCCACTCTCGCGACCTTGGTTGCGGTCGATTCGCTCGGCCTCGAGCTCTCCATTTTCGCAAGTCCCCTCGACGCCGCAGCATTCGAGGAACGCGAGGGCCAAGCCGCACGCCAAGCCCGCACGGACAATAGGGCCAAGCTCAAACAATCCGGTATGCCTTCCGGGACGACGCCCCCGCGGCTCAAAACCGTGCTTCTGGTCGACCCCGCGATGGAGGCTTTGACCTTCGCGCTCGCGATGAAATCGGTGTGCGACGTTCGCGTCGTTTCGAGCTGGGAGGCGGCCGAGCTAGCCATCGCGAACGAAAACTTCACTCTCGTCCTCTGCGACGCTTCGATGCAAAGTGGGGAGACGCGTGTATACCGCAAGCTTTGGGCGCTTCGTCCCGAGCTCAAGCGGCACATGGTCCTCCTCGCGTCGAGCGCGACGGCGGAAGCCATGCCGCCCTCGTCGGGTGCAGTCGCGCGTCCATTGGCCACACGGCCACTCGACCAAACGAAGCTCTTCGGGCTCATCGAGCAATTCGGCCGAAAGCGCTGAGCCGCACGAAACGCTCACGTCCCAGCGGTGAAGACCTTCAAGGAGATCTCGTCCAGGTCGTCTTCATGGCACCTTGGCGCTCATTGGAGAAGTCTGCACTTCTGCTGGCTCGAAGGCCGCTGTTGGAGTCTTACTTCTTGCCCTGCGCCAGGCTCACTGCAGCCTTCAGCCAGCCTTTCACGGCGGTGTGGGGCAGATCGTCGATCGACACGAGCTTGAGATGGCGCCCCGTTTTGCCGTCTCCCACGAGGAGACCTTCGGGATCGGAGAAGGTCCCGGGCGGGCCCGACAAGATGAGATTGACGTGAGCCTTGTGCGCCCCAATCGCACAGAGCATTTCGCCTTCTACCGTATAGAACGGCATACCCCACTTGAGCGACGCCTCTGCATTGGGCACGATCTCTTCGACGAGCCGACGAAGCTCGTCCACGATGGGCCGCAGGTGCGCCGGTTGCTTGGCAAAAAAACCATCGACCGGAGCCCCGAAGTCGGCACGGGGCCGAGGCTTGGAGGGCGCCTTGCTCGCTTTCGCCTTCACGACGGCCGACTTGGCCGGACTCGCATTGGAGGAAGCCTTCTTTGGAGTCGCGCTCTTGGCGGGCTTCGCAGCGGCAGAGGGCGGGGGGCTCTTGGTCTTCGTGGCGGTCGTCTTCTTTGCGGCCATCGTGCCGAGGCTACGTCACTTTTCGAGCGTGAAGAAGAGGACTCTCGCCGGTCTTCCCGGAGATTCGGCGAACACGGCGATGGGCACCCGCACTGAATAAAGCGCCCGACGGTGAGTCCAAAGAGGCCCCATCCGCGGCCACTTCCTTCTGCCCCTCTTGTGCTTGTCGACCCTATCGGCGCTCTTGCCGGGGAGACCGCTCCACTCGTCCTCACGCCGCACGCCATCGTGATCTCCGAGGACAAGAAGAACGTCGGTGACACCATCCACGTGCTCCTCTCCGATGCGCCGCTCACGTGCGCCGACGCACGGTACCTCGATCGTGGCGCTCCCCCAGGGGCGCGCTTCAAGGCCGTGCGTCGATGGGAGGTCGGTGCACTCGATTCGAGCGCAAATGCCGCCCTTATCGACGACGAGGGAGTGGTCTCGACCTACGCGAGCGGGGTGGAAGAGCCCGAGCCGGGCGTGAAGAGCTACCTTCCGTGGGGACGGTTCGAGCTTTTGACTGCGCCTCGCTCCAAGGGCGACGTGGCGCGCCTTCGCGGCTCGGCGGACGGCGCATTTTTCGTGTACGGCAAGCGGCCGACCTTCGAGGAGTACAACCTCACACTCTTCACCATCGAGGAGCCCAAGCGCCAGGCGTTTTCGTTCTCGAGCGAGATGGACATCACGCTCTGTTCCGACATCGTCGAAACGAAGTAACCCGGACGGCTTTCGGAATGGGAAGAATCTCCCAATCCCCACCCTCACGGTCCGCTGCAGGGGACGTCGAGCAGCTCGAACACGAACGAGGAACCGGACTTCGTCGACGGTGCGCGTGCGAGGAAATAGTCGATGTCGCCGTGGCTCAGCTCGTAGACGTGCTTCCCTTTGAAAATGCGCCGCGTGCTCGAGCCTCCTCCGTAGGCAACCCCTTCGTAGGAATAACAGGCATTGTTCTTCGCCGTCACGAACACGCCAGCATCCTTGGCGTCGGGGGCAGCCTCGAGCGTGCCTAGCTCGGTGCCTCCCGCCATCACCTTCGGTTTGGGCCCGCAAGTGAGATTGAAAACGGCATTTTTTCCCTGAACAAGGTCAAGACTGCCCACTTTGACCTTCTCCTTGCCGCCATCGAGCCAAACGCGCGTGCAAGCTGGAAGTGCCTCTTTTGGCTTCACGTCGACGGAGAATGGCAAATCGTACGGGCTTTTCCGCACGACTTCCTCCTCTGCCGACGTCTGCCTGGCGATGAGCGGAATGAGCTTCGTGCCACACGGGGTGTCGAGCTCGATCGCCAGGGCCGCGAGCCCACTCGGCCCTGTCCGTGGGAGAGAGATTCGGGCCGTGACATTGGGATCGCCGGAAGCCGTGTATCCCTCTTTTGCGAACGAAGCCTTCTGATCGAACGCTCCGATGCGAGCCCCAACCAGTGACGGATCCGTCGCCGCGAGCCAGTAGGTGATCGATTTCGAGGGCTCGTGCTTCTTCTTGCAACCCGCGACCATGGCGAGGAACGCGAGCGCGGGAACCAAGACGACGGCATGGCGAAGCATGTCGCGATGCTACGCCGAACCTACCGTTCGATTCCCTCCCAAGTCCGATTTTCCGCCGAGAGACTTTGGGGTTCGGATGGCCTCGAAGGCGTCCCGGCTCAATCCTCGAGGTTGCCTCGGTCTGGTCCTCCAATCTTGGCCTTGTCGCTCTGCTCGGGAGCCGCAATGGCATGCGCAAGGGCGTGCAAGGCGCGCAGAATTTCGCCGTATTCGGAAGCCTTGTCGACGTAGCGCGAGCTGCACGAGAGGCGCTCCGCACTTGCGCCGAGCTCACAATCGGCGAGGATCTTTTGCGCCTCCGAGGGGATCATGGGCGCTGCGCTCGTGCGGTAGCCTCCAGGGGCGACGCTGGGCCGAGACGCGTCGAGCTCACCGAGCAGGCGTGTGCTTCGCTCGTGCAGATAGCCATGGCTCTCGAGCGCCTGCAGAAGCTCTTGGCGTGGGGCGCGCGGTAACGCCACCCCAAAATGTGTATGCACGCGACAAATCTCGTCCATGTGGAGGCGAATGCGCACCGGGAGGCCTTCGTACGTTCCGTGAAGCTCGCTCTCGCCGAGCGGCTCTCCAAGCACGAAATCGAACGCGAAGTCGCGAGCGAATCGTTGCCACTGGGTCAGTCGATAGGTGAACGCGCTGTCTGCCGTCACGCGGCGAAACGCGCTTCGGAAACGAAGGAAGGTCCGCCATCGGACGAGCATGCCTGGCAACACCGGTGTCATGTAGCCACCCGGACGGCCCTCCACAACACACATCGAGCCCAAGGAGGCTGGCCGCCGGTCGACCGCTGCTCGTGAACCCCCGTATCAGCGGCAATCCGGTGCAACGCGGCCGTCGGTGCCCGTGAAGACATACGCGTCCGAGAAATACCCACTCCCGATCTTGTCCCAGAGATCGGTTCGTCCGAAGGGTCCGCTCACCTGGGTTCCGCGCGTTTGGCACGTGATCGTGACCGCTTGACCGTCGTTTACCGTTCCCGTCACGGCAAACCCAGTTCCGGCTCCGGCGCGCACGTTGAGGGGCGCTCCCGAGGTCTCGATTCGAGCGCTCGAGCCCGCGTTCGATCCGGTATTTGGCGTGACACTCGCCGTACAGTTTTTGCTCGTGTAGCTCCGTGTGCCAAAAAAGAGGGCTCCCGCGCCATCGAACGACGGCCGAACCGCGACGCCATTCCTGCGCTGTTCGTAGTGCAGATGAGCGCCACTCGAGCCGCCCGTGTTGCCGACCGCTCCGAGCTTCTGGCCACGCGACACGCGCTGACCGCGCGAGACGGATTGCGACGAGAGGTGGGCGTAGCGGGTGGTGTAGCCGTTCCCGTGGCTCACTTCGATCCATCGACCGTAGCTTTGGCTCCCGAGGTTCTCGACGCGCGTCACCGTGCCCGAGGCGGCCGCGACCACCGTGTCGCTCTCGTCGCCGGATCGATTGAAGTCGACGGAGTTTTGCGGGCTGTGGTTGGTGCGCGTTTGCCCCGCCCACACTTGGCCGCACGGAAACGGAAGCTGGAAGCTCGCGGTCGTGGTGAGCGCTTCGGACACCTCGCCAATCTGCACCGACTCCACGGCATCGGAGGACACGTCGTCGCCGAGGGGACCTTCGTCCGAAAGCTCCTGCGCTTCGTCACCTTCGGTCGCCGCGGCGCACCCAGAGGTCGTGGCCGCAACACCGAGCGCCATGCCAAGTACGAGGAGCGAGAGGGTCGGGACGAGGCGGGGCGTGAATTCGAGGCTCATGGCGTGGCTCCGGACGGGTTTTGGTCGCGTGCCGATGGCTGGCACGTGACCTTCGCCATTGCAGCGAACAGGCCAGCCGCGAGCGCGTGCGATGAACGCTCGAGAGGACCCCAACGCGCCTCGTAGGGGCCTTGAAGCCGCCCACGGTGCGGCCGGAAGGCCGCTTGAGCCGTCACTTTCACTGGAATTTTCCGGTTTTACTGGACTGACTTCTTCGGCGCGTACGGATTGGGGGGCGCTTTCGTGGGGACCGTCGGAGGACGCACGCGCACGAGGCCGCGCAGCCCGGCATCGATCACGGCTGGGACCATCGGCGGGAGCGCCTCCGCCTCGGTCGACGCGGTGGGCGCCAGCGGAGGCACCTCGCGCGCTACGACGACGTGTGCGTCTTCTTCGGACGCACGTGGTTCCAAAGGCTCGTGCGTTCGCCCTACGAGCGCCACGATGGCCAGGACCACCACGCCGACCCCGAAGGATGCCGCGACGGGCCCCTGCCAACGTAGTCGCTCGGACGCGATGGGAGGGCTCGTGGCGGGGGCGGCCAAGGTGGACGCGGGCGCCCGTGGCTCGACCATCTCTCGCACGATGGAGGCCGTCGCCACATCATCACGCGAGGAGGCCGGACTTGGCACTTCGCGTCGTGCTCCCGCGCTCGAATTCGGCACTCCATTTGGCGCTTGGATGGATTGTCGACGCACGCGGAGCTCCTCGCCCGACACGCGCTCGACGAGCTCGGCCACATCGGCGTGGGAGCCGACGAGCCCCAAGGTGCGGCCCGTGTCTTCGAGGCAGCGAGCAAACTCGGCCACGGTCGCGTGACGATCCTCGGGGTACTGCGCGAGCGCCCTTCCGAGCACGTCGTCGAGTGCGGCGAGTGTGGGATCGAAGGTCCCCAGCTTCGGCACGACGCCACGGGAGACGTTCTTCAGGGTCTCGAGCTCGGTCGCGCCTTTGAAAAGTCTCCGGCGCGCAAGAAGCTCCCAGGCCACCACGGCCAGTGAAAACTGGTCGCTTCGGGCGTCGACGCGGTAGTGCTCGACGTACTCTGGAGCCATGTACCCGAGCTTGCCCTTCAAGACGCCGGTGGCCGTGCGTTCGGCCGAGGGCGCGCTCGCTCGGGCCACGCCGAAGTCGGTGAGGCGCGCGATTCCGTCGAGACCGACGAGCACGTTGCTCGGCGAGATGTCGCGGTGCACGATCCCGAGCGGCTGCCCGTCTTCACCGGTCGCACGATGGGCGGCTTGGAGACCCGCGGCCACGTCGAGCACGATGCGAAGCACGGCTCGAGGCGCTGGCGCGCTCTCCAACGCGCGAAAGATCTCGGACAGCGTGCAACCCTCGACGTAGTCGAGCACGAGCTCGAGCTCTCCCGAGGTGTCGTCGACGTCGAGCACGGCCACGATGTTCGGATGATGTAGCTGCGCCACGAGCCGTGCTTCGGTCCTAAGCGCCGCCCTTTGTTCGGGATCGTCTCGCACGTGGGGATGTGCGCGCTTCAACGCGACGAGGCGCGAGAAACCTTCCGCACCACGCGCACGCGCGACGTAGACCGTCGCCATACCGCCGACACCTATTCGCGCGAGCGCTTCGTAGCGTGAGCTTCCCGCGCTCAAAATCGGCCCGAAAACGCCACGGCGCCGGGGCCGAGACCGAGCGCCACGGGACCCGCTTTTGGTGACCCGAAGTCCGTGAACACGGCCGCCACGACCGACACCACGACGAGCGCTCCGGTGATGCTCCACGCCACACGTGCGGCGGTCTGCATCTCGGCCCCCGCATCGGCCGTGGCCGCGCTTGGCGATGCGACGAACGTATCGTGTTTGCCTTTCGTCGCGACGGTGAGCCCGAGGCTCGTCCCGAGCCCGACGGCCGCAAACCCCGCCGAAGTTGCGAAAAACACCGGAGAAATGCCTCTCTTTTCGGCAACCGTTGGTTCGATGGGTCTCGCGACCTTCGGCGCCGACGGTGGGCTCGCCAGATCGAGGACGACCTCGCCTCCCGAAGGAACCTCGAGCGAGCGCGTGAACCGCAGTCCGTCGTCGAGCAAGACTTCGACCGCGTGCACTCCACGAAGCACGTGCGTTGGCTCATGGTCGTCCATGGCCCGTCCTTCGATCGACGCGCGGCACGAGCGCCGCTCCGGGCACACGATCCGGACTCGACCGACCAAGGGAGCGAACTTGGCCCGAAGCTTCTGCGCGAGCTGGGCCAACGCTCCATCGACGGCGCGGCGCTCTGCGCGATCGACGAGATCCATGCCGAGCGCGGGTTCGTTTGCCAGAAGCGCCGAGGCCATGGCGAGCTCGAGCGCCCGTGCGTTCGGAGCGCGCGCGTCCGCTCGGGCGAAGTCCCCAGCCGCCGAACGGTAGTCCTTCGAATCGTAAGCCTTTGCTGCACGGTCGTACGCCTCGCGCGCTTCGGCCGTAGCGGCGTCGTCGGCCCAGGCAATCCGCATGGACCCCACGACAACGAGCGGGACGAACAAGAGGGAGAACGACCTCGGCACCAATCCGAATCGTACACCGTGGGCGTGGGCCGCGTCAGTGGCTACGAAGAGCCCATCGGGCTCAGCGCTTGCCGAGCTTGGCGAGAAGGCGCCCGAGGTACGTGCGATCGAGCCCGGCGATCTTGGCTGCCTGCGTCTGGTTGCCGTTCGTCTCGCGAAGCAAGCGCTCCACATAGAGCTCCGAAAACCGGTCGGCGATGGCTTCGCGCTGCGCGAGAAATGGGGAATCGAGCCGAACGGCGTCGGCGAGCGCTCGATCGAGCCCGGCCGCTTGGGGCAAACGCATGGGGCCCGAGCCGAGCCCCATTTGGCCTAGTGCGACGTAGGCCAATACGGCGTTCCGCAGCTCGCGCACGTTGCCTGGAAGAGGGCGTTTTCCAAGGTCTTCCACCACATCGTCGGGAAGATCGGGTTGTCCCTCTTGGCGTGCAAAAAAGCGCGCGAGCGGGGCAATATCCTCCGGTCTGTCCCGCAGGGGTGGCACGTCGATACGAACTACCGCCAGCCGATAGAAGAGGTCCTCGCGGAAGCGCCCCTCGCGAACCTCGGTCGCGAGATCGCGGTGGGTGGCCGCAACCACACGCACGGCTACGCGCGTGGGTACGTCGTCGCCGACGGCCAGCACCTCGCCTCGCTCGAGTACGCGCAGCAGCGACGGCTGCACCTCGAGTGGCAACTCTCCGATTTCGTCGAGAAGCAGCGTGCCGCCAGCGGCCGCACCAAACGCCCCTTTGCGCGCTTCGGTTGCGCCCGTGAATGCACCCCTTTTGTGGCCAAAAAGCGTACTCGCTACGAGCTCGCGCGGAATGGCTCCGCAGTTGACGGGCACGAACGCACCCGAGCTTACGCGAGAGCCTTCGTGGATGGCCCGGGCCACGAGCTCTTTTCCAACACCGGTTTCGCCGTGAACGAGCACCGGAACGAGCGACCCGTCGAGACGCGCCACCGTTGCAAAGAGGCGCTGCATCGCGTTGGATCCGCCGACCATGCCTCGAAACCCGGCAAGCTCGAGGGCCTCGCTCGTGTCGACCGAATCGAGCTCGATGGCTAAGGTGGTTCCGCCGACGCGAAGCGACGCACCAGGGCTCAGAATCATCCGCTCGACGCGCTGATCCAGGTAAAACGTGCCGTTTCGGCTCTTGAGATCGCGAACGAGCACGCCCTCGGGCACGAGCTCGAGCTCCACGTGACGACGCGAGACACTCGGATCGTCGAGCACCAGGTCGCACGTAGACGCGCCTCCGATGGTGACCGTTCCCTGCTCGAGGCGCACGGGAGGACCACCCCCGAGAACACGAACACGAAGCGGGAGAGGCGCCATGAGCGCACCACGGTGCAGCGTGCGGGTCTTCGAGGGTCCTTCGGCCATCTCGTCAACCTAGCAGGGTACCGAAAACCGGACCGAGCGGGACGCTTCGCTCCATGCAAGGTGCGACGAAGGCAAGCTCGTGGAAGTGCGCAAAGAGTTGCCGAAGCGAGGTGGGACATCTAAACCCAAAGCGAGGTTCGTCCTCACGGCACTCTGCAGATGCGAGCTCTCCCACCACGCCATTCGCTTTCGGCCATGTCCGGAGTCGCGTTCGTCGCATTCTCCACGGTCGCGTGCTGGAGCTTCGACTACGTCGCGCCGCCAGCCGACGCCGATGCTCCGGACGCACGTGTGCCCTGTGTGGAGGGCGGTCTCTATTGCGGTGGGGATCGACTCGTGGGCGAGACGACGATTCTCTATCGGTGCCAGCGAACGGGCGCGGGAACGGTCGTCGCTCGCTGCGCCGAGCGTTGCCTCGTTTCGCCTCCGGGAAAAGACGATGCATGCAGCGCCGCGACCTCGTGCGTCACCGGTGGCTCGTATTGCGGTGGCGACAAGGTCAATGGCGATCCGGACGTGCTCTACCGCTGTGGCACCGGCTCCACGACGACCGTGGTCGAGCGCTGCACGAGAGGCTGCGCCGTGAACACGGGACGCGACGACGCCTGCAAATGACGTCGACGCCGTGCGAACGTGTCGTTCAGTTCGCCGCGTCGAAGATCCGCCGGACATACGCTTTCACGTCCGCAGGCGGCTGGTAGAACGAATAGGCCGAGTGGCTCGCCAGGCCATTGCGTCCGCCAAGAAAGTCCCCAATCTGTGCGCGAAGCAGGCTCTTCATGCGTGAGCCCGCGAACACGACGTGCACGTGCCGCGCCTCGGACGACGGCCAACCGTCGCGACCCGGGTTGCGGAAGAACGCCGCAAATCCCATGGCGTCGAGCCTCGCAAGGAGCACTCTCACCGCGGCGTCGCTGACTCCGCGAACGCTGAGGTCCGTGGCCGCCGAATAGGGGTGACCGTTCGACACTCCATCCTGAAGATGTGTTCCGGCCGAGGCCGCGGCGCCGCCAATCGTCTGCGTGATTCGCGCGGCGGAGATGCCGACACAACGAAGCCTATCGGAGGCTACGGGGTGCAGACCGAACTTGAGTATCGCCTCGACGTGCGCGCACGCTGCAGGGCCAGGAGGCACCGGAGCTTTGCAGTCGTCGGTCCCCGAGTGGACGCTGCACCCTGCACTGCACGCGCGCACGACCGTGGCCCGACCCGGCCCGTTGCAGCGGTAGAGCGTATTTTTGCTGCCTCCGGACACTTTGTCGCCACCGCAATAGTCTCCAACTCGTGCGTTCGCGTCGCAGGTCACCGCGACCAGCGAAGAAGCTTCGCCTTCGGAGGCGGCCTCGGACGCGCCCGGCTCGGCCTGAACCTCGGCCTCGAGAGAAGCGCTTAGGCCATCGTCGAACGCGGGATCGAGACCGTCGTCCGGGTGATCGTCGCCCTCGTCTCCAAGGTCGACCGCGGCCGTCGGGACATCGAGAGTCGAGTCGACCGCACATCCGCCCTGCATGGCGAACGCAAAACCGAAGACCGACAGCGCCGCGACTCGTACGGCAAAAGAACCACGGGGCGACTCGTATTTCGGCTTCATGGGGACTCCGACGCGCGGACCTGCGCGTCGTCCCCCTTCGCACGAACGAGGCCAACTCCAGACGGGCACTATTTCATGGATTTTCCAGGCCGTTTCGTCGACGAGCGGCCGCGAAGCCCCGGACCGCGGCCTCTTGGCCGCACACGCACCCGACACCCACGTGGGTCGCCGAACGCTGTTTGGACTCGGCTCAAGGAGCGGGGTAGCTCGTGAAACGCCCTGCGAAGACCGTACGGCTCCCTGGCGCCTCGGAGAGGCTCCACAAGAGGCTGCGAGCTTCGTCCACCATGAGATCTTCGGGTGCGTCGCCCCAGACCGAGGTCGCACTTCGCCCGACGACCACGCGATAGAGAGCACCTCCCCCACCGGCCGGTGCGCTCGACGAGAAGAAGCCCACGCCGCCTCGATAGGCGCCTCCCTGGACCTGCCGATGGCTCATGAACGCCACGGACGTCGGCCACGTAA
>JAYUKI010000156.1:0-20774 GCA_043764595.1 Myxococcales bacterium | reverse complement strand
CCCAATCTTGGCCACGCGGTTCGATTGCGCGCGTCCTTTTCCCCCGGCAAAGACGACCCGCTCGACGCCGAAGTGCGAAGGGCCTTTCGAGGGCTCGTGGCCACTGCCGCACGAGAAGGCCGACACCTGGACCATCGGGCCCCGCCCACGCTCACCGTTGACGCCCCATTTGCACACTTCGACGTCGAGGGAAGCTCTCTGGGACTCAGTGTGGCCATCGCCGCGGCGTCCGCGGCCACCCAACGTGCCGCGGACTCTCGAGTGGCCGCAACGGCCCAAGTGCGCGACGACGGCACGTTGGCCCCGGTCGAGCATCTCCCCGAAAAGCTCGAAGCGCTGGCCCGCGCGCAACCGCAGGTCACGAGCGTGATCGTTGCGGCAAACCAAGACCTTCGCGGCTACGAAGGCCCGATTCAGCTCCTGAAGTGGTCCCACTTGGGAGAGGCCTTGACCACGTGCGGCCTCAGCCTCGAAGTGCTTCCGCAGGCCAACCTGGATGCGTTCTGCGCGCGAATTGCGCACTTTCGAGCTCAGAACAATCGAGCGAACGACACTGAAGATTGGAAACGTCTCTCGATGGAAGCGTGGGAAACCGCCAAAGTCCTGGCTTTGCACGACGCGGACGCCTCCGGAGCGGCATCCGTCTTTTCTGCCCTCTTCGCGGTGCACGGCGGAGACCCTCGTGGAGCCGACGCCGTCCTTCAGCGGGAAGCGAAGCTCGACGTCACCCGCTATCCCGAGCTGCACGCGCGCCGAAACATCGCCGCAGCGACGGCAGCCATCGACGAGGACGACCTCCCCGCCGCAAAAGCCTTGGCCGAAGAAGCCGTGCAAGCGACCGAGGGACTGAGTGGCAGGGATCGGCGAGAGCTTCTCGGCGAAGCGTACGGAACGCTAGGCCGCGTTTTGCTCCACGCCGGCGCGCTCGCCGAGGCCGAAGGGTTCCTTCGGAAAGGAATGGCCCACCACGACCAAGAGTGCCCGACCGAAGCGCCACGCTCGGCCTGTTACGTCGCCACGTGCCTAAGGCGAATGGGTCGCCTGGACGAAGCCCTCGAGGCCGTGAACACGGCCCTCGAGAAGCTTGCGCCCCAGCGCTGGAACCTCCACGCGACGACCAAAAGCTACCTCCACCTCGAGCGCGGCCGAATCCGTTTGGCTTCCGGCGATGCACGAGGCGCCATCGAAGATCTCGAGCTCGTACGGGACGCCCAAAACCGAGACTCGAGTTACCCACGCCTCGGCGCCCAGCGCAGCCTGGCCACCGCCTATCGAATCGCGGGGGACACCGAACGCGCGGACGACACGTTACGGGCATGTGTAGCCGTGGCACGCGCGGTGGGCACGCCACGAACGATTGCACGTGTTGCGGCGGTGGCTGCCGGAGAGGCCCTTTTGGGGGAAATGTGGGGCTCGGTGGAGCGAGAGGGGCTCGAGGACGCGTGGCGAAGGGCGTTCGGGGATGCCGTTTCGGAGGGGGAGATTCGGGAGCGGCTTGGGGTTTGGGTTTATTGAGCGTGCGGGGCTTGGACCTCGGCCTGGAGACGGACGAACGCGGGTAGACGGCAGCACGCCAGGTGGTACTCTTCTTGAATCGCTCACGAGCAGGTCGAAACGATGGCAGACGCGAATCACGCATTGGCTCATTGGATTGGACCCACGCCCGTACCAACGCGCGGGCTCGATCGGTTTCGGCTCTTCAAGGCCGCTCCCGAGGACGCGAGCGTCAAGAATGCGCGCGAGGCCCTCGAGAAGGCCGGCTTCGTCGTACACGTGGCCAGCGCGAGACCGCTTCGCATCGTCGGCGGAACCGCCTCGGAAGGGTCACGACCCACGGTCTACATCGACGGCTTCTGCGTGCTCGCGGAGGACGGCCGCTTCGTGGTCTCCTCCACGGCCGCGAAGGGGCGCGCGGTGGACGAGACGTCCTACGCGACCCTGCAAAGTGCCGTCGACGCGCTCGTAGCGGCCTACGGAACGAGCCCCCCCCCCAGCAACGCCCGTTGAGCCGCGAGCCCAGCGAGCGCATGGTTCGGCAGGAGCTCGATATGTCCTGCGGCGCTGCTTGCTGGAGGCAGCTCTTGCGCGATCAAGGAGTCGAAATCGACGAGGCGACCCTGCGAGACGAGGCGGGCTACGACGCGACCTGCCGCGGCATCTTGCTCGTCGTCCTTCTGGACGCCATGCGCAAACGCAGCCCATCGTGTGACTATGTGGGGGGAACCATCGACGCTTCCGAGGTCGGCTCGGTCACCCCGCCCTTTTTGGTGGTCATCAAGAACCACTACCTCATCGTCGACGCGCTCGACGACGTCACGGTCACGCTGCGCGACCCGGCTCCCGCCGCGGTGGCCGACACGTGCGGGAGCGAAGTCACCATGGAGCGAAGCGCTTTCGACAGGGCGTGGCGTGGGGGCATCATTTTTTCGAGGAGCAAGCGATGAGCTCTGAAGCGCTTAGTGAGGACGAGAAGCTCACCTTCCTCAACACCGCGGTGAGCACGATGGCGAGGTACACGTTCCCCTTCATCGGGAGCGTGCTGAAGGTCGAGTCTGCCGAGATGGGTCTTCACGTCGGCTCTGCCCTGCGGCTTCGTCTGGGGAGGCGCCGCTTTCTGCTCTCCGCTCGTCATGTGTTCCAAGAGGCGGGATTGCCGATGGCGGCGAGCGCCGTGCGAGGTAGCGCGCCCATCGAGCTTCCCGGAGAGTCTTGCTTCGAGCACGAAGCGATGGACATTCGGGCCGACGAGTTACCTGCGGCCTACCCCGATCTCGACGGCGGCTTCTGGCCCGAGAATGCCGTCGACGCGACCGACCAGATGCTGGCGACGGATTACCTCTTTCTGCATGGGTTTCCGGCTGCCACATCGAACAGCTCGGCGCTGCTCGGAGGCGTGGTCAGCCAAAGCCTGCCGTACGGCGCCATGCTGCGCGACGACAACCTCCCGAGCGACATGAAGGCGTTCCAGTTCGCCATGGATTTCGACCCCGCCAACTTTCGGGCGCCGGACGGATCGAGCAGCGACTGGGTCGATCCCCGCGGCCTCTCGGGCAGCCCCATATGGCGCATCGGGGCCGGCGGAGGCACGGTGTCCGAGTGGAGGCCGTCGATGTGCCGTTTGGTCGGCATCGTCACCCAATGGCGGCCCGACCAGAAGCTCATCGTCGCGACCAAGGTTTCCGCGTTCTGGGAGGCCCTCTTGTCCACTCGCGGGTGAGGTCGCTCACGGTGAGGAAGTCGCTGTAGCCTTGGCCGATGCTGTCAGAAACGGACGCCGAGCTCATTCAGCACATCGTTCGCGCGATGGCGACAACAGGGGCCGAGGCCACCGTGGAGCCTGCAAGCGACGAGAGCACTCCGCCAATCGTCGCGCTCACGCTCGCCGCACAGCGGAAGAGCGAGATGGCTCTTCACCTTCTTCTCGCCCTGCTCCACTGCAGCGACGAGGCCACCTCCCAAGCGGCGCTGAAGGCGCTTTGTGCCACTGGAGACGCCAACGCGCTCATCGCTCTTGCGTTGATGGCCTCGCGTCGAAACAGCACGGATTGGGCGGTTCAGCGCCTTATGGATACGAAGGGGGTGCTCCGCGCGGCCCGTCCCTTGATCGAACAGCTCAACGAGCGCCTGGCGCATCGAGGTCGTGTTCCGAAGAGCCCATCATTCGACGCTCCGCCTGGAGCCCCCGCAGCCGTTCGCGAAGAAGAAGACCCACGGACGGAGCTTCTGCGCGCGTCGGCGGCTGCCCTCGAACACGCACGCACAGGCTTGCTCGAACGTCTCCATAAGTACGACGCCGCCATCGAGCGAACGTGGGGAAGCGTCGAGAGCATTGGCATCATCCTCAAAATCTCGCAGCGACTCGAGGTCATCGCCAGAGAGTCGGTCCACTTGCTTGCGGCGCAGCTCGGCATGGAGGGTGACCAGCTCGTCAAAGCGGTGACAGGCAGCTCCCTTCCGCTCGATCGAGGAACCCTTGGGGTCCTCTTGCTGGTGCTTTCTCGTCTGTCCGCGAACGGCGTCCTTCCGGCCGAGGCCCTACGCATGGACGCGCGCGCGTCGGTTTCGGTCCTCGGTCAGTTTGTTGCGGATCGAAATCGAATCACCCACGAGCTCGAGGCGACACGCACGTCGCTCGGCGCAGTGCTCGCGTTCGCGCGCGCTCACCCACCGGAAGCAAGTCAGGCTCTTGAGAAGCAGCTCGCGTTCCGGCGAGTGGTGCGTCACCTCGGGGACATCTTGCGCTGGGTTCCTGCCGATTGGACGATGGCGCACCTCGAGATGTTGGGCGAGCGAACGCCCATCGTCTTTCCCTCAACGAAGCTTCGTCGGTTCGAGATCCGAGATGAGCTTCGAGTCGGTCGTGCTCCTGACGCCACACTTTGGGTCTCGAGCCCCGAGGTCTCACGACGTCACCTCGTCATAGAACGCGCGAGGGAAGGTGGTCGGGCAGTCCTTCACGACCGCTCGTCTGGAAGGACGTTGTTGAACGGTAAGCCTGTCGAAGGTTCGGCGACCCTGACCGAAGGCGACACCCTCGAGGTCGGGCCTGTCACGTTCATCTTTCGAGAAGGCTCGCAGCCTTCGTTGGGCGACTAAAGCTGCCATCTCAAATTGCAGGGCTGCGAATCGTACCGAACGCGTTGTCAGATCCCGGCACACACGCGCGTCCATGATTTGGGCGCGACGGTCCATCGGGGACGAAGCGCCTCTGGAGGTTTCTATGCGAGGCATTTTGGGCCGTGTGAAGACGTGGTACGGCAGGCAGCCTGTGGTCGTGCAGGTCGCCGGGGGTGTGCTTGCCGTGGCGGGTGCAACCGGCGTAGGTATTCTGACCGCGGGGCTGGCTGCTCCCGCCATTGGCGCCCTGGTTTCGAGCCTCGGGTTTGGCGCAGCGGGCGGCACACTGGCGGGCGCTGCGGCCTCGAGTGCAGGCCTCGCCGCGCTCGGAGGCGGATCCATTGCGACGGGTGGCGCAGGGGTGGCCGGCGGCATCGCGTTGGTCACGAACGCGGCCGGGCTCGGCGGAGCTGCCACGGGTGCCTTCGCTGCCGTGCGCGCCACGCGCGCCTCGAACGCCACCGCCGAACAAGCGGCGTCGGCCGAGCAAAACGAAGTCGACTCCGACGACTTCGAGGTGGGCTGATGGCGCGCAGGACCGTGGCGTCGATTTGCGAGGAATTCGCTGCGAATGCAGCAAAGGGCGGCGCTACCCTGAGCGTGGCTCCCGAACACGCGGCCAGCTTCGCGATCGAGCTCGCGCGACTCGGCTTCAAAATCGCCGACGAGATCCTCGACCTCGTCCCCGACGACCAGGTTCGCCACATGCTGAAGACCCTGCTCTTCTCGGCCGCAGGCGGGGCTGTGGTCGGCGCTGGAATTGGTGGGCTCGTCGCCGGAGTACCAGGAGCGAAAGTGGGCGCGGCGGTGGGCACGGCGATCGGGTGCGCCATAGCCACGACCGTGATGGTACGTCGCGGCCAAAGCCCCTCAGGCGATGCTCGCACGGTCTTCACCGCCTAAACCCGAGGGCGCACCTGTCGCAGCGTTTCTCTCGCCCATCTTCCACCCGCGCACGATACCTTCGGTTCCCCCATGCCCTTCTCCTCGTGGCTCTCATCGTCCCGCAAGGCACAATCCCTCAGCCAAGCCTCCATCGCGGCCTCGCTCGGCGTCACGCAGGCGCAGGTCTCCCAGTGGGAGAACGGCAAAGGCGAGCCGAAACCCGAGCAGCGCAAGAAGCTCGAGAAGCTGCTCGGCGGCGCGCCCGAGGGCGCGGCGCAGCTTGCTCTGCCTACCGCGCCTGCTCCGGCTGCGCGCGCTTCACGAGCCTCGAGCTCCAAAGCTCCTGCGAGCGAGCCTCCGCCGTCGACCGAAGCGCCGCGCTCGAGCAAAGGCAAGAAGGGCGGCTCCACCAGCCAGGCCTTGGTCGGCTTCGAGGAGACCCTCTGGCTCGCGGCCGACAAGCTGCGCGGCAGCATGGACTCGAGCGAATACAAACACGTGGTGCTCGGGCTCTTGTTCCTCAAATACCTGTCCGACGCCTTCGACGACCGGCGCAAGGTCGTGGCCGCAGAAGACCCCGAGAACGACCTCGAAGACCGCGACCACTACGTGGCCGAGAATGTCTTTTGGGTGCCCGCGCCCGCCCGCTGGGAAGCGCTCCAGTCGTTCGCCAAGCACCCGAGCATCGGCGAGAAGATCGACAAGGCCATGGAGGCCATCGAGAGCCAGAACCCCGCGCTCAAAGGGAACCTGAACAAGGACTACGCGCGCCCCACGCTGGACAAGACCCGCCTCGGCGAGATTATCGACCTCTTGAGCGGCATCCAGCTCACAGCCAAAGAAGACCACCGCTCGAAAGACGTGCTCGGCCGCGTGTACGAGTACTTTCTCGCCAAGTTCGCCGCCGCCGAGGGACGCCTAGGCGGCGACTTTTACACCCCGAGCTCGGTGGTGCGCACCCTCGTGGAAATGCTCGAGCCCACCCACGGCCGCGTGTACGACCCGTGTTGTGGCTCGGGCGGTATGTTCGTGCAGTCCGAGAAGTTCCTGGAAGCGCACGGCGGTACCCGGGGCGATATTTCGGTGTACGGCCAAGAGTCGAACGCGACCACCAAGCGCCTCGCGGTGCTAAACCTCGCCATTCGCCAGATTGAAGCCGAGATTGCCTGGGGCGACACCTTTCGCACGGATCAGCACGCCGACCTAAAGGCCAATTACATCTTGGCCAACCCGCCCTTCAACGTGAGCGACTGGGGCGGCGACAAACTCAAGAGCGACGTTCGGTGGACCTTCGGCACCCCGCCCGAGGGCAACGCGAACTTCGCCTGGCTCCAGCACATTGCGCACCACCTCGATCCGAGCAATGGCCTGGCCGGCGTCGTGCTGGCGAACGGATCGATGTCGTCCCAGCAGTCCGGCGAGGGTGCCATTCGCAAGGCCATGGTGGAGGCCGACCTCATCGATGCCATGGTGGCCCTGCCTGGGCAGCTCTTTTACACCACGCAAATTCCGGTGTGCCTTTGGTTTCTCGCCAAGAACAAGAGTGACAAGCGTTACCGCAAGCGCAAAGGCGAGGTGCTCTTCCTCGACGCCCGCAAGATGGGCACCTTGGTGGACCGCGTGCACCGCGAGCTCACCGACGAAGACCTGGCCAAGATCACCGGCACCTTCCACGCGTGGCGCGGTCAGAAGGGCGCCGGCAAGTACGAAGACGTGGCCGGCTTCTCCAAGAGCGCCACCTTGGCGGAGATCGCGAGCCATGACTTCGTGCTCACCCCTGGGCGCTACGTCGGCGCCGAAGAAGTGGAAGAAGACGGCGAGCCCTTCGACGCCAAGATGAAGCGGCTCACCGCGCAGCTCGAGGCGCAGCTCGCGGAGGGGGCGAAGCTGGACGCGGCCATTCGGAAGAATTTGAGGGGGCTTGGGTATGGCCTCTAAGAAAAAGCCGCACGAAGAAACCCTCGTTCCTGCGCAGGTCGAGCGGGCAATCCTGCATGTCCGTGGTCAACGCGTCTTGTCGGCCGAGGCGCTTGCCAGGCTCTATGGGGTCACCGTGAGCGCGCTGAACCAAGCGGTGAAGCGCAACGCCGAACGGTTCCCGGAAGACTTCATGTTCCAGCTCGATGAGCAAGAAGCCGCGCACTTGAGGTCACAATCTGTGATTTCAAGTGGCGAGGGACGTCACGGCGGACGCAGGCACCTGCCTTACGCGTTCACGGAGCAGGGCGTGGCCATGCTCTCCTCGGTGCTGCGCAGCCCGAGGGCCGTGGCGGTCAACATCGAGATCATGCGCGCCTTCGTTCGGCTACGCGGCATGCTGCAGGAGCACGTGGAGCTCGCCAAGAAGCTCACCGCGCTCGAGAAAAAGTACGACGCGCAGTTCCGTGTCGTGTTCGACGCGATCCGCGATCTTATGGCACCTACGGTCACGTCCAGGCAGCCCGTTGGTTTTCGAAAGGACGAGAGATGAGCGCGCTCGCCGTTCCTTGCCGCCACCTAGCGGGCACCGTGCCGCTCGTCATATTGGCCGAGATCGCAAGCCACGACTTCGTGCTCACCCCCGGACGCAACATGGGCGCCGAAGAGGTGGAAGAAGACGGCGAGGCCGAAGGCGCCAAGATGAATCGGCTCACCGCGCAGCTCGAGGCGGAGCTCGCGGAGGCGAAGCTGGAAGCGCAGATTCGGAAGAACTTGAGGGGGCTTGGATATGGCCGATAGCTGGCCGACCTGCAAGCTTGGGCAGATTGCAGCGGTACGGCACGGCTGGCCCTTTAAGAGCGAACTGTACTCGCTCGAACGCCAGGGTCGACCGATCGTTGTGTCGATCGGCAACTTTCAATACTCCGGCGGCTTTCGATTCGAGAGTACTGTAATCAAGGAATACGCTGGCGCGTATCCACATGAATACGAGCTGAATTCGGGTGACTTGCTGTTGGTAATGACATGTCAAACCCCGGGCGGGGAGATTCTCGGCATCCCAGCGCGGGTCCCAAGCGACGGCTGTACGTACCTGCACAATCAGCGGATTGGGCTCGTTACGAATGTCGCGAAGCACGTGGATGCCGGCTTCTTGTACTGGCTCTTTCTCACGAAGTCGTTCAATAGCCATTTGGTGGCAACGGCATCCGGTACGAAGATCCTGCACACGGCACCATCGAGGATAGAAGCGTTCGAGTTCTCTCTCCCCCCCCTCCCCGAACAGCGCGCCATCGCGCACATCCTCGGCACTCTCGATGACAAGATCGAGCTGAACCGGCGCACGAACGAGACGCTCGAGGCCATGGCGCGGGCGCTCTTCAAGTCGTGGTTCGTGGACTTCGACCCGGTCCACGCCAAGAAGGCGGGCCGCAAGCCGGAAGGCATGGACGCCGAGACCGCCGCCCTCTTCCCCGACGACTTCGAGGACTCGGAGATGGGGAAGATTCCGCGGGGGTGGAGAGCGGTCCCACTCGATACCATCGCAGACTTTTTGAATGGCCTCGCCCTTCAAAAGTTTCCGGCTGCTGCGGGTGAACCGTCTCTACCCGTGATCAAGATTGCTCAGCTTCGCAAGGGCGCTGTAGACGGAGCAGACCAAGCAAATCGCAATGTACCGATGCAATACGTCGTCAAAGATGGCGACCTTCTCTTCTCCTGGTCTGGCACCTTGGAAGTCGCAGTGTGGTGCGGAGGTGAGGGGGCGCTGAATCAGCATCTGTTTAAGGTGACGTCCAAGTCCACGCCCCCTTGGTTTTATCATGGCTGGCTAGTTCATCACCTTGCGGAATTTCGTCAGATCGCTGCCGATAAGGCGACGACTATGGGGCATATTCAGCGCGGTCATCTGACCCGGGCGATTGTGGCGCTGCCGTCGGGCAAAGCTATTGAAGTAGGGAGCGCGGCCTTGGCTCCCCTTGCGGCTCGCTCGCTGTCAGTTCGAAAGAACAGCCAAACCCTCGCCGCCCTCCGCGACGCACTCCTCCCTCAACTTCTCTCCGGCTCCCTTCGTGTTCCCGAGGCCATGCGTCTCGTGGAGAAAGCAATCTGATCCATGGCGTTCGCCTCGGAAAAGGACCTCGAGCACGAGTGCCTCACGTGGTTCGCTTCGCTCGGGTACGAGATTCTTCCGAGCGCGCACCTCGTGCCGGGCAGCGAGTACGGTGAGCGTTCCAGCGCGTCCGAAGTGGTGCTCCTCGGACGCCTGCGTGAGGCGCTTCGTCGGCTCAATCCGGAGGTGAGCGAAGAGGCCGTGGCCGAGGGCCTTCGCGTGCTCTTTCGCGCCGAGGCGCCCACGCTCGCCCTGCGAAACCAGGCGTTTCATCGCCTCCTGGTGGACGGCGTGGAGATCGAGGTGGCCCGCCCCGCCGAAGAAGGCGGAGGGGTGAAGGGCGTGCGTCTGCGGGTGGTCGACTTCGACGAGTCCGACCAGAACGACTTCGTGGTGACCACGCAGCTCTCCGTGACGTGCACCGCCCAGGCGAGCGTCGGCACGCGCATTCCGGACCTCGTGGTGTTCGTGAACGGCCTGCCGCTCGGGGTGATCGAGCTCAAGGGCCCCGAGTCGACCGACGACGTGTGGGACGCGGTGCAGCAGCTCCACACGTACAAGAACGACATCCCGCAGCTCTTCACCAGCAACCTCGTGCTGGTCGCGGGCGACGGCGTGCAGGCGCGTATCGGCTCGCTCACCGCGGACGACTCGCGCTACGCAAAGTGGCGCACCATCGCCGGTGAGGGCGACGAGCCCGCTCATGCCGATCCGCTCAAGGTGCTCGTGCTCGGCGTGTTCGAGAAAGAGCGCCTGTGCGACTACCTGCAAAACTTCGTCACCTTCGAGAACGAGCGCGACCGCGTGCTCAAGAAGATTGCCGGTTACCACCAGTTTCACGCCGTTCGGCGCGGGGTGCGCGAGACCGAGCGCGCCTCGGCCGCAGGCGGCGACCGCCGCATCGGGGTGATTTGGCACACCCAGGGCTCGGGCAAGAGCCTGAGCATGGTGTTCTACGCGCGAAAGCTGGTGCTCTCGCGCGCCATGCAGAACCCCACGCTGGTGGTGCTCACCGACCGAAACGATCTGGACGACCAGCTCTTCGGCACGTTCGCCATGGCGCAGGCGCTGCTTCGTCAGCCGCCCCAAAGCGCGCAGAGCCGCGAGCAGCTTCGCACCATGCTCAACGTGGCCTCGGGCGGCATCTTCTTCACCACCATTCAGAAGTTTTTGCCCAGCGAAGGCGAGCGCCACCCCACGCTCTCCGAGCGGCGCAACATCGTGGTGATTGCCGACGAGGCCCACCGCAGCCAATACGGCTTCAAAGGCAAGCTGGACACGAAGACCGGCACCTTCGCCTACGGCTTCGCCAAGCACATGCGCGACGCGCTGCCCAACGCGTCGTTCATCGGCTTCACGGGAACGCCCATCGAGCTCGAGGACAAGAGCACCACCCAAGTCTTCGGCGACACCATCTCGGTGTACGACATGCGCCGCGCCGTGGAAGACCAGGCGGTGGTGCCCATCATGTACGAAAACCGGCTCGCCAAGCTCGACCTCTCCGAGAGCGAGAAGCCCCACATCGACGAACAGTTCGACGAGCTCACCGAAGACGAAGAAGACGCCAAGGCCGAAGCCCTGAAGAGCGAATGGGCCACCATCGAGGCCCTGGTAGGCACCGAGAAGCGCGTAAGCATCGTGGCGAACGACATCGTCACCCACTTCGAACGAAGGTCGCGCGACCTCGAGGGCAAGGCCCTGATTGTGTGCATGAGCCGGCGCATTTGCGTCGATCTCTACGAGGCCATCGTCAAGCTGCGGCCCGAATGGCACGACGACGACGACGACGCGGGCGCCATCAAGGTGGTGATGACCGGCTCGGCCTCGGACGAGGCGCGCTTTCAGCCGCACCTGCGCAGCAAAGCCGGCCGTAGGCGCCTGCAAGACCGCATCAAAGATCCGAACGATCCACTCAAGATCGTGATCGTGCGCGACATGTGGCTCACCGGGTTCGACGCGCCGTGCCTGCACACGCTCTACGTGGACAAGCCCATGGCGGGCGCGAACCTCATGCAGGCCATCGCCCGCGTGAACCGCGTGTTCAAAGACAAGCCGGGCGGCCTGGTGGTCGACTACATCGGCCTCGCTTCGGCCCTGCGCGCCGCCACCCGCACCTACACCCAACGCGGCGGCAAAGGCGATCCGACCGAGCAGCAAGAGACGGCCATCGAGGTGCTGCGCCGCGAGCTCGAGGTGTGCCGCGACTCCATGCACGGCTGCGACACCTCGCGCATCGTCTCCGGGACGCGGCAAGAGCGCCTCGAGATTCTTGCCCATGCGCGTGAGCACATTCTCCAAAAGAAGAAACCGAAGGCGGCGGCGGGCGCCGCCGACAAGGCGAAAAAAGACGGCCACGACATCTTCGTCGGTGCCGTCGAGAAGATCACCAAGGCCTTCGCCCTCTCGTCGAACCACCCGTACTGCGACGAGGTGCGCGAAGAGGTCGCGTTTTACCAGGCCGTGAAAGTGGGGATCGAGAAGCTCGAGCGCGGCAAGCGCCCGCCGAGCCAAGACCTGGGCCACGCCGTGCGCCAAATCGTGGAAGACGCGGTGGTCACCTCCGACGTGCTCGACGTCTTCGATGCCGCGGGCCTTCCCAAGCCCGATATCTCCATTCTCTCGCCCGAGTTCTTGGACGAGCTCAAGGGCATGAAGCACCAGAACCTCGCGGCGCTGCTGCTCGAGCGCCTCTTGGCCGACGAGGTGCGCACACGAGGCGAGCGCAGCCTGGTGCAGCAGCGCAAGTTCTCCGAGATGCTCGAAGACGCGGTCCGTCGGTACCAGAACCGCACCATCGAAGCGGCGCAGGTCATCTCCGAGCTCATCGAGATTGCCAAGAAGATGCGCGAGGCCGACGCCCAAGGCGACACGCTCTCCCTCACCAAAGACGAAGCGGCCTTTTACGAGGCCCTCGCCGAAAACGAGAGCGCCGTGAAGGTGCTCGGAGACGCGCAGCTCTGCGCCATCGCGCGCGAGGTGACGCAGGTGGTGCGCAAGAACGCCACCATCGATTGGACGCGCAAAGAGAGCGTGCAGGCCAAGCTGCGCATCGAGGTCAAAAAGGTCCTGAAGCGCACCGGCTATCCGCCGGACGGGCAGCAGAAGGCGACCGACGACGTGCTCGAGCAAGCCAAGCGCCTCGGCATTCGTCTCAGCAGCCCCGAGCCCGCCAACGACGACGTTCCCTCCATTCCGCCCTCGAGCCGCGCGCGACCGTTCCCCTACCCCATCGCGCGATTCGACGCGCTCTTGACCACGCAGCCCGAGGCGTTCCTCCGTGTGAAGACCTACCGCGACGCCTTCGAGAAGGCGCTCGCGTTCCTGGCGAGCTGCGCGCTCTCGCTCGTGACCGCGCAAAACGGCGGCAAGATGCCGGACAAGGCCCTCGCGCTGTTGAAGCAGGTGCTCGGCAAGCCCATCTCGATGGGCACGTGGCACGAGCTCGCGTGGCGCCTTTCGGCGATGGTCACGCCCGGCAGCGCGGCCCTGGTCCGCGCCGTCCGTGCACTCTGCACGATCGAGGGCAAACCGGCGCCGTTGATGCACGAGGTGATGACCGAGGTCGTGGAGGAGCGAAACGTGTTCTCCCACTCGGTCACGCCCACGGCCGAGATGGTCGCCGAGGCCGAGCCCGGCCTGCAGGCCCTCTGGGAGAAGCTAAAAAAGGCCATCACGGGCCTGAGCGAGACGCGCCTGGTGGTCTCCGTCCGCTTCGAGGACATGGACCTCCCGAACCGTTTTCATTACAGCGTCCGCGTGCTCGAGGGCTCATCGGACATGTTCCCGGTGCGCCGAATGACGCTCCCGCAAAAGCTCCAAGACAGCTTCTGCTACCTCCTCGACGGCGAAGAGGTCTTCAGCTTGAGCCCGCTGGTGTTCTCCTGCCTCGACGCGACGTTGGCAAGGCACGAGGTCTTCGTGGCGAGGAAGATCTCGGGGTTCGAGACGGGGGCGAAGGTGGAGGGCGCGGCGGTGAGCGGGCCTTCTGGGGCCAAGATGGTGGTGGGGTGAGGGGACGGACGCGCGCTAGGCGGTGGTGAGCAGTTCGTCCGTCAGTGGTGCTTCACCGTGTCGAGGTGTTCCCCGAAGTACCCGATGAGCACCACCGGCTGCCCTTCGACGCGTTCGGCACGGAAGTACACTCGAGCGCCGTTTCCACCGGTCAGCTTGGTGTGGAGCGACCACCGTGCATCGGAGAACCCCGCAGGAGTCGCAAAGTCCCGCATCGGCCCATAAGTGCCGTGCTGGAGCGTGGCCTCGGACTCGACGCTGTACGAAACGGCCAGCGGCTCGTAGGTGCCACTGATCCAGAGTCGAGCCCCTTCGTCGAGCGCTCGCAGGTGACGCACGAGCTGGCGAAATACTGTCTCGCTTCCGGTCATCGCCTCAATCGACTTTCGCGCGTCATCGCCGATACGAAGGCGCGGGAACAGCTCGTTAAGCCGTTGGATGATCGCCAGGCCGTTGGAGACCGCGCGGCTCACGCGTTCGAGCAAAGCGGTACGAGCACTTGTCACCTCGCCCGGAGACGTGAACGTCGTCACCGCGACCTTCTCATCTCGTTGCCCGTCATCGTCGAGGTAGGTGACGTCAACCTCATGGGCCGCGCCATTGGGGTGTGTATCGGTCGTCAGCGAGACGACGAGGCCCTCCGTAAGGGCGGCAAGCCCGATCCCCACGACCCGGTGTCCGCCGACCTTCGTTTCGACTGCGCGCGGTCCCTCAGCGACAGCGAATAGCCCGCCAGTGCCGTCGATGTACGGCTGCTTGTCGAGGCGCGTTGCGACGAGTCGTCCGGCGTCTTTCTCCTTGGAGGTCGTCCCGGCGAAACACCCTCGGCGCAGACCAACCCCGCCACCGAGATCGCGATCGGCGGCGTCGCGAACGGATCTTAAAACGCGTGCAACACCCACCGCATCGAGCTCCTTGAGCGTCTGCGCGAGCGCGTCGATGCGTGCTGGCACACAGACTGTCGAGGGCACGAGGCTGCACTCGTCGAGGATCGGCTCCATGTGTCACCTACAAGAGCTGCGAAAGGGCGTGGTCGAATTGGTCGAAGAATCCCTCCGGCCAGGAGTCGAGGCGGCCGTCGGCGTCGAGCTTGGGCGACTTCGGCACGAAGGTGCCGTCGCTGTTGCCGAAGAAGTGGACCGCTACGTCGTCGTGGTTGATGGCTTTAGTCTTCGCCGCGAGTCGAACACCGTTCAGCACGTGGTCGGCGTGTGTTTCGACGATGACCTGCACACCGCTGGCGGCTACCTTCGCGAGCAGCGTGCCGATGTCCTGCTGCGCCTTCGGGTGAAGGTGAACCTCGGGGTTCTCGATGACGAGCACATCGCCCTCTTTCGCGGCAAGCACGCCGACAAGGATCGGGAAAAGCTGAGTCAGACCGAAACCAACGTTTTGCGGTCGCTGGAAGTCCGAGCGTTGGTCGGACTTTAGCTGCAAGCTGACCGCGCTCGCGCCATCAATGGGGACGACGCGGAGGTCGCACCCCGGAAAAAACGACTGCATGTGGCCTCTGAGCTGATGCAGCAACGTCGGTGGGCGGTCGGCGATGCGCAGCGCCACGCGCACCGCCTCGTCCTTGCGCCAGTGCAGAAGGCCAGCCGCCAGCTCGCCGCGAGCCCCAACGTGCTGGTGGCCTTCCTCATCGCGCAGCGGGAGCAACTCGCGGGGCCCCGTGCGCTCGGCCGTGATCCAAGTGAGACGGCGCAGCGCCGAGACGACGCTCGAGGTCTCGGCTTGAGCTACAGGCAACAGCCATCGAACGGGATCGGTGAGCAACACGTCCTGTCCGTCGCGCTGAACGCTCTCGAGCTCCATGGAGAGAGCGCGGCGGTCGCCCGCCCTAAAAATCCACTGAAGGCGCTCACTACGGGTGGCAGCACCGATACCGAGGCGATCGCGTGCGTTCTGGTTCAGCACGTCGGCGGCACTGCCGAGCGCGAGCTCCGGACCCTCGAGCAGCAGCCTGCGTCCCCACTCGCGCTCCGAAAGCGTCTGCGACAGCAGCACGAGCGATTGGATCACCGAGGACTTGCCGCCGCCGTTCACGCCGGAGAGTAGCGTCAGCGGCCGCAACTCGAGTTCGAGCTGCTGGAAGCACTTGAAGCTCGCGAGGTGCAGGCTACTCAACATCGAAGGCCTCCGCCATCATCGCCGAAGCGATCTCGAAGCGCTTACGGACCGCATTGGCCTTGTTGGTTCCGTAGGTGACTGCGCGCTGGAAATCCTCGTCGGTCATGCGCTTCATGAAGGCGGCGCGCACGGCCTCGGCGCTGGACGCGACGCTCGCCTCATCGCGCGTTGAGAGCTCACTCATCATGACGTCGAAGATCGAAGCGTTGATGATTCCCCGACGCTGCTCAGGACCGCGATGTTTGCGGAACGCGTGCTGCGCGAACACCGTGAAGTTGTTTAGGAGACCTCGTCGCAGCTTCGCGCTGAGCTCCTCCTTGTCGGCACTGGTGAGCTTCTCAAGCTCCTTCAGGCCTCGCGCCAGCCAGTCGTCCATGTCGCCCTTGTAGGTCTCGAGCGACAGCAGCGAGAACGAGCAGAATCGGTTCACGAACTCCCGGTCCTGCATTTTCTTGGCGTCGAGGCTGGCGCCGGTGGCATCTTGGAAGAGCTTTGTGCCGGCTTCTTCTCGAAGAAACCTGGTCGCCGACCCATTGTAGATGGCGTTCCGCATCTGTTGCCGGGTCAGCACTTCGCCACCGTTGACGCGTTCGAAGATGTCGAGTCGTGCCTGCTCGGGAACCTTGTGGTCAATGATGTAGAAGCGGAGTTGGCAGTCTTCGACGCGGTTCTGGAGCCGCGCCTCAAGCTGTCCGAACTTCTTCCCGTGGAGGTCTTTGCGGTCTTCCAGGTCGAGCTTCAGCTCGCCGGTGATGAAGCGCATAAGCGTCGTCACGCGTTGCCGTCCGTCAACGACGATGAGCCGCCCTTGCGCGTCCTCGGCGACGTAGAAGACCGGCAGCGGGATCCGCATGAGGATCGATTCGATCAGCCGGCTCTGCTTCTTCTCGTCCCAGACAAACCCGCGCTGGAAGTCCGGGTCGAGGACGAAGCGCCCCTTCTCGATTCGGCGCACCACGTCGACGGCGGTGCGCGGCTCGTCGCGAATCGCAAGCTCGTCGATGGGGTAGTCGCCCCAGTTGCCGGGCGTCGGCGGCTCGACCCCTTCGAGGGGCTGACCTTCGGCAGGCTCTTGATCCTTGGTCGGTTCGTTCATGACGAGGCCTCGAGCGTCGACGGTTTGCGCGGCTGCGAACGGCCAACTGGATCGCCTACGGTTCGATACAAATGCGTGCCGTTAAGACCGGCCGAATGAATCGCACGCTTCACCATCTGCGCGCGCACGGCGCCTCGATTCCCGCGCATTTCTTTCTCCGCTTGGGCGCCACTCCGGCCCCTTTTCCGACGTGATCTGTCAGCATCGCTCTCAACGCAAGCCACTCTATTCGAGCGGGGCGCATCGCTCAACAACAGCTCGGCTCAAGTGCTGTCGGGCCCGCGCATGCCACTTGGCCACTTCCGGGGCCCAACCACCTACCCTCGCGTCGCAGCCGCGCGCTCGAGCTCTTTCGCGAGCCTGCGCCAGGCCACGACCTTCTTCTGCTCCACGCTGTCGACGGCCAAATGAACGATCGCGTTGCGGCCTTTGCGCGCGTCGTCGATCGCCGCGATGGTCTTCACGCGGTCGAGGCCGAGGCCGAGCCGCGCCCAGCGCGTAGGCTCGTCGAGGAGACGAAGAAGTGCACCGAACGTGAGATCCGAAACGTCGCCGATCTCGCCAACGTGTGTGGCGTCGAGCGCGGAACGTATTTCGTCGAGACTGAACGCTCTCGCGATCGAGCGCAGTGCTCGCTCCACGTCGCCCAGGACAATGAACGCCTCGAACTGCTCACGAAACCACGTGCCAATGTCACGGAAGGTCACCAGGCCGCTCGTTCGGTCCTTGTTGCGAACCAGCACGTACCCAGATTTGTCCATCCGCTCGATCGCCTCGGAGATGTCCGTGTCGTAGTCGACGTGCAGAACGGCCTCCATCACGTCGCGCACGAGCTCGGGGAGCTTTGCGTTCGGGCCGCGCAGCGCCGCCTCCGCGATTGCCTTCCACGTCACCACGCCAATCGGCTCGCGATGCCGAAGCACGACGAGATGGTCCAGCCCGTGGAGGCGCATCTCGGTCGTCGCCTCGATCAGCTTCGCCGTCTCCGCAATCGTATGTAGGTTGTTCGTGCTCATCGCGTTGGCCGCCTCGAGCCGCCCCACGCTCCTCATCGTCTTCTCAATCTGGATGTCGGCCTCGATGTCGGCCTCGATGGGAGGCGGACGAACTGCCGGGGGAGGCTCACTGTCTTTCCCGTTCGGCGGAGGCTCGGTAGTCGGCGAATCGGCGATAGCCGCCGATAGCGGAGGCGAGGCGCTCACGGCGTCTATCGGTTCGTCGATCCAAACGGCGTTGAAGTCGGGCTCGGTGGCGAGCCCGTGGGACCAAAGAGCCTGCCGGATCCGGCGAACCACCTCGCTCCCGCGCCGCTCGGCCCCGACCCAGGACAGGAGGTCGCGTCCCGTCACCGTAGCGCGCCCATCACGCTCAACATGGGCCTTGAGTCGTTCGAAAGCTTCATCCTGCGTCATCGAATCCCCCAGAAGTCAGAGTCGGTTGTGCGAGGCTACGCGGGCGCGCACGAAAGGGCGAGCACGGTTGGCCACAGCACCCATGGATTTCAAATGACCCCCGAAGACCGCCAGTGCATCGAAGACGTGTTGTTGAAGCGAATCTCGCGCGACGCCTGGGACGGATTCCTTGGCACGCCCGACAACGCCTTTGCGGACCGGCTCAAGTTGGTCCGAGCCACTCTTGCGGCCAGCCAGTTGGCGAACGGCGGGCCTGAAGCGCGGCCCGTTCGCGAGATAATCGACGTCTATGGCTCAAGACTGCTCGTAAATCCCGAGGTTGGTCCGTGGCTGCGCCGAGTGCTTCTCCAGAACATCCCGGCCACACACTACGCGCGGCTCGTAGCCTCGTATCTCGCGCTCGGCGGACGTGGCGAGAGCTTCCACGGGAACGCGATTCAAGTCGGGGCGGGCTCCCGCATCTTGGCCGGCTACTGGCATCAAGGGGGGCGCTGGGCTCGCGAGTTTTGCGAAGTGGTCGGGCTTCCAGAGTGCCTGGCTGAGAGCTGCGGGCGTGACGTACCAACGGACGAGGAAGTCTGGCCGGCCGAGCCCCGACCAGCCCTTCACGACTTCCAACACGAGGTCTACGAGAAGCTCGGGGCTCTCCTCGCCGAAGGCACTGGGACAGCCATGCTCTCGTTGCCGACGGGAGCTGGGAAGACCCGGGTCGCCGTCGAGGCCGTCTGCGACCATCTCGCCACGAACGAGACCGCGCGCAACGTCGTTCTATGGATTGCCCAAAGCGAGGAGCTCGAGCTGCAAGCGTGGGAATGCTTTCGCCAAGTGTGGCAGGTCCCACCGGACCGCGCGGATGGCGAGCGTGTGCGGCGCACCGGCCCATTGAGGCTCATTTGTGCGTGGGGCTCGCGCAAGCCCGATGACCTCGAGTTGGACGCCGAGAGAACCGTGATTGTTGCTGGGATCCAGCAGCTTCACTCTTGGGTAACTCGACGCCCCGAGCTCCTCGAAAGCCTTTTCCCAAAGCGGAGGCGCGCGGCGGTGGTCGTCGATGAGGCCCACCGGTTGATTGCGGAGCAGCACCGCGAAGTCTTGATGGCGCTCGAGTTGCGCTTGAAACGTCTTTGGCAACTTCCTCAGAATGCCGCACCTGTCATAGGGCTAACGGCAACCCCGTGGCGCACCGAGGACACGCAGGACGAATCGCTTCGGTCGTACTTTCAGACTTCGCTGTTGCGACCGGACGCCCTCGGGAAGCAGCCGATTGGACAGCTTCAGAAACGGGGCATTCTTTCCAGCGTGTCGCATGAGCCCCTCGCCATCGATGACACGCCGGAGATGACGGCCAAGCAACGGCGGGACTTCGAGACCTACCACGAGCTGCCAAAGGACTACGTCGCCGTGCTCGGACGGAGCGTTCCGCGAAACACGGCCATCCTGCGCCGCCTGCTTCGCCTGGCAAAGTCGAAGAAGACCCTCGTTTTCGCGTGCTCGGTCGAGCATGCCGAGCTGCTGACGCTTCTGCTCAATCGCGCCATCGGAGCCCCCTGCGCGGCGACCATCACGGCGAAGACCCCGCGCGGGCAACGGGCGGCGATCATCGAGCGCTTCCGGAGCGGGACGCTGAGATTTCTCTGCAACGTCGGTGTGTTGACCACCGGCTTCGACGCGCCAAAGGCCAACGTCGTCTGCCTGACTCGGCCAACCTGCAGCGCCCTCCTCTACGAGCAGATGGTCGGACGCGGCCTGCGCGGCCCAAAGAACGGCGGAACCGAAGACTGCCTCGTCATCGACGTCCAGGATGCTGGGCTCCCCACGGACGTACAGAGCTACGCTCGGGTGCTCGATCTCTGGGACGGCTCGCGACGCCGTTAGGCAGGAAATGAGCCCATTTCGGACCCTTCACCCGCACGCGTGCACAGACGAACGCCGGCCCCAACCCCCAAACGACCCCGCGCCCATATACCCATACCCCCGAAGGGTCGTTCAAACGGCCTCCGGGGGGTATACCCATACCCCCGCAGGGGCGTTCAAACGACCCTCAGGGGGTATACCTATACCCCTCGAGGGTCGATCAAACGACCCCCCAGGGGGTATACCTATACCCTTTTGTGCAGGTTTTTGGCATTTCCGGGCCAAAATCATTGAGGATTTTGCCCTTTTCGAGGCATTCCGGGGCCGTATCGCTCAAAAGTGCACGAAAGGTAGGCACGCGTCGGACACGCCCTGGGTATGGCGGGTCGCCCGTTCGGGTGACAGACGTTTTCGGAACTCTTGCGGGTGGGCGGACTCTGCACTGGCGTGAACGGGATGCGCGCTCATCGGGGAGCGTACAGACCCAATCCGCGGTCGAGCCGACCACTTAAGAAAGAGAGTCCACCATGAGCCTTTTTACCATCAACGCCTACACCACCACCGAAGTCCTCATTGCGGGCCGCGACCTCCTTCGCCTGTCCAAAGGACGCCGCCTCCACCGCTCGATTGTCGCCGCGCTGGCCAAGGTCAAAGCCACGAATGAAGCCCTCGACGAGCTTAGTCTCGCCAAGGTCATGGAGGATGACCCACTTGCCGCGGGCGGCGAGTCCGATGCAACCAC
>JAYUKI010000155.1:0-5552 GCA_043764595.1 Myxococcales bacterium | reverse complement strand
CGACCCCTAGACCCCCAGTCTAGTGCGCTAACCAGGCTGCGCTACGCCCCGATCGCCTCGCGTTTCGGCGAAGGCGGGCGGAACATAAACCCCTTGTTGCGGTTCCTCAAGGGGAAATCGCACGATCGGTCAGTCCGTTTTTTTCGAGCGCACGACGGCCTTCACCTTGGCGTTCGGAAAGAGTGACGCGTAGGCCTCTTCGTCGAAGCCCACGAGCACGGCGTCCTCCGAAACCAAGACGGGCCGCTTCACGAGCTTTCCATCCCCAGCCAGCATCGCGGCGATGCGCTCGTCGCTCGCGCCGTCGAACGTGGCCTTGCCGCCGAGCGCGCGGTAGCTCTGACCGCTCGTGTTGAGCCACTTTTTGGCTGAAATTCCGCTCTTGGGCATCCACACGTCGAGCTCCTTCGGGCGCGGCGGATCGTCGACGATGGCGCGCACGTCGACCTCGATGCCTCGCGCGGCGAGCCACGCGAGGGCTTTTTTGCAGGTTCCACACGCCGCGTACGAAAAGAAAACGGGCTTTCCCATGACGCTCGTCTACCACGACAGCGACTCGCGGCGGTCGCTCAGCGCCCGAGCGCTTTGCCGTCTCCGTCGGCGTCGATGAAGATGGCGCTCGTCATGGCAAAGGGCCGGATTTCGTCCCCCGCGCCGTCCATGACCTCGCGAAGCTCACGGTCGCCTCGTGCAAATACGACCACGGCATCGTCCCCCGTGACCGAGAACGGAAAGGATACGTCGCCTTTGCAGACGCGCGCATCGCAACTGTAGGCGAGCTTTCCGCGAGCGTCCTTGGCCGTCGCCAGCGCAAGCTCGGTGACTTTCCCACCACACGCAAGGCGCAACGACAGGTGCGACACGTCGACCCACGCCGGAGCCTCGACGTGCACCATGGCGGTGAGCGAACGCGAGGCGGGCGGGCTCACGCGCGGCACGCTCGCGAGGTCGCCCGGACTCTTGCCGTTCACGGTGACCCTCAAAAATGGGCCGTTCGTGAGGACCACGTTCCGTCCGACGCGCAGCTCGGAAACGAGCTCCTGCGTCCGAGTCGAGTCCCATGACTCGAGGGCGCCGTCCTTTTTTGTTCGCACGAGTGTTCGAGGGTACCCGGGCTCGTCGCCCACAACGCCGTGGGTGTCGGTGTTGCCCGTCGGGGTCACGGGCCTCCCCGAAGCGAGCATAGCCAAGTAGTCGTCGATCGACTTTTCCCTCTGGACGAGATTGCGACCGTTCCACACCTCGAGCGCGTCGAAGTCGGTCGTGTAGCCGGCTCCGTCACCCGCCCCCTTCTTTGGATCGAACTTGAGTTGATCGAAATACCCGGTCAAGCCCGATCTCGGGTGGTTCACTTGGACGACGACCGGAAACGGAAGCGCACGAGCTTCGGCGACGACGTCCTGCGCGAGCTTTCCGCGCACGGAAAAGGCTCCGCCGCGCGGTTTCGTGTCGTCCACCACGAGTGGAAATACGTTCAAATGACCGAACGGAGCGACCTCCGCATCGGTCGTCACTTCGTCCCCGGGAACGTGCACGAGGAAAGGCGAGAGGCCGAGCTCCCGGACGATCCCCGAGAGATCGGCCACGAGGTTGTGCTCCGTAGTCAAGGCGACCTCGAGGCCTTCGGCGGCATTCGCGATCACGCGGTCGCGCTTGCCGACGGGAGCGTCCGCTCCGAGCATGGAGTGCTGGTGGAAGTCGCATGCGAGGTACCCCGTCGTGTCGACGACGCGCTCGATCACGCCGCGCAGCTTGGTCGTCTCGCCCTCCTTCACGACGGCGCCCATCTTCGCGACCGTATGCTCGGGGCCTCGGGACAAGGTCACCTCGTAGTTGCCGGGCGCCAGGCGAACCTCGCCCACGCCGGTCTCGGTGGTGATGCGGTTTTTCGCCGCCCCAGCACGATGGCGCGTCCCAAAGTCGGGGGTCTCGGTCCCGGTCACACCCACGATCGTCGCTTTGCATGGGAGGGTCGGTGCGGTGGGGGATGCCCCGGAAGCGCACTCGAACGCGAGGTCTCCTGGGTCGGTCACGTCGACCACGATTTCGGACACGTGCCCCTTGGCGATGGTGACGGGCACCTTTGCTCCCCTCGCCTTTCGTCCCGCTCCCCCGGCGTAGGTCACGAAATAGTTGCCCGGCGGAGACTCGCCAACGATGGCCGACGTGCCTTGCGAGACGACGTTCACGAGCTCCTTGTCGTCCGCGGTGCGCACCGAAATCCGCGCTCCGAGCGGCGCAGGGATCTCGCCTTTCGGCCCACGGAGCTTCACCGAGAGACCGCCGACGTCTCCACCCGAGGTCCTTACGAGCTCGGCCAAGAGGCTCGACGTGTCGCCACGCGCGCCCACAAGGAAGACTCGGTCGTAGGTCTTCGTGATGCCGGGCCCGATGACAACGTTCGTTTCCTGGAAGGTGTCACTCCAGGTCGAGCCGCTCGTAGCGCTCACGTGGCCTTCGGTCGAGGTAATGGCATAGCTCGCTTCGGGTCCGAGCCCTCCAAGGAAGGAGCTCTCCGACTTGCCTTTGAATCCGCGTTCTTTACCAGGGCAAAACTTCTCGGTGATGCCCCACTGGATGGCATCGCCGACCCCCGGAAGCGTCACGGGCGCTTTCCCGCCGTTCGTGATCGACGTTCGCATGAGCAACGCGCGGTCGCCGGGCGCAAGATGGTAGGTCGTCGTGACCGCGAGCTCCGATTGGTAAAGTTCTTTGCCCTTGGCCTCGACGAGCGCGCCACCGTCCGGTTCCTCGCGGAACGTGAGGTGGTCGTAGACGCCTTGCCGAGGAAACGTTCCGAAGAACGTGAACATTTGGCCGAGCTCGTCCTTGCGGGTCTTCGCGTCCGCGGCGTCGATCACGTTGCCGCCCGACTCGGCGAAGCCCACCCCTCCCCCGAGCCGGTCGAGGACGAACACCACCTCGTCGTTCTCGAGCAGGATATCGCCGGGTCGACCGATGGCGTTCGTTCCAGACAGCTCTTCGCCCTTCTTCATGACGTGAACGCGGGACCGCGCGGCAGGCGTCGTAGGCTTTTCGGTCTGGCCCGTGCGGCGTGGCAAGAGGCCCATCCTCTTGTCGACCCCGGGAGACACGGCGATCGGCGGCGTGAAGTCGCCCTCTCGTGGACACGCGGAGAGTGCCAGCGCCGAGCCCCCGAGCAGCACGAGCAAGAGGCGCGAGACCTCGGAGGGACCGCGGTGCAGATCACGCGTGGGCTTCGAGCTCGGCTCCCGTTTCATCATGCGATCCTCCGACACCCGACCCGTGGAAAGACTGGGTCTTCGTCTCACGCCTTGCCTTGCGCGATCAAGAAGCGGGCGAGCGCCTGGGCCTTGAGAAGCAACGTCGCCACCTCGATCTGTTCGTCTTTCGTATGAAACCCGATGCCGCGCGGACCAAGGCCGTCGATCGACGCGATGCCCATGGACGACGACGTGCTCGCGTCGGACCCTCCACCGATGAGCGGAGCCTCGCCCGTGCCGAGGCCGACCGACTTCGCGGCCTCGAGGTACCTCGCCATGAGCCCGGCACTTGCTTCGCTACGTTCGAGGGGCATTCGCGCGACTCCTCCTTTGAGCTCGATGCGTGTACCTTTCACGCTTTCTGCCGCAAGCACGGCAGCCTCGCGCACCTTGGCTTCGAGGGCCTCTCCATCGGCGCGCGTCTCGAAGCGCAGATCGATCTGGGCCTCCGCTTCGTCGGGGACCGTGTTCTTTCCTTGGCCACCCGTGAATTTTCCGACGTTCACGGTGAGCCCGCGCGAGTAGTCGGTTAGCCCTTGAACCGCATCGACGAAGCGGCAAAGGGCCCAGATCGCGTTCGCTCCTTCCTTGTGCGCGTTGCCGGAGTGCGCCGCGATCCCGAAGGCCTTTGCCGTCATTCCTCCCGTGCCTTTCCGGCGCGTGATGACCAAATCGCCCTTTCGGCCGGCCTCGAAGACGAGGCACGCGTTGGCGCCGGCGATGGCCTCTCGAATGACGCCTTGCCCCTCCGGCGAGCCCACTTCTTCGTCCGACACGATGACCACGCGCAGCGGCGGTACGGACTCGAGCCCGACGGTCTCGGCGATGGCGCGGAGCGCATACGCCACCACGACGAGGCCGCCCTTCATGTCGAGCACGCCAGGCCCGCGAACCAGATCGCCATCCTTGCGGTAGCCCTCGAACGTCCCGGGTGGAAAGACCGTATCGAGATGCCCAACCAGCGCGATCGGAGCCACGCCGGCGCGCCCCGTGCTGGACAAGACCAAGTGATCGGCAAAGCGTGTCGACGCCACACGACGCGAAGCGAGACCGTTCATCGAGAACGTGTCTTCGAGCAACGCGGCCACGCGCCGGCCACCTTCCGCGTTGTCGGTGAACGAGTTCTCGGTGACGAGCTCGGCAAGCCGATCTTTCATCTTCGTTTCGCGCTCACGCAGAAAGAGCGCCACGTCGTCGTGCGGGTTCGCCATAGGCGCATCCTACCCCGCACGAGCCCGACGGACCGAGGGCCACCGTCCGAACGAAGGGACAGAAACATCGCCGGTTTGCGTCATTTGCACTTGCGTTCTGTTTTTTCAGAATTCATAGTATCGACATGAGCAACGCCACTGCCGAACCGGTTTTCCCATCCGACAAGGTCCCTTTCGAAGCACACCGTGCGAAGGTCCGCAAAGCGGCGGTGGACGAGATTCCCTCCTGGTACTCGCCCATCGGCCACCTGTTGGCGACGACGGGCGTGGGTGCGGCCACGGTCGCGCTTGCGCTCTCCCGGTTGAAGAACGTGACGGCGTTCGAGGCCATCGTGGCGCCTGCTGCGAGCTTCGTCATCGCGAACGCGTTCGAGTGGCGTGTTCACAAGAAAGTGCTCCACAAGCGCGCCTGGCCGTTCGGCGAGCTCTTCGATCGCCACACGCCGCTCCACCACGTCGTGTTCGTCGAGAAAGACATGCCCCTTCGCGAGACGAAGGAGTTTCGGCTGGTCCTCATCCCGGCGATCGGCGTGCTCGGTGCCGTCCTCGCTTCGGCGCCCATCGCGGCGATCTTGGGCAAGGCTTTCGGCGCGAACACGGGCTGGCTCATGCTCGCGACCTCGGGCGCGTATATGGTGACCTACGAGCTCTCCCACCTCGCGTACCACTTGCCCGAGGACCACCCGATTGGCGGGCACCCACTGATTCGTTTCATGCGCAAGCACCACGCGGTCCATCACGATCCCAAGCGGATGCAGCGGTTCAACTTCAACGTCACAGTTCCGCTCTTCGACTGGATCATGGGAACCATCGCGCCCGAAGAGAGCCAGGCCAAGCCGGAAGGGCGACGCTCGGCCGACCACACCGCCCACGCAGCCGAGTAGGTCCGAAGGAACGGTTCGTTCTCCTACCTACGCCGCAGCGCGAAATCGGCCACGGAACGTACGGCTTCGGTCTCTTCTGCTTCTCGTGCACGGCGCCCGGAGTATCCTCGGGGCACCATGGCCAAACGATTCAAGGCCGCCGTCATCGGCGGAAGCGGGTACGGCGGCGGCGAGCTCGTCCGACGTCTTCTTCTCCATCCTGAAGTCGAGCT
>JAYUKI010000154.1:0-20787 GCA_043764595.1 Myxococcales bacterium | reverse complement strand
CACCGATGCGCTCTCCGCCGACCGCTCGCGACGACATCCATGGAGCTAGCACCCGTCCTTTGGGGCCGTCCACGGACATTCGAACGGATGACGTAAGTGGCGGACACGCAACGGTTTTATTCCTTGTAGATCCCCCGTGTAACAGGCGAAACACGCCCAGGCGTAGGGGCGTGTTCGCCAAGTGTCCGCAACAACTTCGGAATTGGGCTGTCACGTGAACGTTGCACGGAAAAGTTTGTCAAATTTTCGAGGCTTCTTCTGTCAAGAGACGTCAACTTTACGAAATCATTGAAAAAAGTTCTTCTGTCAGAAATTGTCCCCCAACGGACGGCCTTGTTAGGTTCGGCGCAGGTGAGTCTCATGCGTCGTCGTTTTCGCGCCTCTTTCGCCCTCGTTGCAGCGCTTTTTGCCGCGCTCTTCGCGTGCGTGCCCGGTGAGGCTTTGGCCGATCCTTCGACCACGTCGCCCGAACAAGGTTTCGACCTCGGCGAGGTCCAGCATCCACGCTCGGTCGCGATGGGAGGAGCCCGTACCGCCCTCGGAACCTCCACCAACGCCGTGTGGGGTAACCCCGCGAATTTGCCTCTCTCTCGGGTGTATCACTTCGAGGGCCTCGCGACCTGGGGGCCCGAGGCCCGTAGGCAGAGCTATGGCGGCGCGGTCGTCGACTCGAGCACCAACCGTTTGGCGGGCGGCTTCGGCGGAACGTGGAACATGACGGACCCGGACGGCATGCGTCGCCAATGGTCGGACCTTCGTCTTACCTTGGCCTACCCGCTGCTCGACAAGCTCTCGGTGGGCGCGACCGGACGCTATCTGCGCGTCAACCAGTCGGTTTCCTCGGGTCCGCTGGGCGAGAGCTTGGTGTCGGGTGGAACGCGCGGCGAAGCCATTTTCAACACCGCCACCGTCGATCTGGGCGTGACGCTCGCCCCAATCGATGGCCTGCGTATCGGCGCAGTGGGCAAGAACCTCACGAACCCTGGCGTGGCCATCGCCCCGACGCTCTTCCTGGGGGGCATCGGCTACCAAACCGGCATCGTGTCCGTCGAGGTCGAAGGACTCGCCGACTTCACCACCCATGGCCGAGCCGCCGGCCGCTTCATGCTCGGCGCCGAAGTGTTCCTGGCCGAGCACGTGCCGCTTCGCGCAGGCTACCGCTTCGACGAAGCCCTCAATGTGCACACCGTCTCGGGCGGTGCAGGTTACGTCGATCGACGCTGGAGCATCGAGCTCGGAATTCGACGCGACGTCGCCGCCACGTTTCCCGCGACGCTCGCCACGCTGTCGTTGCGCTACTTCTACGATTCGGGTGGATCCGACGCCGGTCCGGAAATGTGACAGGCTCGCGTCGAGCCGGGGTAGACTCGTCTCGTGGTCAAGCCGAAAAGAGAAGCGCCGGCGATCGACGAGCTGAAGGAGCTCCTGCGCAGCACGGGGCTCCGCGCGACGCGTCCTCGCATCGCGGTCCTCCAGTGCCTGCATGATGCCACTGCGCCGCGTAGCCACGGTGACCTCGTGGAAGAGCTCTCACGCGAGGGCTACGATCGCGCGACCATCTACCGGAACCTGACGGACCTCACGGATTCGGGAATCGTCGCGCGCGCCGATCTCGGGGACCACGTGTGGCGTTTCACGCTAGAAAAGAGCGCTTCCGGCGCGCGCCACGAAGGGCACCACCCCCACTTCGTGTGCTCGGACTGCGGCACCATCGCGTGCCTCTCGGGGGTGTCGCTGCAGGTCCGTCCGGACGGAACCAAAGTTCCGAAGAGCGTCGGAAAGCTCGCCGTCGAGATTCAGTTGCGCGGCCTCTGCGACACCTGCGCGACCTGAGCGCGGCCCAGAACCGCAGCGAGCATCAGCGCGTGAGGCGCGCTTCGAGCTTTCCGGTCACACGCGTGCTCGCCAAGACGTCTTCTGCATCGGGTCTCACGTCGCCCGGACGCGAGGACGAGACGGTGGCCGACAGCTCGACGTCGGGCGCGGATAGCGCCGTAACGAGCACTGGAAGGGCGCTCTTCAGGGTGTCGGGGGTGAGCTTCGGTGAAACGCGAACGTTGGTTTCGAGGGCGCTGACCAGCGCGTCGGGGGAAACCCCAGCTCGCTCGAGGCGGGCTCGATCGACCTTGGAAAACCCAGTGCCCGCGTAGCCGAGGGCATGTGCATCGTCCTTCCAGGCGATGGTTGCATGCGAGCGCACGTCTCCACAAACCTCACCCATGAGGGTGAGGTCGAGAGCGATGCCCGTGCCATCGGCGCGCACGGTGGCGGCCTTCGGAATGGACCGCACGCCTCCGAGGGTCATCGGCCTTGGCACGGAGGTGGCCGTCGCGAAGGTCGATAGCGGCAAGCGGATGCGCACGTCGAGCTCGTCCTCTTCGGGCATCGCAGGATCGTGCGCGAGTGCAGGAAGGAGCGCCGGAAAGAGAGGGGCGGGCTCGTCGCAGCGCGGCCTTAGCTCGGGCGACGCGGTCAGGGAAAAACGAAGTCGAACGGCGTCTGCGGTTCCGTGCGAGGGCCCCTGAGTGAGGCCCGAAGGATGGAGGGTCACGCAGCCCGCGCCGAGAGGGAGCTCTCGTGGCTTCGCGAGCATCGCCCAGCGTGTCGCAAGCTCGGGCCGAAGATCCGGAAGCCTGCGCGCGATTTCCTGCTCGACACGTCGTACGTACGGACCGAGCTGGGCCTCGATCGTCGGCGTGATGTCCACCTGCAAGAGGCCTCCCAGTGCGCTGATTCGGCACCCTCGGACGAGTGTGACCACGACATGCGGCTTCGCGATTGCAAACGCTTCGGACAGGGCCAGCGGTACGGTCGTCGTTGCGACGGCTTCGGGCGAGCACGACGCATAACATCCGCGCCCCGACGTGCAGGCCCGTGCCTGCGCGTGGAGGGTGGTCTTCACCACGAGGGCCTCGCCGTTGGGGGAAACGCTGACGACGAAGGGGCCTCGGTCCACGGTCGTATCGAGGGAACCGGCGAGCCCGATGTCGCGGCCCCGCTCGTCCGCTACCCGGCGCGGCACGTTCGCCTCGAGCTCGCGCGCGATGCGCGAGAACGGTATTTCGGCTTCGACGACGATCTTGGAGGGATGGGCTCGGGTGTCCGCCGCGGGCGCGAGAGGGTCCTTCGGAGAGTCGTCGGGGGGTAGCGTGATGGCACACGTTCGAGGTACCTCGACGAGCGTGTCGCTTCGAGGCACCGTCCTCGCACACGCGCCGCAGAGAGCGAGCAAAGCGAGGGAGCCCAGTCCACATGCACAACCGAAGACTTGAGTCATGTTACATTTTTGAAATAGTGTTGACTGAAGAGGAAGTAAGGTAACGTAAAACGATGCGAGCCCACACCCGAGAAACCCAAGCCACGATGACTCCGCAAAAAGCCCTTCAGTACCTCCGCGAAGGGAACGAGCGCTTCGTGAGCAATCTGCGGGCGCATCGGAACTTGCTCGAGCAAGTGAACGAGACCCGAGACGGCCAATTTCCGTTCGCCACCATCCTGAGCTGCATCGACAGCCGCACGTCCGCCGAGCTCATCTTCGACCAAGGTCTGGGCGACGTCTTCAGCATCCGCATCGCCGGGAACGTGATCAACGAGGATATCCTCGGCTCGATGGAGTTTTCCTGCAAGGCGGCAGGATCCCGAATCGTACTGGTGCTCGGTCACAGCCAATGCGGCGCGATCAAGGGCGCGTGCGACGGCGTTCAGCTCGGCAACCTGTCGACCCTCCTCAACAAGATCCAGCCCTCGGTCTACCGCGAGCGCACCGTGAAGGAGAACCGCAACTCGAAGAACGAGGAGTTCGTCGACAAGGTGGCTCACCTTCAGGTACGCCGCTCCGTCGAGCAAGTCGTCGAAAACAGCGTCATTCTTCGCGAGATGGTCGAACGCGGCGAGGTGATCCTGATTGGAGCCCACTACTCGATCGAGACCGGGGTGGTCGAGTTCCTCGACGACACCCTGCTCGGCGCATCGCCCTCGTGAGGGTTCGGCGATACCCGTCGCCCGCTCGCGCGTAGTGAGGCCGAGGTCCAAAAATGAACGGTCTCGCTCTCGCTGCAGCTTCGGGTGTCGCCATTCTTTTTCTCGTGTCGGCATGCCATTCGGTATCGCCCGAACGTGAACGCGTGACCGTGGAAGCGCCCAAAGGCGGGCGCACCTACGGCCTGCCCACTCCGGCGGAGCTTGGCAAGCTCACTCCCCTCGAGCGCCGCGTGACCCAGAACGCCGACACCGAGCCCCCGTTCCAAAATGCCTATTGGGACCACCACGAGGCCGGCCTCTACGTCGACGTCGTGACCGGGGAACCGCTCTTTTCGTCCCAGGACAAGTTCGAATCTGGAACGGGCTGGCCGAGCTTCACGCGTCCCGTCGATGCGGCTCGCGTGATCGCATCGTCGGACGTGACCCACGGCATGGTCCGCACCGAAGTGCTCTCGGCCGGCGCAAAGTCCCACCTCGGCCATGTCTTCGAGGACGGACCGAAGCCAACGGGCCTCCGCTACTGCATCAACTCCGCGTCGCTCCGCTTCGTCGCTTTCGCCGACCTCGAAAAAGAAGGGTATGGCGCGTACCGAACGCGCTTCCTCTCGAGCACCGGGGCTCCTCCGCCTGCGGCGACCACCAACGCGTGCGCGTTCCCGAAACCGGGTGAAAAAGCAGGGTGCAGTGCGACGCTTGCCGTAGCGCTCTTCGCAGGCCCTTGCGTCGCAAGTGCTCGCGACGCGTTCGACGGGCGCCCGGAAGTGCTCGATACGTCGCTCGGAGTAGAGAGCGTGGGCGGAGCGCAAGTGGTCAAGGTACTTTATGATCCGACGCGGACCACCTACGACGCCATCGTCGGTCGCTTTCTGTCCGGAAGCGGGGCCGAGCAGGCCACCGTGCTGGCCTCCGACGAGACCGAGGCCAACGTCGCCCGCAAGGTCGTGGCGTCGCGTGGGGCTGCGGTCGGCGTGCGTGTCTCGAAGTCGTTCCGCGCGCCTCGTGCCGGCGACGCGGCCGGCGGCATGGAACGAAGCTCGCGCTGCGCCGGCCCGCGCTGACGCGGACTCGAGTGGCTGGCCTCGACGCCGTTCGACGTGACGTTTCGACCACTTGTTGCGTTTCTCGGGCCCCTTCGCCAACCTGGCGGGACCTGGGGCGAATATCCCCTACGCTCGATGCATGGCCAACGAGTACCGAGATGCTCTTCAAGCGGCACAACGGCGAATCGACAGTCTCGAACGCGAGCTCGAAATCGCGCGGTTCGGCGCGGCTCGTCCTCCGCCGTCCGTCGCTTGGATTTGGCTGGCCCTGCCCGTCGTGTTCGTGGTCGGGCTCTTCGGCCTCGCGTTCCTCACGATGCGAGGCCGTGCGACGGAGCCGGTGAGCGTACCGGCGCCGCTCGTCGAGCCCCTGCCCACCGTGACGGTGCCCGTCTCGTATGGCGTCACGTTCTATACTGGAACGAATAGCCGCCCGCAGCTCGTCGACGTGGATGGCGATGGGAAAAAAGAGCTCGTGAGCCTCTTCTGGGGCAAATCCGACGATTTGCCGCTCCACGTCGGGGTGCTCGATCGGGAGACCCTGGCGGTGAAGTGGATGAGCGGACCGCTCCCGAGCCAGTGGTCTGGACGGCACACGCACATGGCTATCGTCGGCACGCGTGTCGTCGTGACCGACTCACGCGAGACCGTGCATGTCTTCGATCTTTCGTCCGGCAAGGTCGATCGCACGGTTCCGTTCGCGGGAGGTGCTGTTGGTGCGTGTGCGAATGGGACGTCGAAGGTCGAGGTCGGTCTCGCCGTCGATTGGAACAATTGGAAGTTCCTCGACGTCGACAGTGGCAAGGTTCGAGAGGGGAAAAAGGGCGAAACGTCGCCGTGCATCGAACAGTACGTGGCGTGCGGCCCGAAGACGGATCCGGCCGTCCGATGCACGGAAAACGATCCGTCGGCGCAAGCGCGCGCAAAAACCCCAGGGTTTACGACGTACGGCACCAGCGAGGTCCTAGGCGACGCACGGCTCGTCCCCGGGACGGTGAAGCGCACGGGCAAAGACGAAGAAATGCTTCTCGTTCTCGACCGCAAGAAGGCCTACCGCTGGGAGGCTCCCACCATCCTCGATGGAGACAGTCTCCACTTGGGCGGACGAACGGAGGTTCGGCTCACGCCGAAGAGCGTCGTGACCCTCTACCAAACGAATCGAGGCGATTTTCGGCTCGCATCCCGTGACGTCGTCACGGGAAAGGAAGTCTGGAGCCGAAAGCCATCGGAAGCCAAAGAAGGCTCCTACATGGGAGACTTTTTCGTCGAAGACGAGGACATTTTCTTCTTCGTCGACCATGGGATTCACATCGTCGACCTGGATACGGGCCGCGAGCGCAAAGTGCTCACCTGGCTGTAGAGCTCGTCTCCAAGCGTGCGGCCCACGCGACGAACGCGTCCCATGCCTCGGGCTCGACGAGGGTCGGTGTGTGGCCGACGTTGGGAACGTTCGCCACGGCGAGCTGGGGTGCGCGGGCCTTCATTTTGGCCGTGATGCCTGCGTCCACGAGGTCGGAGAGCACCCCACGAACGAGCAACGTGGGACGAGTGGCCACGAGGTCCGCGAAGGTTTCCCACCCCGCCTGGGTGTGCGCCGAAGGTCCTTCTTCCGCAGCCGCGAATGCGCGCGCGATCGTGGGATCGTACGCGAGCACCGGTTTGCCCTCGGGCCCTTCGTCGAAGACACGCCGCGCGAACGCGTCCCAGTCGGAGTCCTCGTAGCGAGGGAACGCCACCCCGTTCGTGCGTTTTGCGTAAGCCCGGGCATCGGCCCACGTCGAAACGGGGGAACCCTTGCCCACGTAGCTTGCGATTCGAGCGACTCCGACGGGCGAAATCTCCGGCCCAATGTCGTTCAAGAGCGCCCCCGCGACGCGCTCTTTCGCGAGCTTCGCGACCACCATGGTGACGAACCCGCCCATGCTGGTGCCGATGAATCCCGCACTCGCAACCCCGGCCACGTCGAGCAGCGTGAGGACGTCCGCCCCGTAGACGAACGGATGGTACCTCTCGGGCTTGGGGTCCCAGGCCGAGCGACCTCTTCCACGCGTGTCGAGCACGAGAACGCGATGCCCCAGCGAGGCTGCACGCGGGGCAAAATCCTCGAAATCTCTAGAATTTCTGGTGAGACCATGGAGGCACACCAGGGGCGGTTTCTTCGTTCCTGCAGCACCCGCATAGTCCCGTGCGTAGAGGGCAAGGCCATCGGTGGAGGCGAAGTGGAGGTCCGAGAAGTGCGCAGCCATGGCTCGCGACTAGCAGGCTCGAGCCCCCAACCAAAGTGCGCTCGTCTCGGAGTGTCTCGGCGGCGCTCGGACGTATCTCCGCGACGCCCCCGTTCCTTGCCCGAACGTGCGTCCCTGTGGCAAAGCTCAGGGCATCGCATGTCTACGCGCGGTCCCAGTGCACGCCTCTTCCTCGTGCGTCACGGCGAGACCGACGACAACCACAACGGGGTTTTCCAAGGTCAGGCTGGACGAGGTCTCAGCTCGCGCGGCCGCGTCCAAGCCGAGAAGCTCGCCTTGCGGCTCGGCGACCTCGAGCCCGGTATCGATTTGCATGCGCTCTACACGTCCGACTTGGAGCGCGCGGTCGACACCGCGGCGATTCTTTCGCAGGTGCTTCCATTGCCGGTCCACGTCGACGAGGGCCTTCGCGAAGTGTTCGTCGGTACGTGGCAGGGCAAGACCCTCCGCGAGGTCGAAGAGCTCCATCCCGAAGAAGTCGCGGCGTGGCGAGCAAACCTCGACATACGGCGCGGCGGTGGAGAGACGTACGCCGATCTGGCCACGCGCATCGGCGAGGCCATCGACCGCATCGTTCAGAAACACCAGGGCGGCCGCCTCTGCATCGTGTCGCACGGTGCGGCGATCAAGGCCTACGTGGCGAGCCTCTTTGGGGACGTGATGCGCGGCATGCACGTGCTCGGCTCGCTCTCCAACACGGGAGTCACCATCGTCGATCGCGATCGCGATGGGCGCGCGAAGCTCGTCGTTTGGAACGACGTGTCGCACCTCCGCGACGCCGTGGTGACGGCCGCGAAGACCCTCCACGACCCGCCTCCGCCCGCCAAGTCGTCGAAAAGAGTCGTCAAGTGACGGACGCCACCAAGAGCGAGCTCTCGTCGCTCCTGCGTCTCGCGTGGCCCATCGCGGTCGCGCAGTTCGGGCTCATGTTGCTCGGCCTCGTCGACGTCGCGTTCCTCGGACGCGTCTCGGTCACGGACCTCGGGGGCGCTTCCATCGGTCGGTCGGTGAGCTTCGCCGCGGCATCGGTCGGCCTGGGCATCGCGTCCGCGCTCGAGCCCTTGGCGTCGCAAGCCGTGGGGGCGCACGAGCCGGGTCGCGCGTGGGGCGCGCTTTCGCGCACGCTTCGAGCGCTCGCGATCGTGTGGATACCGACCGTAGCGTTTGCCTATGGCATCACTCTGCTCTTGCCGCGGGTCGGGGTCGACGCCCAATTGGTGCGTCCTGCACGTATGTACTTGCTCGCGCAAGCGCCGAGCCTCTTTCTCTTCCCGGCTTTTTTGGCCATCAAGTCGTTCCTCCAGGCCCACCACGAAACACGTCCAGCGCTCGTCGCGGCAGTCGTGGCGAATGTCGTCAACGTCGTGGTGTGTGCGCTCCTCGTCCAGGGCGACGGCGCGCTCACGAGGGTCGGGCTCCCCGCCATCGGGCTCGTCCCTCATGGGGCCCTTGGCGCCGGCATCGCCAACGCGATCTCGAATTTCGTGCTGGTAGCCGTGGTCTACGGCGCGGCCCTTCGTCGTCGTGAGGCGAACATCGAGGGCGCACCAAGTCTTCGTCGTGTCTTCTCGCTCGGCGTCCCCATGGGGCTCCAGCTTGCGGCGGAAATAGGCGTCTTTGCCACAGTTGGCGTGTTCGCAGGTCTCCTCGGCGAGCACGCCGTCTCGGCTCACCAAATCGTGATCGGCCTGTCGAGCTTCACCTTCATGGGAGCCCAAGGCATCTCGAGCGCTACCAGCGTCCGGGTCGGTTACGCGGTGGGCGAAGGCCGAAGCGCACGCCGTCCCGGAATCCTCGGTCTCGCAGTGGGTGCACTCTACATGTGCCTCATGAGCCTGGTCTTTTTCCTCGTGCCCGCGTTCCTCGTCGGCCTCTTCACCCAGGACGTGCGCGTGCTCGCCACGGCGATGGGGCTCATGCACGTGGCGATGCTGTTCCAGGTCTTCGATGGCGTACAAAGCGTCGCGGCAGGGGCCTTGCGCGGCGCAGGCGACGTGAAGTTTCCGTTCTGGGCGAACGTCGGGGCCCACTGGGTGGTCGGCTTTCCCCTCGCGCTGCTCTTGTGCTTTCGCTTCCGGATGGGCGCTGCGGGCTTGTGGTGGGGGCTCTTTGCCGGGCTCGTCGTGATCTCGGTCCTGCTCGCGCGGCGGTTCTACGTCGTCTCGCGTGGGCTCATCCAGCGCGTGTGAGCCAGGCTGAGGCTTTTCGAGGGCGACCACATCTTTACGAATGGGCGGCGACCGACGACCATGGACCCATGTGCCGGAACATTCGCATGCTCCACCACTTCGAGCCTCCCACGACGCCCGAAGAAATTCGCGCTGCGGCGCTCCAATACGTTCGCAAGGTGAGCGGGACGAGCAAGCCTTCGGCGGCCCAAGAAGAGGCGTTTCGTGTCGCGGTCGAGGCCATTGCGGCGACGACCACGGAGCTCCTCCGCGGGCTTCCCGTGCGTGGACCGGCCAAGACGCGCGAGCACGAGCTCGAAAAAGCGCGCGAAAAGTGGATGCGTCGCGAAGCTCGAATCGTCGCCGTCAAGCTTCCCAAATAGCCGTTCGTGGGGCTCAATCCCAAGTACGGATTCCCAAAATTCCCCAATAGGCAAGATACCCCACGAGGCCGAGCAGAACGCCGGACAGCACGAGCGCGTGGACACGCCTTGCCGTGGATATGGACCGGGGGAGCTTTGCGCAGGAAAGGGCGGTCGCCAAGGTAGCCAAGGCGAAGACGACCGTCGACGCGAACACGGTCACCGAAGACGGCCCGACCCGACCGAGCGTCGCAACGTCCGAGCGTGCGGCACAAAAAGTCCCGATGAGCATGGCCCCGATCGCCACGACGGGGGCAAGCTCGACGCTCAGCGGGACGCCCTGGAGGGCCTCTTTTCCCGGATTGCGGAAACGCCGAACCCCTCTGAGGAGCGCGACCGGGATCGCCGACAAAAGGGCTGCGAAGGACAGCCCGAGCCCACCCAATCGCAGGAGCGCAGTGCCGGTCGGAATGCGCTGCATTACGCCTTGAGGAGTCTCGAGGGTCGGCGTCACGAAAGCCAAGCCCTCGGGGAACGCCGCCAGTGTTGCTACGGACTCGCTCGGGCGGCGAAAGAGCGAGCCGTCGACGTGGACGTACGTCCCACGTGAAACGTGGCCCGAGCGTGCCTCCACGCGGAGCCCGTCAGCCGTTTCGCTCACGTAGGCAAGATCCACGACGGACCGCCAGAAGCGCGTCCGTTCGTACCTCGGATTGGCGACTTCGTAGAAGCCACTCGTGACCGAAAATGCCCTGTCGCTCGGACGCGTCGAATCGGACGGATCGCGTCGAGCGGCGTTTTTGGCGAGCCTCGCCCGAACGAGATGGCCAATGGCTTCGAAGGCCGTGTCGTCGTCACTTGAGATGGCGAGAAAGTAGCCCGCTCCAAGCGCGCGCTCGTAGAAGAAGTCCGCGCTCGCGCCCTCGAATCCCCCTCGATGACCGCGCCAAACGAGGCCCTCCGCCTGAAGGGATTGGGACGTGAGACCATATCCGGTCGTGAGCCCCAGTCGTGCCCCGGGCGTGCTCGTCGCCGTCTCCATACGAACGAGCGCCGACGTCGGGACGATGCGGACGCCTTCGAAGGTTCCGCCGTTCAAGAAGAGGGAAAGCAGGTTTCCCATTTCCGCGGCAGAGGCGTCGAGGCCAGCGGACGGGCGAAAAAAGAGCGACCGACGGCGAAGCTCGGTTCGACCGTCGGCCGCGTAGGCGTGGGCCCGCGTCGCGTCGTTCGAGGCCGGGTTGTCGAAGGTCGACGTGTGCATGCGGAGCGGGGAAAAAAGGCGCTCGCGAACGAAGGTCTCGTACGGCTTTCCCGCGATTTTCTCGACGATGGCTGCGGCCACCGTCGGCCCGGAGTTGGCGTACGACGCATACGTTCCAGGTGGCCACCGCGACGTTCGTGAACGTGGATCGAACGCGAGGACCTCGGCGAGTGGGCGTCGCTCGACGACCTCTCGCGCAAACTCCCTTGGCCGGAGATCGTCCCATCCCGTCGTGTTCTCCAGAAGGTGCAACACACGCACGGGGGAGGTGCTCTCCCACGGGTTCTCGAAGCGCACCTCGGGAACGAGCTCGCGAATGGGTGTTTCCAGCGAAAATCGGCCTTCTTCGACCAGCATGAGGATCGATAGACTGACCAGGATCTTCGAGATCGATGCCACTCGAAAGAGGGTGTCGCGCGTGGCCGGACGACGGGCCGCCAGGTCTGCCGAGCCCACCCCCGTGGCGAGGCGGACCCCATCGCGGTCCACGAGTGCCAGCGCTGCCGACGCGACGTGGCGCTCGCGTAGGATGGCCGCGATGCCCTCGACGAGCTCGTGGTCCGCGTCTTTCGTTGCCGGCCCCACGTCCGCCTGCGCCGCTCCTTCTCGTGCGAGAAGGAGGAAGAAAGCCAGCACCAAGGACCTCCGAATCACCATCGATCCCTAGCCGGAGCTCGTCGCGTGGCGAGTGCGTGCCGTCGCGACGAGTCGTGCCACCTCGGAGCGGCATCGCTCGCGAAAGGCGTCGACTGTCTCGGTCTCGCCGATCTCCATGGGTGAGCCAATCTCGACGTGGGCCACGGTGCGACGTGTTTCGGCGAGGCGTCCAAGGTGCTCGAGGAACGTCTCTTCGCCGAAGCCAGCATTGGAGCTTAGCGGGTAGGTGAGGCCGATGGGAACGATGGGGACTTTCGCGCGCGACGCCGCCACGAAAGCACCGGGCTTGAATGGACGGACTTCGTCGTCGACGAAGGTCGTGCCTTCGGGAAAGAGGCAGATCGTGTCGTTCGCGGCCAGTCGCTCGACCATGGCTTGGATGGCCCGGGCTCCACTTGCCCGGTCCTTTCGGTCGACGAAAATCGTCCCCGCGGCGCGCGCGGATGGACCCACGATGGGCCACTTTTCGAGGTCTCCACGGCTCACCAACGCGCCCCCGAAAAGTGAGAGCAAGATCGCGATGTCGATGATCGAGCGGTGGTTCGAGACGACGATGCGCCCACGTCCGCCCGAGGCTCCAAGCGGTCCGGGCGGAGCTCCTCCGGTCACGACCTCGATGCCAAAAAGACGGAGGAGCCCCCGCGACCAGTCGCCCGTGACGCGGTCTCGCACGTCGAGCCTTCGCTCTTCCGAGCTCGCCCGGAGCCCGACGGCAACGCTTGCTCCAGCGGTCACCGTGAGGGCGGCGAAACCGGCCGCACGTCCCAGCTTTCGAACGATCCCACTCCCCATCATGACGTTCCCTCCACCCGAAAAGATGACCAAACAGGCCAGTCAGTCATCGGTGCAAGATGGCTATTGGCCTTCGTCAAACGCTTGGAATCCCGTGGCGGACATTCGCCCGGAGCCCGTTCAACACGAGATCGAAACCCGCACGCAGTCTCCTCGGGAGCTCCAATCCCTCGCGATGCCGCTGGAACACCACGGTGGACATGTTGAGGTCCTGCAGCAAGACGGCGACCTCGTGCACGTCGAGGTCTTTGCGAAAGAGACCCTGCGCGATACCGAGCTCGAGGATCTCGACCACGTTCTTTCGACCGAGGGCTCGAAGCTCGTCGAACCGTGCCATCCAGTCCGGTAGAAGATCCGCGTGTTTGCCCTCGAAGAGCTCGCGGACGAGAGGCCTCCTGCCGAGATCTTCGAGGCTCGCCCGTGCGACCAAGACGAGCAATTCGTCCGCGGGCGTACGTGGATCGATGAGGCGGGCCGCATGAGCGGTCCACTCGCGAATTTCGCGGTGAACGGCCTGATAGAAGAGGTCCTCTTTGCTCTCGCAGGCGAGGTACACCGTGCCCTTGGCGACGCCCGCACCCTTCGCAATCTCGTCGACCGAAGCTTTTCGAAAGCCTCGCTGCGCGAACGCTTTCGCCGCGGCCACGAGTATGCAATCGCGTTTCGCTTGCTCCAAAGTGACTGAAAGTATCCCGTTGGTCAGTGCCGTCGTCAACCTCTGCGACCGCAGGAGACGGGAGGCGGAAAGTCAGTGGCTCTTGGCGCGCTTCTCGAAACGGTTCAAGGTGTCGACGTCGCCGCGAACCGTGATGCGCGTGCCATCTTCTTCGTACGTTTCGCTGACTACGCGAGTGCTCGCGTGGAGCTCGGCGACGCGCCCTTGTTCGGCATAAGGAACGAGGTAAGCCCGCTCCTCGTAGCTTGCCTCGAAGAACGCAAGGATCGCCTCACGCACCGCAGTCACGCCTTCGGGCGCGTGCGCGGACACGAGGAGAGCGTCCGGATACTCGCGCAGAAGCGCCAATTTTGACTCTTCGTCGAGCCTGTCGGCTTTGTTCAGAACGAGACGGCTCGGTACGTTCGTTGCGCCGATTTCCTCGAGCACTTCGCGGGTGACTTCGTACTGCGAACGAAACGTCGGATCCGAAGCGTCCACCACGTGGAGCATCAACGACGCCTCGAGGGCTTCGTCGAGAGTCGACTTGAACGAAGCGACGAGGTCGTGCGGGAGCTTCTTGATGAATCCGACGGTGTCGGAGACGAGAACGCGTGGGACCACCTCCGGCGCGAGGGCACGAACCGTCGTGTCGAGGGTCGCGAAGAGCTTGTCCTCGACGTAGACCTGCGACCCCGTGAGGGCACGCATCAGGGACGATTTGCCTGCGTTCGTGTATCCAACCAATGCAACACGCCGTGCGTCGCGTCGCGCGGCACGTCTTTGATCTTGGTCTTTCTGAACGTGCTCGAGCTCTTCCTTGAGCTCGGCAATGCGATCGCGAATCTTGCGACGATCGAGCTCGAGCGCGGCCTCGCCGGCGCCACGTCCCTGCTGGCGCTCTTTGCCCGAGGGGGACTCGCGGAGGCGCGGGGCAGTGTACCCGAGGCGAGCAATCTCGACCTGGAGCTTCGCCTCGCGGCTCTTGGCGTGGCGATGGAAGATCTCGACGATGATCCCCGTGCGATCGAGCACCGGCACGCCCGTGGCGCGCTCGAGGTTGCGGGCTTGGCTCGGCGAGAGGTCGTGGTCGACGGCAACCAGCTCGACCTTTGCTTCGGCGGTCTCGTCGTCGTCCTCGTCCGTTTCGTTCACATCACGCGAAGAACCTTGCTCGCGCTTCAGACGAGCCTTGTCCTTCGTTCGTGGAACGGTGGTCCCGGTGTGGCCGCTGCCACCCGTGAGCTCGGCCAAATCCTGGAGCTTTCCTTCGCCGACGACGGCAGCAGGAGAGAGATTCTCTCGCTTCTGCGTGACCGTCCCCACGGGGGTGTACCCCAGCGTGCGCACCAGCCGCTCGAGCTCGCCAAGACTCGCCGAAAATTCGGCGTCGCTAGTGCCAGGAAGGTGGACTCCCACCAAAACGGCACGGCCCGGAGTGCGGGGAGTGCCAAGAGTCGAAGGCGGTAGCGTCAACTTGGCGTCAGCGTTTCGTGGTGAGCCAAAGGTAGTCGGCCTTCAGATCGGCATCCGAAATCTGCGAGGCACTGAAGGCGGGCATGTTGCCTTTCCCCGCGCGCACGAAGGCAATAAAGGCCGCTTCGCTGTCCTTCGTGCCAGGAATTTTCGGGAATTGGCCTGCACCAAGTCCGGTATCGCCGTGGCAACGTTTGCAGCTCGAAGCGTACGAGGCCGATAGGCCACTCGTCGTCGAGGTCACCGGATCCGGATCACTGCTGCATCCGCCGAGCACGCTCGCCATCACGAATAGGGTCACGACGCCCAAAGAAGAACCAAGTCTACTCATCATCGTCCTCGATACTAAATTACTGCCCGGTGGCATCGCTCGAGCCGGAATCGGCCGGAGCGCTGTCGAGCACCGTAGCATCCATCGGACTCGTCGCGTCCCGCGCCGCGTCCACGCCTGGTGGCACGATCCCCGCGTCCTTGGGCCCAGCGCCAGGAGGCAGGGGATTCTGAGCCGAAGCTTCCACGGGAACGTATTCCGGCGGAAGAGGTACGCCGGTCCCAGTCGTGCCGTCCGCATCGGAGCTGCATGCAAAAAGCAGCAACGAGAGGGGGCCCAACATCGAGAAAGCGAAAAAAAGAAGCCGCCCCCGCCGTGAGGTGCCGTTCAACATGCCTGATGAGTCTAACAGCTTCGTGTGGCCGGGTCGAATTCGTTCCTCAGAAAAGCGGCCTTAGCCACTCCTCGGTTGCCTCTGGCGACGGGTAGGCGTGTGCGCACCCGAGCGGAGATGCGCGCACCGATTTGGTTCCAGGATCGGGAGTTTCCTTGACCAAACGGCGAACGAATCGTTCCATTCTAGACCGGAGGACGAATGGTCCACTCGAAGTTTATGGGCAGTCGTGCGCGTATCCGTGCCCTGTCGCTCGGAGGAGTTGCTCTTGCAACTATCTTCATGAGCCCAGGAACCACGGGGTGTGGGAGTGGAGATGAAGGGGCCAATGGCTCAGCTTGCGTGAGCACGCGCGAGTACTTCACCACCCAAGTGTACGGCAAGGCGATGCAAACTTGTGCGGGGTGCCACTCTGCCGGCGGTGTCGCCGAACAGCAGGGCGCCAAGTTCAAGATGTACCGCGAAACCTATCCGGACTTCGTCTCGGCGAACATCAACGCCATTCGAGAGTATTCCGAAGTCCAGGTCCGGGAGACCCCGCTCATTCTCGTGAAGCCACTCGGCGAACGAAACCACGGTGGTGGTGCAGTCCTGGCCAAGGATTCGGAGGAGTTCAAGATTCTCTCCACGTTCGTCAACGAGCTCCGTGAGGGCGTCGTTCGCGAGTGCGACGGGACCGACAAGCTCCAAGTCCAGCTGCTCAGTCTCCGCGAGACCGCCCGAAAGGCGGCGATTACGCTCGCCGGACGCTTCCCGACGGAAGAAGAGCTCGCCCAAGCCGGCACCGAGATTGGCTTCGACGGGTTCATCCTGGGCCTCACCAAGGAAGAGCTCTTCTACGACCGCCTTCGCGAAATTTGGAACGATTCGCTCCTGACCGAACGTGGCGTCGACGCGAGCCTCGGAAGCATCTTCGACAACTCGCCCGAACTCTACAACGATCAGGCCCCTGGGTACACTCCAGAGAACCGCCAGTGGGCTTCGGCGTCGCTCACCGAAGAGCCACTGCGTTTCATCGAGTATGTCGTACGGAATGACCTGCCGTTCTCGGACGTGGTCGCCGGAAACTACATCGTCGCGAATCCCTATACGGCGCGTCTCTATGGCGTTCCACACGAGAAGCCTCTCGCCCCTTCGAGCTTCCTTGATTGGAAACGAATCGACTTCTCCCCAGTCCAAAATTCGACCTCGCGTGAGGGCGCATCGAAGACCAATGGCGTGCCCGCCGCCGGTGTCCTCACGACGCCTGCGTTCTTGAACCGCTGGGAGACGACGCCGACGAACAAGGGGCGCAAGCGCGCTCGCGTCGTCCTCAAGAACTTCCTCGCCACGGACATTCTCAAGTTCGCTCAGCGCCCCGTCGACTCGACTGCGCTCACGTCGGTTCAAAACCCAACCAGCAACTCGGCCATGTGCTCGGTTTGCCACAAGGTGCTCGACCCCATCGCCGGCGGCTTCCGCGGATTCAACGAACAAACGCTCACGCGGTTCGATCCGGCCGACAAGTGGCACGACGACATGCTTCCGCCGGGCTTCAACACGACGCAGATGCCGCCCGAGAATTACGGCAATGCGGCGATGTGGCTCGGCGCCCAGATCCCCCGTGACCCGCGCTTCGGTGTGTCGATTGCGCAGGTCATGTACCGCGGGCTCATCGGCGACGAGCCGCTCGGCTTCCCTCAGGACAAGGGAGCCGCCGACTACGAAGATCGCGTTCGCGCATTCAACCAGCAGAACGATTGGTTCGTTCAAGTCGGCGCCCAATTCGTGGCGGCCAAGTTCGACCTTCGCAAGCTGGTCGTGGCCATCGTGCGGAGCCCGTACTTCCGCGCGAAGTCCGGCGACACCACCAAGGACGGCCTCCACGCCGGTCTTGGTCAAGGCCGCCTCTTGACGCCCGAAATGCTCGGCCGAAAGTATCGCGCAACCACTGGCTTGTACTTCTTCCAAAACGAGGCCGCACGCAAAGACGAAACCCGCGCCCGCGACGGATTCTTGCGCTCGGACTTCGTCGAGGACAACGAATGGCGCCTGGTCTACGGCGGCATCGACTCCGCAGACGTGACCAAGCGCACGGACAGCATGAGCCCAATCATGGTCGCGACCTCGCAGTATGCGGGAGCGCTCGTGGCCTGTCGCGCGACGAGCTACGACTTCACGAAGCCGCAGGCTGCGCGTCGTCTCTTCCGCAACGTCGAAATGAACACGGTTCCGTTCGTTCCCCGTGCCAACAAGGACGTGGCCCTGGTTGCGGTTCCGGACTCCGAGCCGAAGATTCGAGAGAACATCGCGGCGCTTTTCTTCCGCTTCCTCGGCGAGACCGTCGATGTGAACGGTCCCGAAGTGTCGCGCGCGTACTCGCTCTTCGTCGACGTCTGGAAAGACCTCGAGGAAACCGACCTCAAGGACGGACAAAACAAGGGCATCGGAAGCGGCCGATGCATCGCCGAAAACGACTGGGACAAGGGTGCGAAGTTCGAGCCCGACGCGAATGGCAACGTTCGGGCTGTCTTCGAGAAGCTCCGCCTCCGTCCGGACAAAGCGCCGTACGAGGCGGGAATGCGCATCGATCGCGACGAGAACTTCACCGTTCGTTCGTGGCAGGCGGTCGTCACCTATCTTTTGACCGATTACCGCTTTACGCACGAGTGAGGATAAACCCTATGGAACGCCGCAATTTTCTCAAGTTGGTCGGCCTCACGGGCATCTCGCTCCTCGCTCCGTGGGGCAGCTCGTCAAGGGCAAACGCAGATCAGGCCACGTGGGGTGGCCCGTTCTTCCTGCACATGCACGCCGGTGGCGGTTGGGACCCGACGCTCTTGTGCGATGCAAAGCTCACCGCCGAAGGCACCACACCCGCATACGAGAACAAGCTCGTGACGGCCGTGGGCAACGTGAATGGCATTCCCGTGCCGACCACCACCGCGGGAGGGAAGTTCCTTCTCACGGCGAATGGCTCGCCCATCGAGGATCCGCAGAACTTTTTCCAAACCGTTGGCCGCGACATGCTCGTCGTGAACGGCGTCGACACCCAGACGAACAACCACGACACGGGCGTGCAAGCCTTGGGGTGCGGGCACAACGACATCGAGCTTCCCGCGCTCGCAGCTCTCTTCGCCGGTCAAGTGTCGAAAGACCGTCAAATCCCGATGGCCTTCCTCGCGAGTGGCTATTACAACCGCACGGGTGACGTCGTCGGCCTGTCTCGTTTCCCTGGAAATAAGGTCGATTTGCTGGCGGATCCGTTCAAAGGCGGAGAAGAACGCGGACTGCTCACCGAAGTCGGACAAAAGCGCATCTTGATGCTCCGCAACGAACGCCTCGCGGCGCTCGAGGCGCAAGCCACGCTGCCGCGCGAGAAGCGCACTCTCCTCGCGCTGAAAGATGCCACACGAAGCGGCGACGCCATCAACCTCTTGAAGAGCGTCTCTTCGGGGCCGCCCCCCAGCATCGAGTCGTTCGCCAACGATTTGGCTCCCGACACCCGTGCCTACCTCACGGCCGCGCAGGGCGGAGTCGCACGGTTCGTCGATATCGGACGCCCGCTCGAGACCATTCTTCGCTGTTTCTCGGCGGGACTGTCCGTGTCGGCGACCTGGGCTCAGGGCGGATTCGATACCCACTCGCAGCACGACACGAACCAGACCGCGGCGATGGCGACCTTCATCGCCCGGCTCCGCTACGTCCTCCTTCGCGCCGCGCAGCTTGGTATCAAGGACAAGCTTTTCATCATGGTGACGAGCGACTTCGGTCGCACGCCCAAGTACAATACCGGCGCCGGCAAGGACCACTGGAACGTCACTTCGGTGCTGCTGTCCGGTCCGGGCATTCGTGGCGGTCGGGTCATCGGCAAGACGGACGAAGGCCACAAGGCTCTTCGGGTCGCGAAAAACGACGTCAACCAGGTTCTTCCCGACCTCGACACGAAGGGCCTCCGCATTCACCCTTCGCACATCCACCGCGAGCTTCGGCGCGTTCTCGGCGTGGACAAGGCGCCCTTCGCGGGGCAATTTCCGCTTCCCGCGGAAGAGCAGCTACCGCTGCTCGCCTGACCGATACCCCAAACCCTACGAGCGACGAGGCCCTCGCATACCGCGATGCCTCGTCGGTTGGTTTTGTCGCGTCAATCAAGCAGATGGCGGTTGGGTGGTCGGTTTGGACAGCCTTCGCGAAATGAGAAACGCCATTTCCAAGGCTTGGCGGTAGTTGAGGCGGGGGTCGCACACGCTCGCGTAGTTCTGGTCGAGGTCCTCCTCGCGAATCCCGCCGCCGGTGCATTCGGTCACGTCTTCACCCGTGAGCTCGAAGTGCACCCCGCCGAGGTGCGCACCTTCCGTTTCGAGTACGTCGAAGCTCGTCTCGACCTCCCGCAAGATGTCGCCGAAGTCGCGCGTCTTCACTCCGGTCGAGGTGGTCTTCGTGTTTCCGTGCATGGGATCGCACACGAAGAGCACGCGTCGGCCTTCCTTCATCACGGCGCGCACGAGCTTGGGGAGCGCGTTCTCGACCGTGGTTGCGCCCATGCGCGTGATGGCGACGAGCTTGCCGGGCGTGTTGCCGGGATCGAGGCGCTCGAAAAGGCGAAGAGCATCGTCGGGAGATACCTTCGGGCCCAATTTGACTCCGACGGTGTTCGCCACGCCACGAAAGAACTCGACGTGCGCGCCGTCGAGGGCTCGTGTCCTCTCGCCAATCCACGGAAGGTGGGTAGTGAGGTCGTAGTGCCCTTTTCGTCGTGGCACTTTGCGGGTTTGTGCGGATTCGTAGCGAAGGTTCAGTCCTTCGTGGCTCGTGAAAAACTCCACGCGCGTGAGCTGGTCCACGGTCTGCTCGCCCAGAGCTTCCATGAATTGGACGGCCTCCGCCAGCGTGCGGGACATGTGGAGGTACTCCGCCCGAAGGTCGGCGGGTAGCTCGGCGCGGGACAAGAACGCGAGGTCCCACTGCTCGGGATGGTGCAAGTCGGCAAATCCGCCCGCGGTGAGCGAACGGATGAAGTTGAGTGTCATGGCCGAATGTGTGTATGCCGCAAGCATCGAGCTCGGCTCGGCCTTGCGCGCCACTGCATTGAAGTCGGCCCGGTTCACGAGGTCGCCGAAGTAGCTCGGCAGTTTGACGCCGTCGCGCTCCTCCTCCGGGGAAGAACGCGGTTTTGCGTATTGGCCTGCAAAGCGCCCGACACGAATCACGGGTTTCTTGCCGCCGTGGACGAGCACCAGCGACATTTGCAGGAGGATCTTTAGCTTGTTCGCGATGATCCCAGGCCGGCAGTCGTCGAGGGTCTCGGCGCAGTCCCCGCCTTGCAGCAAGAAACGCTTGTTGGTCTGGGCGTCGGCGACGAGGCCCTTCAGCTTTTCGACTTCCCAGGAAGTGACGAGAGGGGGGAGGGTCTCGAGCTTCTCGGTGACGGCTTCGAGCGCCGCGTCGTCTTCGTAGGCAACTTCTTGCTGAAGCGGAAAGGCTTTCCAGCTTTGCGGGGTC
>JAYUKI010000153.1:0-1681 GCA_043764595.1 Myxococcales bacterium | reverse complement strand
CCTTCGCCGGAGCTCGCGTCGCTCGATCTCGCCGATCCGCTCGTCTACCTCGAACGAGGTCCGACGCCGACTCGTGCGATGCCCCCGTTCTTCTTGCCCGTCGGAACGAAAGATCCGCTCCTCGACGACACCCGAAGGCTCGCTCTTGCTCTCACTCGGATGGGCGTCGTGGCCGAGGATGCGTACTACCCGGGCGAAGTGCACGCGTTCCACGCGTTCGTCATGCGCGCGGCGGCGAAGAAGTGCTGGGCCGACACCTTCTCCTTCTTGAAGCGTCACGGGGTCGGCCCGGAACGCGAGCATCCCCAAGCTCGACGAACGTCCGCAAGGCACGAAGAACGCGTGTAGCTTGCATGTAGCGGATTCGGCCCGATCGCGGGCCGACCGGTCAGATCGAGTCGAACAAGACCTCGCGGTCCTTCGAGCCGTTCGAGCCACCCACGAGGCCGCGCTTCTCCATCATCTCGACGATGCGAGCGGCACGGTTGTACCCGAGGCCCAGCTTGCGCTGGAGCCACGACGTAGAGCAGCGTTTCGTGTCCGCCACGAGCCGAACGGCTTGGTCGTACATGGGGTCTTGTTCGGCGTCTTCTTCCTCGGCAGCGGCCTCCTCGTCGCGAGGCTTGAGGATGTTCTCGTCGTAGACGGGCTCTCCTTGGAGGCGCAAAAAGTCCATGATTCTCTGGACTTCTTCTTCGCTCAAGAAGGGGCACTGCACACGACGCGTGTCGTTGGTGCCGTTCAGCTTCACGAGCATGTCGCCCTTGCCGAGAAGGTGCTCGGCGCCTTGTTCGTCCAGGATGGTGCGGCTGTCGATCTTCTGCGCGACGCGGAACGCGATTCGAGTCGGGAAGTTCGCCTTGATCATGCCGGTGATGACGTCCACGCTCGGGCGCTGGGTCGCGAGGATGACGTGCATGCCGGCCGCGCGAGCCTTCTGGGCGAGGCGCGCGATGGCGCTCTCGACTTCTTTTCCTTGCTGCATGATGAGGTCGGCGAACTCGTCGACCACGATCACGAGGTGAGGGAGCTTCTCGGGCAGCGGCTGCGTGCCTTCTTCGCCCTCGGCCGGCTTCACGGCATCCTCGAAGCCGTTGAAGTCCTTGCCCATCACCTGCTTGGGGAAAGGATTGCGCGTCTCGCCACGTTCGACGCGCTTGGCCCACGCGTTGTAGGTGCCGATGTTCTTCGTGCCGGCGTCGGCGAAGAGCTGGTAGCGCCGTTCCATCTCGTCCACGGCCCACTTGAGCGCCGTGGCGGCCTGCTTCATGTCGGTGACGACCGGCAGCAGCATGTGCGGGATTTTGTCGAACGGAGCGAGCTCGACGACCTTCGGATCGATGAGCAAGAGACGCATCTCCTCCGGCGTGCGGCGGTAGAGCAGGGACGTGAGCATGACGTTCAAGCCGACGCTCTTGCCGGCGCCCGTGGCACCGGCCACGATGACGTGCGGCATGCTCGCGAGGTCGGCGTAGACCGGGTTTCCGACGATGTCGCGGCCGAGGACCACGGGGAGGGGAACGTCGAGCGACTGAAACCTGCGATCCTCCACCAGATCGCGCAGGTTCACGGCGAGTCGTTTTTCGTTCGGGAGCTCGAATCCGATGCGGTTTTTCCCGGGGATCGGCGCGACGATGCGCACCTTCTTGGCGAGCGCGAGGGCGAGGTCGTCGGCGAGCGC
>JAYUKI010000152.1:0-1682 GCA_043764595.1 Myxococcales bacterium | reverse complement strand
AACCGACGAAGAGAGAGAGCCATGGCCGGAATGAACGAGAGCTGCAGCGTTTGCAGCAAGACCTTCGACGTCCAGTTTCGCTACCAAATGGAAGAGCGGGACGGCGGCTTTCTCTTTTTCTGCTCGCAGACGTGCCACGGCAAGTCGGTGCGGGGAGAGCTCGTCGGGGGCGTCAACTGCGACGCATGCGCCAAGCGCTTCCAGCCCGAGCTCGTCTCGCAGGTGGTGCGCGGACAAAATGGCACGCGGAAATACGCGTGCAGCGCAGAGTGCCGCGCGCAAGTGCTTGCGGAAGCGGACGGTCTTCGGCTCGCGCAGCTCCTCGCTCCAGACTCGCGCGTGCCCGAGACCATCCCAGTGCCGGCGATGCCGACCAGCGCGCCGCGTCCGGCTGCGGTTTCGGCCGCGCCCGTCGCCCCGAGGCCCGTGCCTCGTGGCCCCGAGCTCGTTCGACCCGAAGGCCTCCGCTCGGTCGCGGCGGCTCCAACGGTTCCCGCTCCGGCGGCTCCTGGTGAAGCTCCCATCGCGTCCATCTCGGCGTCCCAGGTCGTGCCCGCCGCGCCCTCGCGTCCACTTGCTCCTTATGCCGGTCCCCGTCGCCTCGCGGTCTTCAACCACAAGGGTGGAACCGGCAAGACCACGACGACGGTGAGCATCGCCGCCGGGCTCGCCGAGCGTGGGCTCAAGGTCCTGCTCGTGGACACGGACTCGCAGGGCAACGTGGCCGTCTCGTTCGGCGTGAAGCCGGAAAAGACGCTCTACCACGTGCTCGTCATGGGCCTTCGCGCCGAGGACGCTGCGACGACCATCCGTCCGAACCTCGATCTTTTGCCGTCGAACGAGACGCTCGCGGCGGCCGAGCTTTACCTTGCCGGACGCCAAAACCGCGACCGCGTCCTCCGTGACCGCTTGGCATCGGCGACCTCGGCGTACGACGTCGTGGTCATCGATTGTTCGCCTTCGCTCTCGCTCATGAATCAGAACGCGCTCGTCCTCGCGGACGGCATCCTGGTGCCCGTCGCGTGCGACTTCTTGTCGCTCGTCGGTGTTCGTCAGGTCATCAAGACCGTGAAGAACGTGAACGGGCTCTTGCGCCACCCGGTGCAAATTTACGGCGTTTTGCCCACATTCTACGACGCTCGCGCCCGCATTTGCCGCGACGCGGTCGAGACGCTCAAGCAGCACTTCGGCGACAAGTGCCTCGCCCCCATTCGCGCGGCCACTCGCATCAAAGAGGCCCCCGCGCAGTCCAAGACCATCTTCGAGCTCGCGCCGGAGTCGAACGCGGCCGACGACTACCGCGCCGTGGTCGAGCGCCTCGTCACGGGACGCATCCCCGCGAGTGCACCTTCGGAGAGTCTCGAACCCCCGAGCCAGGCCCTCGCCGCCAACGCGTGAGCCCGCGTCCGCCGACGCCCACCAAGAAATTTTCAGGAGCTTTGCCATGACCCGTGACGAATCGAATGGCCTCACCGCGAGCGTGCTCGACGGCGACGAGGTCCAAGGGGTGCTCTCTGGTGCGTTCTACACGAGCGAGCCTCTTCCCCAGGACGTGGGCCGGAAGGCCAAGCGCGACGGCGATCTGCCGTCCGAAAAGCCCCAGCACTACAAGGTCATTTGCATCTCGATGTACACGAAGGACCTCGCCAAGCTCGATGCCCTCGTGGACGAGCTCAAGGCGA
>JAYUKI010000151.1:0-20834 GCA_043764595.1 Myxococcales bacterium | reverse complement strand
TCGTACTCGACCGGATCTTCCGCCGTGAGGATGTTGATGTTCGGCTGGTTGATGCGGTTCAAGCACGCGTAGAGCGTGGTGGTCTTTCCGGAGCCCGTGGGTCCCGTGACCAAGATGATTCCGTCGGGACGGTGAATGAGGCCGTCCATGAGCGCGTAGTCGCGCGGGGAGAACCCGAGGTCCGGCAGATCGAGGAGCACGCTCGACTTGTTCAAGAGACGCATGACGATGCGCTCGTAGCCGCGGCTCGTCGGGATGGTCGAGACACGAATGTCGAAGGATTTTCCCGCGATCTTTTTCGAAATGCGCCCGTCTTGGGGAAGGCGCTTCTCGGCAATGTTCAGCGAGCTCTCGATCTTCACGCGCGACACGATGCTGTTCATGAACGCGCGGGGAGCGCGACGCGCGACGTAGAGCTCGCCGTCGATTCGGTACCGGACGAGAACTTCCTTCTCTTCCGGCTCGATGTGGATATCGCTCGCTCGCTCCTTCATCGCCTGCAAAAAGAGCGAGTTCACCCAGCGGATGACGGGTGCTTCGTCGTCCGAGTCGAGAATGTCCCCACCGGCGACGTGCTCGTCGACTTCTTGCTGATCGCTCTCGAGCTCGCCGCCACCGGCCTCTCGTTCGTAGACGCGGTTGATGGCATCTTCGATCTTTTCCCAGACGGCGACCGTGAGCTCGACGGGCTTGCCGAACACCAGACGAACCGCGTCGAACGCGCTCGTGTCGAACGGGTCCGCGCAGAGAACGTAGACGGCGTGATCGTCCTCGTTGGTCACGAGCAAGCGGTGCGACTTCGCGAATCCTATCGGGAGGCGCATCGCGATGCCGGTCGCGATGCGGTCGGTGTCCACTTTGGCGAGGTATGGAAGCTCGGCCTCGGCAGCCAGCGCGTTCGCGATGGATCCCTCGTCGATCACGTTTTGGGTCACGAGCAGATCGACGAGACCGATGCCCTTCTCCCGCTGGATCGCATAGAGCTGCTCGAGCTTTTCCTGTGGAATTTGTGCCCTTTTTGCGAGAATCTCGCCGAGAAAGCGCTGCTCTTGCATGGTCAGCGCTCGACTTTGTCGAAGTTGCGGACACGCGGCGAGACGAACGTCGGTGCGGTCGGTGCGGGCTGTACGGCGGGAGGCTGGACCGGTCCATCGGCAGGACCGGAGTCCCCCGCTGCCGTTCGCCCCGAACGCATGCCACCCGGCATGTCGAGCGGACGCTGCGGCTCGTGGCTCTTCAGCTCTTTGGGACGGGTAATCTCGTCGAGACGCTTCTTCTCTTCGACGGCGAAGTACGACTGACGGATGTCCTCGACGAGACCGTTCAGTCGCGAATAGTCACGCGGCGCCGTGTACTCGTTGTCGCTGAAGACGAAATAACGGTCCAAAAACTCCTGCCGCTCCTGCATCTTGCGCTCGAACACCGAGCGCAGATCGTCTTGGCTGCGGATGATGTAAGGCGTGAGGATCAGCACGAGATTGCGCTTTTCCGTCGTGTTCTGACGCTTTCGGAAGAGCGCGCCGAGGACCGGAATGTCTCCGAGCACCGGGATTTTTTCTTCGGCTCTGGAAACCACGCTGCGAAGCAAGCCGCCGATGACCACCGTCTGCTGATCGCGAACGACGAGCTTCGTGTTCGCGGCTCGTTTGGAGATGGCCACCGCTCCGAGGGTGCCGAGCGTCGCGCCCTGCTCGCTGATCTCTTCCACGACGTCCAGTCGAACGTCGTTCGACTCGTTTAGGTGAGGCGTGATGGTGATCTTCGTTCCGACGTCTTGACGCGGCGTTCCGACCGCACCGAGACCACCGAGACCGCCGAGCGCGCCGAGCGCACCTGCCGCTCCGCCGGTCGCTCCGGCGAGGCCTCCCAAAGCCGAGACCGCGTTGGTCTGGAGGGGGATATTGTCGCCCACCGAGATCTCGGCCTTCTCGTTGTCGAGAGCGAGGATGTGCGGTGTGGAGAGCAGGTCGGTATCGCCGGTCTTGGCGAGCGCCTGGATGAACGAGCCGAAGGCAGGGATCGAAATGCCCGTGCCAAGGAAGCTCGACGTGCCGGAAATTCCAGGCCCGCGCACACCGAGAGCGAAACCTTGCAGGGCATCCGGATCGGTCGGAAGCGGGGTGATGGTGTTCAGAATCTTGTTGCCGCCATAGACGAGGCCGTCGCCCGCTCCGGTGGCGAAGTCGCTGCCACCGTGGAAGCTCACACCGAGCGAGTCCGACCGTTTGAGCTGGAGGTCCATGATGACCGCTTCGATGAAGACCTGCCGGCGCGGCTGGTCGAGTCGGTCGATCACCGCACGGAGCGAGGCGTAGTCGCGAAGCGACGACGTAATGACGAGCGAGTTCGTCGACTTGTCCGCGGACACCTTGATGCCCCCCTCGAACACACCGACGGGGGCGCTGGCACCTCCTGCGGCCCCCCCTCGCCTCTCGCCACCGCCCGCAGCAGCCTTTGCGCCGGTGATGATGTCTCCCAGGGTCTTCGAGAGCTCGACGGCGTCCGCGTGCTGGAGGGGGAGCACGTGGATCTCGCCCTCGCCCGTCTGCGGGACGTCGAGGCGCTTCACGAGCTCGAGAATGCGGAGGTAGGCCTTCTCGGTGGCCACGATGACGAGCGAGTTCGTCCGCTCGTCGGCGACGATCTTGGCGATCCGATCGGCACCGCCACCCGCGGCGCCTCCCGACGCCGCCCCCGGGGCGCCCTTGCCGCCTTGAGGTGAAGGAGTCGGCGCGCTGGAGCCACCCGCCTTGACGTCGAAGAGCTCGTTCACCCGCTGCGCGATGTCACCCGCGGCCGCGTAATGAATCGGCTCGATGAAGACCTGCTCGCCAGCACCGCCGACGTCGATCTCCTCCAGGATGTGCATCATCCGACGGATGTTCGATCCCGAGTCGGTGATGATGAGCAAATTGCCCGGGGCGTGAACCGTGATGTCTGCCGAAGGCGACTTGAACTTGCCGAGCAAGTTCGACGCTTCGTCGGCACTGATGTGGGCGAGCCGATGGATGCGCGTGATGTAGCGATCTTCGGTCGTCGCGCCCTGCGCCGAGCCGTAGACCGGCGTCCCTTGTGCCGCAGCGTTCTGGGTCTCGATGATTTTGTAGAAGCGGCCGTGGGGCACTACCGTGAGCCCGTTCGTCTCGAGAATCGAGAGGAACGCTTGGTACGCCTCGGCGACCGTGACCTTCTGCGGCGAGTAGATCGTCGCCTTCACGCTCTTTACCTTCGGCGCGAAGATGAAACGCTTCCCGGTGAGCTGGGCGATGACGCGCACGAGCTCTGCGAGATCGGCATCCTCGAGGGAGAACGACACGAGGTAGTTCGGGCTACGCGGCTCGTACTGAACCCCTTGTTCGAAGGCGGCGAGCGCGTTCGTATCGCCTGCCATCTTCCCGCTCGGAAGCATGGTGCCCGACGGGCTGGGTGGGGTGGCGGCTCCCGCACCCGCCGGCGCTGGCGTCGTGGTCGAAGCGGGTGCACCCGCTCCGGAGTTCAGCACGGTCGTCATCTTCGGAGGAAGGACGCGGGGGCTCTTGTCCACCACCTGCGCTGCAGCGGGGACGGAGAGTGTGAAGACGGACAACGTGATGAGGAAAGGTCGCTTCATGGTTCGATTGGCGGCACGTCAGAAGGGGGGGCCGGATGCTTGCAGAGTGCATCCAACGAATGGAGCCCGGAACGGCATGGGCCCAAAGGCAACTTCGGGAGAACGGCTAGATGGAGGTTCCGGATTTCTTCATGGTCGGCTTTGCACCGCGCACGTCGGAGGGACCGGCAGGCGCGAGCGCCGGGGTCTGAGCGGAGTCAACCGACGTCGGCGTCGACTTGCTGCTCGGACCGCCGACCGCGGCCGAGACGAGCACCAAAGCGCCGCACAGCAAGCCGACGAATGCGAGCGATCCGCCGAGCAGAAACGCCACGGCGCGGAGGGTAGACGAGCGGAGTGAAGTCTCTGTATTCATTGTCTTTTTCCCGCTCACTTGATGTTGTAGTCGAGGTTCATCTGCTGACCGCGGCGGTTCAGGGAGATGTTGAGCTTGTCGGCCGTGCGAAGGCGGGCATACGCCTCGAGCGCTTTCTCGGGGCTGGCGATGTCGAAGCCGTTGATCTGCTGGAGCCGGTCGCCGTTCTCCATGCCGAGCGTCCCGAGGAGAGTGTCTTGGCGAACGCCGAAGAGACGGATGCCCACGACCTTCCCGTTTTCCTGCTCGGGCACGATGCGGGCTTGCCGCATGAGGTCGGCCTGGTTCTCGAGGATCTTGTCGACGACACCGCGGTCGACGTTGAACTCGGTCGCGCTCACCCGCACGATGCCCTTGGCGATCGCAGGATCGACGCCCGGAGGACCACCGCTCACCGGTGCCGCGACGGGTGGCGCCACGACGGCCTTCGGGGCTTCGGGACCAGGAGCCCACAGACCAACCTGACAAAGCGTGGAGCCCGTCTGCAACCAGACGCGATCCCAACCGATGAAGTGGACGGTCTTCCCGCCGATTTCACCACCACGACGACGCAGCTGACTCTTGGGTTCGGAGCCGGACGTCATGGCGGCGAACGACCAATCGGGGTCCGACGACGCGGTGATGACGAGCACCTTCACGCCGTCGCAGCGAGGCGCGTTCATCGGATCGCTCGTATCGAGAGCCGCGGCCGGTTGCGCTTCCGAAGGAGGAGGCGCGTTCAACGTGCCCGTCACGTGATCGAAGGGGTTCCGGGAGAGGATGGCATCGGCCGACGTCGAACGAGACGTCGCGCTCGACATCGGAATCGTCCGCGCCACGAGCGGTGGCGTCGTCAGTTGTTTTTCGTCCGGCGTGAGGAAAACTGCGCCCGCGAACGACGTCACGGTCTTGGCCGACACGTACGCCAAGAGCCCGATGGGCACGAGCAGTACGGCCCAGAAGTTCTTCTTGATAAGCTGATCGACGGCCATGAGTCCCTTCGCATAGCAGGACCCGTGCCACGAAAGAAACCGCGAACTTTTGAGGCTTTTCGATTCTTGCGGGGGGGGCCTTTCGCCACCTTGGCGCGCTCGGAGGGTCCCGTTGGGTCCGGCGTGACAAGTTGTCATTCGCCGTTTTTCGGGGGTCCGGACCCCTCCGACGCCACGTCAGTCGTCGAGCACACCGTCGAGCTTGCGGTAAATCGTGCGTGTGGAGATGCCGAGCAGCTGGGCGGCAACGGACTTGTCGCCTTTGGCGTGCCGCAACGTCTCGCGAATCACCCGGTTCTCGATCTCGGCGAGCGGCGTGCCGATGGCAAACTCGAGGGAGCGTGCGACCTGCGCCTTCGTCTCGGCGAGCCCCTCGGGCAGATCGTCCTCGGAGATGGTGTCCGACCGCGAAAGCACGACTGCTCGTTCGATCACGTTCTCGAGCTCACGAACGTTGCCCGGCCACGGGTAGTCGATGAGTCGGTCCATCGCGCCCCGCGTGATCGCGAGCTTCGGTTTCCCGTTCTTTGCACAATACATCAAGAGAAAGTGGTCCACGAGGAGCGGAATGTCCTCGCGCCGGGCGCGCAGCGGAGGCGCCGTCACCGCGATCACGTTGAGGCGGTAGTAAAGGTCTTCGCGAAAGCGACCGGCGTGCACTTCTGCCAGAAGGTCGCGGTTCGTCGCGGCGACGACGCGGACGTCGGCCTTCGTGGGCTCGCCCCCCAAAGGCTCGTACTCCCCCTCTTGCAGCACGCGAAGGAGCTTGACCTGCACCTGCGGGGAGAGCTCTCCGATTTCGTCGAGGAAGAGAGTCCCACCGGTGGCTCGGGCGAAGCGGCCGTCCTTCTTCGCGACCGCGCCCGTGAACGAGCCGCGCTCGTGCCCGAAGAGCTCGCTCTCGAGGATCGTCTCCGGAATGGCGGCGCAGTTGACCGCCACGAATGGGCCTTTCGCCCGCGAGGACCGCTCGTGCACGCTCCGAGCAAGGAGCTCCTTCCCGGTGCCGCTCTCGCCCAACACGAGCACGGTCGCGAGGCTAGGTGCAGCCTGCGCGCACACTTCCACCACCCTCCGCAGGGCCTGCGAATTGCCGACGATTTCGCGCTTCGAGAGCAGCCGAATTTCCTGCTTCAGCGAGCGGTTTTCGGCCACCAGGCTCCCGCGCTCGATGGCCTTCCGCACGCTCTTCACGATGGGCAGCCGTCGCAGTGGCTTTTCGACGAAGTCGTACGCGCCATCGCGCATGGCGGATACGGCGGCCTCGACCGAGCCGAAGGCGGTCATGAGCACGACCTCCACCTCGGGGCTCACCTGCTTGACCGCCCTCAAGAGCTCGAGCCCGGTGATTCCAGGCATCATGAGATCGGTCAAGACGACGTTGACCTTGTGCTGACGGAGAACGTCGAGCGCTTGTTTGGCGTCGAAAGCCGTGAGGACCCGCATGCCTTCACGGGCGAATATCTTCTCGAGAGACTCGACGTTCGAACGTTCGTCGTCGACGACGAGCACTGTGGCCGCCTCGACGGAAAAGGTGGGACCCTGGGCTTCGTTTTCGCTCAATGCATTGCTCCATCTCGCGCAACAGTCGGTCGAAGGCTCATGTTCCCGGGCCCTCGGAGGTTCGTCCAATCCGAAGCCTTGGCCGAAGCGAGCGGACGACCCTTCCCAGATCGCCGCGCAGATCGAAGCGCATGACGCCCCGTCCGATTTCCTGGTCGCTTGCAGAATACAAGCTAAACGGCATCGTCGTAGCCGTGGTGAGGGGGGCGACGGGCAAAATCTCCACGAAGCCTCGCAGCGTCAGCGTGTCGCCCGGACGTGGGTCCCCCTCGCGCGCGAACCGAAACGTAACGATCGCTTGGCCCTCCGAGGCTTCACGGTACGTGACCGCCCCGTCAAGAACGGGCGCACGAGCGAGCCCACTCGCGGTGACCCAGCCCGAAACGCGTCCGACGCGACGAAGCACGGACTGGCGCATCCCCTCGAGCTCGAAGGTCAAATGGCAATCGATCGCGCGGTCGACGAGCGGAGAGTCGAACAGGTGGAAGTGGCCACGGAGCGGGACAGCGAATCCCACACCAACTAGCGGACGTGGGAACCGGAGCGCCTTCACGGGTCGTCCGAAGGGGGAGGCACGACAAGGCGAGCAGCCACCCCTCCGGTCGCGATGGCCTCGAGGATGTCGGGCACGTCCTCGGGCTTCACGTTCCCGTACGCGACGTGCTCGGGCTCTTGCATGACGGTCGCGCCGATTTCGCAGAGATCGAGGCACGTTGCACCACACGCTCTCGCTTCGTGCGAGAGACCCCGCTTGAGGAGCCCCGCCTTCAAGAGCTTGAGCAGATCTTCTCCTCCCGATGCGGCGCACGAGCCCTTCGGATGTCCGTCGTCCCGTCGGTTCGTGCAGACGAACAGGTAGCGTTTGCGGTGAGGCACGGCAGGACAGTCTTCCGAAGGACCTTCGTTCGTCAAGTCGCGCACGCCTCGCTGCCGCTTTTCGCGCGCCGCGAGATGGTGTAACCCCTCCCCACGGGGCCCTTCCGTCCGCAAGTCCCCATCGGGCGGCCAAGAACGCCGTCGTCGCCGAGCTTCGAAAGGCATGCAAAATCCAATGAAACGCGCCGTAGCCGCCCTCGTGCCCTCCTTCTTCGCGTCCATGGTGATCGCCGCTTGCGGTGGCGGAAACGACAACCTGCCCCCGCCTCCCCCGCCGCCGCCTCCCCCGCCCGAGACGGCTTCGGTCGCCCCCCCGCCCGCTCCGGTCGACACCACCCCGCCGCCGCCGGCCCTTCCCCCAGTCACCCTCGCGGCCGGGCAAGCCAGCCCTGACCCTGCAGCGCCCCTCCCGACCGTGAAGATCGTCGCCCCCAAGAAGGACGAGGTCCTGCCGGCCGACAAGGCCACCGACTTCGCGGTCAAGCTCGACGTAAAAAACTGGCAGACCGCCACGGGCAGCCAGCACGTGCACCTCATTCTCGACAACAAGCCCTATAAGGCCATCTACGACACCAAGGCTCCGATCAAGCTCTCCGAGCTCTCGGGCGGCACGCTCGAAGAGGGACAGCACGTGCTCGTCGCGTTCCCGAGCCGCGCCAACCACGAGTCTGTGAAGACCAAAGACGCGCTCGTCGTCGTCCCGTTCTTCGTCGGGAAAAAGGGCGAAGCCAAGGTCGATCCGAAGAAGCCGATGCTCGTCTACAGCCGTCCGAAGGGCGACTACAAGGGCGATGCGGCGAACCACGTGCTCGTCGACTTCCAAGTGGTCAACGTCGCGCTGGCCGAAGGCAAAGAGCACGTGCACGCCACGGTCACCGGCCCAGGCATCGAGAAAGACCTCACCGGAAACGTCGAAAAGTTCGGCGCGCCGCTCTATCTCGATGGTCTCCGCAACGGAACCTACGAGGTCAAGCTCGAGCTCCTCGGCGCGGACAAGAAGGTCCTCCCCGGTCTCTGGAACACCACGACGCGCACGATCCGCATCGACCACGACGCCCCGAGCGATCCGGCCGGTGCGCACGGACAGCACGACGTCTCGTCCGCCGATGCCGGCGCCGCGAAACCCGCTCCGGCGAAACCCGCTCCCGCGCCAGCGAAACCTGCTCCCAAAAAGTAGCATTGGAGTGGCCGCGTTGCGCTTTGGCGCGCGCACGGCCTTGGGGGAAGCGCGATGCAGTGGGTCGTCCTCTTCGTCACGTTGGTCATGTGCGGCGTCGCTGCGCTGCTCGTGGTGCGCCATCGGAAGCTCGTTGTCGAGCTCGAGAGCCAGCGCCAAGCGCTCGTCGCGCGAAACCGCGAGCTCGCCGCCGCAGGTGACGAGCTCGCGCGTGCGAGCGACGCCTTGTCGAGCACGCAGGCACTCCTGGCAAGGAACGAGCAGCTTGCGGCCGTGGGCGAGCTCGCGGCCATGGTCGCGCACGAGGTAAGGAACCCGCTCGCCATCATCTCGAACGCCGTCTCAGGACTGAGAAAAGTCGAGATATCTCAGGAAGATAGGACCACTCTCCTTGACATTCTCAAGGAGGAAACGGCCCGCCTCGAGAACCTGGTGTCGGACCTCCTTCACTACGCCCGTCCGCTTCGGGTGGTTCGTGTGCCCATTCACATGCACGAGGTCATGGACCGCGTCCTCGCGCGGCTCCGCACGTCGCTCGGCTGCGACGTCGTCCTGGAAGCCCCGAGCGACAATGACGTGCTCTATGGCGACGGAGACCTCTTGCGCATGGTGTTCGACAACCTCGTCGACAACGCCCTTCAAGCGATGCACCACCAGGGGCGCGTGATCGTGCGCATGAAAAGCGATTCACGCGACGGCATCCCTGGCACGACGATCGACGTCATCGACACGGGCGACGGCATGGACACCGCGGTCCGCCACCGTGCAAAAGACCCGTTTTTCACCACCCGTCCAACGGGCACCGGGCTCGGCCTCGTCATCGTCGAGCGCATCGTGACGGCGCACGGGGGCCAGTTCGGATTCACGAGCGCCGCCGGAGAAGGCACGACCGCGACGATATTCTTGCCGAACGAGCCGGCCCAGAACCAAGTCGTGCTTCGTCCTCTCTTGTCGTCGGCCCCCCCATCGGACGAGATCGTACGCGGATGACCCCGCGAATCCCCGACGCGAAGCGTGCACGCGAGAGCATCGTACGGGCCGATCGTGCGCACGTGTGGCACCCGTACACGGCCGCCGATTTGTGGGAAAACGAAGATCCCATCGTCGTCGCCTCGGCGAAGGGCTCGTGGCTCGTGGACGTCGACGGCACCCGCTACCTCGACGGCAATGCGTCGTGGTGGACGAAGACATTGGGGCATGGCCACCCGCGCTTGCACGCCGCTCTCCTCGCGCAGTGCGGCCAGGCGGACCACGTCGCTTTCGCCGGCATCACGCACGAGCCTGCGGCGCGTTTGGCCGAGGAGCTCGTTGCGATCGCGCCGCCTGGGCTCCAGCGCGTTTTCTTCACCGACAACGGCTCCGGGGCCATCGAAGTGGCCGTGAAGATCGCCGTGCAGTCGTTCCTGCAGCGAGGCCTCCCGAAGAAGCGCCGCTTCCTCTCTCTCGACGGCGCTTACCATGGCGATACGATCGGCGCCGCGAGCCTCGGCGGCGTCGAGATATTCCGGCGCCCGTTCTCGGGCGTGCTCTTCGAGTGCTTCCACGCATCTCCGGAGAGCGCCGAAGGGCTCCCAAGCGTGTTCGCGGCCATGGAGGCGGTCCTTCGAGCGAACTCCGAGACCATCGCGGCGGTGTTCGTCGAGCCTCTCCTGCAGGGTGCCGAGGGCATGCGCGTGTACCCGCCGGACCTCTTGCGCCACTTGCGTGCACTATGCACCGAGCTCGACGTCCTGCTCGTTTGCGACGAGGTCTTCACGGGATACGGGCGGACCGGGCCGATGTGGGCATGCGAGCACGCGGGCATCGCGCCCGACCTCATGTGCCTCGGGAAGGCCTTCTCGCAGCTCCTGCCAATGGGAGCCACGCTCGCGACCGAGAGCCTCTACGACACCTTTCGAGGCCCCAAGCAGAACGCTCTCCTCTACGGCCACACGTTCGCCGGAAACCCGCTCGGAGCGGCGGTCGCACGCGAAGTGCTGGCCATCTACAAGGACGAGGACGTCCTTGGACAAGTGGCCGCAAAGACTCCGAAAATTGCTTCGGCGATCGCCGACCTCTCGACCATCCAAGGAGTCAAAAGACCACGGGCTCTCGGCATGGTCGGTGCCGTCGATCTCGTCGGCGAGGCCTCTCCGTTCGAAGGCGAAGCTGCCGACTACCTCGGCGCGGCGGGATGGCGCGTCTACCGTGAGGCGCGGGCACGGGGCGCGTACCTGCGACCGCTAGGCTCCACGGTCTATGTGTGTCCCCCGCTCACGATCCCGGACTCCGAGCTCGACTCGCTCCTCGACATCTTTTCCGAGAGCGTGCGGGCAGCCCTTCGAAGCTGACCTCGATGGACGCAAGGCTACTGGACGACGACTTTGCTCTTGTACATCCCCATGCCGCACTGGAAGGTGAGCGTTCGCGCTTCGCCCGTCGGCACCGAGATGGTGACGGGCGCCTTCAGCGGAAGCTCCTTTTTCACCGAAAGCTCAGGAAAGACGACCTCGGTGGCACAGGTGTCGTCGGTGGTCCGAGTGAAGACGAGCTCGAGTCGCTCGCCCTTTTTCACATCGACTGCACTCGGAGAAAACCCCTGTGCGTCGGCCGTCACGAAGACCTTGCCGTTCGCCGGCACGGCCGGGCCGCCTGTCTTGCACGCGCACGCGCACACGGCGATCAGGATGAAAACTGGGACCATTCGAAGAGCGCGGGGAGCCAACGAATCCATGCCCTCACGGTATCGCACCTGGACGACGTTCCACGGCAGCTGCGCACAAAAAGGAAAAGGTCCTCGAGGCGAGTGCCACGAGGACCTTTGATTCGCTCCGAGCCGATCTTTGGAAGAGCGGCGAAAGAGTCGGGAAGTTGGTCGGGGCGAGAGGATTTGAACCTCCGACTCCTCGATCCCGAACCGAGTGCGCTACCAGGCTGCGCTACGCCCCGTAAGGTGGCCGCGGTTATTCCTCCTCGGCGACGTTTCGTCAACGGCTTTCGCTGCGCTCTCGAAAAATGATGTAGAAGACGTTCGGAGAGGAAGCGCCATGCAGCCCGAGATGCCGGCCGTGAAGATCCTGATCGTCGACGACGATCGCGCGATCTGCGACTACATGCAGACGCTTTTGGAGAAGGACGGGTTCGCCGTCACCACCACGAACGATCCCACCGGGGTCGAGGACATGGTGCGGACCGGAGGGTTTCACCTCGTCATCTTGGACTTGATGATGCCGAAGATGGATGGCATCGAGACCTTGAAGCTCATCCGGAAGGTCGACACCGACGTCGCGGTCGTCATCTTCACGGGCTATCCGAACCTGGAAACCGCCGTCGCGTCGATGAAACTCGACGCCGTCGACTACCTGAAAAAACCCATCGTCCCCGACGAGTTCCGCGAGGTCCTCGCGCGGATCATGCGCAAGAAGGGTCTCGCTCGTACACCCGAAGAACAGCTCCATCGGGTCATCGGCGACACCATCCGCCAGCTTCGCAAAGAGAAGGATCTCACCCTGAAGCAGATGGCACGGCGCACGAACCTCAGCGTTTCGCTGCTCTCCCAGATTGAACGCGCCGAGTCGTCCGCGTCCATTTCGTCGCTCTACAAGATCGCCTTGGCGCTCGAGTCCCGCATTCAGGATCTGTTCGGCGCGTACTGACCGCCTTCTGCGGGGCGAGCGCTCCACCGCGGGTCTGACGCAAAGCGCTATTTTTCCCGAGCGTCGCGAGCACGTCTCGATGGCGCCGACACCTGCGAGAGCGCTTGGGGCGTGGTAGGTTCCCGCGCGATGCTCTCCCGGAAAAGCCTTTGCGCGATCACGATCGCCGCGTGTGCGGCAGCCTCTGCGACCACCTTCGGTTCCCACGACGCCCATGCGGCGTGGCCTCCGCAACGTGGCGCCGACATGCGCGACAAATCGAACTGGCCGAACGACTACAGCGGACGCTGGAACTACGCCTCGTACCTGCCCGAACAGCAGCCTGGAACGCCGCCGTACCTCTCGGCGGACAAGAAGCTCGGCGCGTCCGGCATGAGCATCGACAAGGCGTGGACCTACACCATCGGGCGCGCGGACGTAAGGATCGCCGTGCTCGACTCCGGCATCCACTGGGAGAACAAAGACCTCGTCAACAAGGTCGCACTGAACCAGGGCGAGCTTAAGGGCGAGAAGCGTCCCAAGCTCGCCGACGGCGGCGTCTGCGGAGGCCAAGGCCCGCTCGCGGGCTACGACTGCAACGCCGACGGCGTCTTCAACATCGCCGACTACGCGAACGATCCGCGCATTTCGCCCGACGTACCCGGCGAGAAGTGCTTCACCGACGAAAACCGTACGAAGCTCGGGCCCGATCGCAAAAAGGGCGACGCGAACCGAAACTGCATCCTCGATCCCGGTGACCTCATCGAGCTCTTTTCGGACGGCGTGGACGACGACGCGAACGGCTACAAAGACGACATCGCGGGCTGGGACTTCTTCAAAGACGACAACGATCCCTACGACGACACGCGCTACGGCCACGGAACCGGCGAAGCCCGCGACTCGTCCGCCGAAGGCAACAACGGGGTGGACGAGGTCGGAGTGTGCCCACTGTGCACCTTCGTTCCCGTCCGTGTCGGCGACAGCTTCATCACCGACGTCGACGACTTCGCGCAAGCGACCGTCTACGCCACGGACCTCGGCGTCAAAGTCATCCAAGAGGCCCTCGGCACGATCAATCAGACGCCGTTTTCAAAGGCAGCGATCGACTACGCGTACAAAAAGGGAGCCATCGTCGTGGCCAGCATGGCCGACGAAAACTCACGGCATCACAACATGCCGGCCGTCGCGAACCACACGCTCACGGTCCATACCGTCCGCTACACCGGCCCGAACCCGAACGCGTCGACCACGTTCCTCGGTTTCGATACCTGCTCGAACTACGGCGGCCATCTTTCCATGAGCATCTCGGGTACGCGTTGCTCGAGCGAAGCCACGGGACGCGCTTCCGGCCTGGCAGGGCTCATCTACTCGATGGCGGCGGTCAAGGGCATCGAGCTCACCGGCGAAGAGGCGATCCAAATCTTCCGGATGCAGGCCGACGACATCGACGTCGAAGAGTCACGCAATCCGGACCCGGAAGTTTCGGGGCGCCTCTATTTCTCGAAAGCCGGGTGGGATCAACGGTTTGGCTACGGGCGTGCGAACGCCGAAAAGATGGTTAGGGCCATCGACGAAGGCCGCATCCCGCCGGAGGTCGACATCACCTCGCCCGAGTGGTTCGCGCCCATCGTGGCAGGACGTGGGCCGGGCCAAGTGCCCGTGCTCGGTCGAGTGTCCGCCCGAAGGGCCACGTCGTACGACTACCGCGTCGAGTGGGCCGCAGGCGTCGAACCGGACGACGCTGCATTCAAGCCCCTCGTGGCCGAAAAGACCAACGTGCCGGGCGCCACGGTGTCGGGTGGAAGTCTGGAAGCTCCCCTCGCCGCGCTGGATCCGTCGCAAATCGACACGGCACATCCGCGCGACGCCGACTCCCAGAAGGGCGAAAACGATCGCACGATCACGATCCGCGTTCGCGCCGTCGCGCACTATCCGGGCTTCGACGTTCCTGGCGAAGCTCGCCGCACGGTCTCCGTCACGAACGACAAGAACGGCGGCGACAAGGACCTCTTGCCCGGCTTTCCGCTCTACCTCGGGACCTCGCTCGAGAGCAGCCCGAAGCTCGCCGACATCGACGGCGACGGCATCCGCGACATCGTGGCTCCTGGGTCGGATGGACTCATCCACGTGTTCTCGATGCGCACCGGCTCTCCCGTCGAAGTGAAAGGCTTCCCGTACCGAACGCGCGTGGTGGATGGACTCGCCCAAGAGCCCATCGATCCTGCCGTTCCTAGCTACCTCACCGCGCCGGCGTACGCCCAACCCACGACCTCGGGAATCGTCGCGTCGAACCAGCACGAAGCCACCATGTCCGCACCGGCGGTCGTCGACCTCGACGGAGACGGCAAGCTCGAGATCGTTTTCGTGACGTATCCCGGCACCCTCTACGTCATCGATTCCCAAGGCAAAGACCTTCCCGGATGGCCGAAGCGCATGCCGCTCGTCCCGTCTTGCCCGCTCGATCCCACGAAGACCGTCCCGGTGCCCTGCATGGATGTGCGCGCCGGTCTCGCGCGAGGGCTCTATGCGTCTCCCGTCGTGATCGACATGAACAAGGACGGAAAGCCGGAGATCGTGCAAGCGGCGTTCGACGGAAAAATCCACGTGTTCAAGGTCGATGGCAGCCCACTCGAAGGCTTTCCGGTCGAAGTCCACCACCCCGACGCCAACCGCCGAAACCGCATCTTCACCACCCCCGCTGTCTCCGACGTGACCGGCGACGGCATCCCGGAAATCTTCACCGGCTCGAACGAAGAGATTGGCGGCGGTGGCAACGCCGGCCCCATCTTCGCGATCAACGGGCTCGGAACCAAAGCCCCTGGAGGCCCGTACCTGCAGAACTGGCCTGCGGTGATGACGTCGTTTCACCTCTTCCCGCTCGTCGCCGAAGGCATCACGAGCTCGCCGGCCACCGCCGACTTCGACGGAGACGGACGCGAGGACGCGCTCTTCCAAGGCAACGGCGCCTCGCCACTCGTTCTTCCGGCGGATCCCGGAGCGCAGACGGCGTTCGGCGAGCCACCGAAGCGCCTTCCCGAGGGCACCACCGAAGACGGGACCCCTCGCCGAGGCCTTGCTCCGACCTCGATCTTCGGAGAGCTCAGCAAAGCCACTCGACCCGACACCATGTTCCCGCTGTTCAGTCAGCCCTCGATCGGTGACATCGACCAAGACGGTGTCCCCGACGTCGTCGCATCGGGAGCCTCCCTGAGCCTCGCCGGCGCGCTCTCGGGCGGCAGCACGGCTCCAAAACAGGCCCAACACCTGCTCGCAGCGTGGAGCGGCAAGACCGGCAACATGCTTCCGGGAATGCCGTATGTCATCGAGGATTTCAGCTTCCTCACGAACCACGCCATCGCCGACATCAACGGCGACGACTACCCCGAAATCCTGACCGGAACGGGCGTGTACCTCCTTCACGCCGTCGATGGCTGCGGACGGGAGCCTTCCGGTTGGCCCAAGTTCACCGGAGGATGGATCGCTGCCGCACCCGCCGTAGGCGACATCGACGGCGACCGAAACCTCGACGTCGTCGTGGGTACCCGCAACGGCTATTTGTTCGCCTGGAAGACGGCGGGCAAGGACGACGGCGTGATCCAGTGGGAGTCGTTCCACCACGACAACGCCAACACCGGCAGCGCGAGCACCAAGCTCGCCCAGGGCGTCGTCAAGCGTGCCCAGCGCCCCTTGGTGGCGTCGATGTGCGCGGAGGCCATCGCGGCCGCCGAGGAGCCCTTCGACGCGGGTGGGGGGTGTGCGTGCACCACGACCGGGGATTCCCCCTCGTCGGGTTCACGTGTCCTCTTCGGAGCAGCCGCGGCTGCTCTTGCGGCCACCGTGGTCCGACGACGCAGGCGCCGAAGCTGAAAACGGGAGCCGCGTGCTCGAAAGGTTCTTTACAGAACGGGCGACTTCGACGACATTGTCGCCGCCCAAAGCCGGGGTAGCTCAGTTGGTTAGAGCGGGCGTTTCATACGCGCTAGGTCGGGGGTTCGAATCCCTCCTCCGGCACACCGAAGGTCACCAAAAAGCCCTCAAAAGGCTTGTTGAAACGGCGAGTTGACGCCAAACCGAGGGACTCGCCAAACGGCGGGTCCCTTTTCTCTTGGAGCTTGCTGAAACCGATGGCGATCACCGCACCGATGCTTTGGCTGGACGGCGAGCTCGTCGAAACACGTTCGACCACGATGCCGGTGCACGGGCACGCGCCGCAACGGGGCAGCCTCGTATTCGACGTGGGCTCGTTCCACGCCGCCCGTGGGGGCGTGGGCCTCTTTCGCGCGCGCGAGCACGTCGGTCGTTTTATGCGATCTGCACGCATCGTCGGCCTTCCTATCGCGTTCGACGAGGACGCCTTGGTCCGAGCCGCGGCTACGGTGGTCGCCAAGTGTGGTCGTCCCGAAGGCCTCGTTCGATGGTCCGTGTACTTCGACGCCGCCGAACCCGACCTCCTCCCGAGGTCCACGTCGACCCACGTCACGGTCGCCGCACAGATCCTCGAGGATGCGCCACGCACCGTCCCGATGCGCATTGCCACCTTCGACGACGCACGCAAGGCCGCCCCCGAGGCCCTTTCCCCCGAGGCAAAGGTCGCAGCCGCCTACGTCGGTCCGATGATCGCACGAAGGCGCGCCCTCGCAGCCGGGGCCGACGACGTCGTCCTTCTCGACCGCGAGGGAAACCTCGCCGAAGCCCCGATCGCCAACGTCTTTTGCGTCTTGGCTGGGGTCCTCACCACACCACCCCTCGGGTATGTGCTCCCAGGAATTACCCGCGCGACGGTCCTCGCGCTTGCCCGTTCCGAAGGCATCCCCGTGCAGGAGAAGGCCATCCCCCGCACTGCCTTTTCCAGGGCCGAAGAGGCCTTTCTGACCGCCACATCGTTCGCTATCGCCCCAATCGGCTCGGTCGACGGGAGCCCCCTTCCGAGCGCCCCCGGTCCAATCACTTCGCGCCTTGCGTCGCGCCTAGCGGCCACCCAGCGCGGCGAGGACCCAAACTTTTCCACTTGGGTAGCTTTCGTGCGGTGAGCGTTCGCTACTGGACGCCGTGAGCGCGAAGCGAGCTCTCGTACGTCGAGCTATTGAAGCCAACCAACACTTCCCCATCGACCACCGTGGTCGGAACCACCGCGCGACCGCCGAGCCCACGAAGCTCTTCCCGCGCGTCCGAGTCGCTATCGATGCGCCGCTCGACGTAGCTCACGTTCCGGGACGTCATCCAAGCCTTCGCGGTCCTGCACGCACCGCATCCGGCCATCGTGTACATCACCACGTGCGCACCACCCGACCTTGCTGCTGCAGCGACCTTGGCGCGCGCGGCTTCGGCCCTTGCGTCCCTCGCCTCGCGCAGCACGGAGACCGCACGCGCGGAGGCGACGACGAGAAAGAGCACGACCACGGACACCAGGATGCTGCGTATCGAGTGCACGGTCTTTGCCGTGTCCGCACGACGCGCGCAGCGTGAGCACGTGCCGTCGTCACGAAGAATGAGCCCGTGCAGCCCACATCTCTCTCGGCTCGGCATGGCCACTGGCGGAGAGGTCTCGAAGGCAGAAGAATGCGCCCAATCGTTCATGCCCGTCAGAATGCAACCACCAAGCCAACCACGAGCCCACGCCAAAACGTCTCAACGGCACGAATTCAGCAGAGATTCTGGCGGAGGGCCTGTCGTACCTCCACCTCATGTTGGCTCGCGCCAACAGGCGCACGCCTACTTCACGATGGGGTTTCGAGCTTCGAAAGGCGCGCGAATGCGGAGCTGACTTACGCCGAGCTCTTTCGGAATCGGGCCGAACGGGGAAGCGCGGCGGATGGCTTCGGCGCAGTTGCGATCGAACTCGTCGATGCCACTCGGGCGAGCAGGCGGCCACACCACCGAAGCGGTTCCGTCCGCACGCACGACGAACTCGAGGATGACCGTCCCCTGCTTCAAATCGTAGAGCGCGCTCTTTGGAAACGCGTTGGCCCAAAGTGGATCGATCTTCGCGTGGATCTTGCGGAAGTAGGGCATCAGGCGTGGATCTCGTGTGTTGAAGTCCACGGGCCCACCTGCGCCGTTGCCGAGGGGAGCCGCCCGGGAGCCTTCGCCCGCAGTCCCTCCAGCTGCCGCTTCGCCCCCACCTGCCGAGCCGCCTTGGCCCGGTCCACCTTGGCCGCCAGCAGCGCTCGCGTGGACGAGCGAATGAACGAGCGCGGACACTTTTTGGTCGGCGTCGACCTCGTCCGAGGGCTTGCCTTTGACGACCGACGCGACGCTCGGCTTTTCCTGCGCGACGTCGGGCCGCGCGTGGGCCACGGCAGCGGACTCGCGATGATCGGCCCCGGGCTTGCCATCGAGGACGCCGCGCCCTGCAGCGCCCGCCGTCCCGCCGACGCGAGTGGCACCAAGCTCTCCGGAGAGCTCGTCCCCGAGCGTGCTCGCACCGAGACGACCACCGGCGACGTTGGCAAGCAGGCTCGGGCCACGAACACCGCGGCTGGGATCGGACTCACGCGGCAAACGGCGCTCGAGCCTGTCGAGCTGTCCTTGCGACAAGAACGTAAGCTCCATCGGTTCGCGCGAAGAGCGCCGGTCCTCGAAGCTCTTTCGCTTCGCTCCCGTGTCGATGCGCGGCATCTGATCGGCATCGAGATGGCTTTGGTTGGACGTCGTCAGGGAGAGCTTGTCGTTCTGCGGAGCAAGATCGGTCGCACGCGCTCCGCTCGTTTCTCCGCCGCGTCCAGCTCGCCCATCGTCGACGTGCGCCACTGCACCGCCGCCCGACGGCTGGGGAACCTCGCCGCGCGGATCGACCTTCTCGTCCGAAAGCAGGATGCCCTCCGCCACCTGAGGTAGCTCCAACGTGGCGACGACGACCTCGCTCCCGTGGGCTGCGCGAAGCTCGGCTTCGCGACGAGACAGCGTGAGGAATGCCACCCACGAAAGCAGCCCCAGAAGGCCTCCGTGCACGACCATCGAGAGGAGAATGCTCACTCCTCCGAGAGCTCGTGGTTTTCGAATCGTCTCCACTAGCTGAAATCGTAACAAGCTTTGGCGCCGGCGCTATTCCGACGCCGACCTCACGCACGAAAGATTCGACGAAACCGACGCTCGGCGTTCGCGGTCGTGCACTCGACGAGGTCTTCCAACGCCATGTTCCGGAGCTCGGCCAAGCGCCTGGCCGTGTACTGCAAGTACGCGGGCTCACAAGGTTTTCCTCGCAACGGCACGGGCGAAAGGTAGGGGCTATCGGTCTCGACGAGGATTCGGTCTGCAGGAGCCCAAGCGGCCACTTCGTGGACGCTCTTCGCCGACTTGAACGTGACGATGCCGGAAAACGAGAGATCGAACCCCAGGTCGAGAGCTCGCGCGGCGAAGGCCCGGTCCTCGCTGAAGCAATGAATGATGCCGCCCACGTCCCGCGCTCCACACGCCGCAAGCACGTCCAGAGTGTCCTCGGCGGCCTCTCGGGTGTGCACAACGATCGGCTTCGCGAGGCTTTTCGCGAGCTCGATGAAGCGCGCAAAAACGGCTCGCTGTTGCTCGCGCGGCGAATGTTCGTAATGGTAGTCGAGCCCAATCTCGCCGACCGCCACCACCTCGACCCGCGTGGCGAGCGCTGAAATATCGGCAAAAAGCGCATCGTCACATCCGTTGGCGTCGTGCGGATGCACGCCCACCGTCGCCGCGACCAAGTCGGGCATGGACGCTGCGAGGGACACGGCATCGTGGGCCGCTCGCGCATCCTTTCCGACACCAATCGTCACGAACCCGCCGACGCCCGCAGCGCGTGCACGGTCGATCACCCCAACCGCACCATCCGGAAGGTACTGAGGGTCAAGATGGCAATGCGTGTCGACGAGCCGCGCGTGCATCGATTGGCTCATAGCGGATGCCGCGCGCAGGCCGAAGCGTTTCGCGCAAGACGAAGGAAGCCGGCTCGGAACAAACGAGCTATGAACCACTCCGTGTCGCGTGCCCTTCCCACGCCTTCGCTCCTCGATGCGCAGGGATTCCTTGCGACCGGGCACGATGTTCCGAAGCCGGAGAGAGGCTTCGTCGTGTTCGGCCAAGCCTCGCCCCCACCCTTCGAAGTGCACACGCTTCGCAGCTACGCTTCACGCTTTCTCGGAGCCAAAGTTGGGCTCTCGGCGGAGAAGCTCGGGATGGCCCCGGCACGCGATCTCGCTTTTTTCCTCGTCCTTCGCGAGTCGCTCAAGGGAACCGTGCCCGTCGAAGCCAGGGAGGCGTGCGACGCCGACCGCGTGCTCGCGCGGAGCGCCGAGGGCGGACGCGGAGGAGGCCTCGCGGACCTGGCAGCACGCTGCCCACGTGTGTTCGTCGTCCACGAAGATCCCGACGACCCTGCCCCGGGGCTCTTGGTGGCGTGCTTGCTCGCCGGCACGTCTCTCGGGCCGATCGTTGCCCTCGATGGAACGGCCATTTTTGGCGTAAAAACCGGCCGAGAACGACTCGAAAAGGCTACCGCTTCTCGCTGACTCCAAGGCGCCCGGTCGAAATGGGTGTGTCCGCTTCCGTCGAGACCGACGCGAGGCTTTTGCGCGAGGAGCGAGCAGCGAGCACCGGAAGCCTACTCCCGTAGTCTAAGGAGCGACGAGGCCACCTTGATGAAAGAAAAGGCAAGGCTACGAAAACAAGCGATTTTGAATAATTGCTGGGACGAAAA
>JAYUKI010000150.1:0-1685 GCA_043764595.1 Myxococcales bacterium | reverse complement strand
TGCTCTTTGACCTGGTCCATGGGGCTGCGGAAAAGGTCGGATACACGCGTATCGACCTCGATCGTCGTCGTCACCGAAGTGAGGACGTATTCGCGGGGATTCGGCTCGTAGTCGCTGAAGCCAACCGGGAGTTGCTCGCCTTGCTCCGGACTGCACTTGAGAGCGAATTTGTCGTCGAGGGCCTGGTTGACGCGGTAGACGCCCGCTTCGACCGGGGTCCAAGGAATCATCTGGACGAGCCAGCGAGGCGTTGCGCCACGCCACTGCGGCGGCGTTTTCGTGGTGTTGGAAAGCTGCCTTGCGGCGCGCTCTCCGAGGGTATGGAGAGGAGTCGTCATGGCCCACGAGGCTACCGGCCGGCTTGGGCGCCGCGCAACGAAGAAGGCGATCCGGTTGGAACGCCCGCTCGACGCAAGCGCCTGCGCTCAGCTCAGCCGGTCGGGCCCGCGCATACCGCAAAGGAACCAAGCGGGCGAGCCCACTATCGTGGCGTGGAGGTGTGCAGGGCTCGGTCGCGGCAATCCGCATCCTTCCCTTTGGTCCGTCGCCTTAGGCATGCGGCTGCACGCTTGCATGTTTTCTCCCATGAGCACGCACGAAGCTCTACCGATTTCATTCCATGTGGCGCCATTCGCCGGTACCGTCGCGCCATGGATCGAGCTCGAAAGCGCCGAACACCTCGGGGGTTTCGCGTCGTCACGCTCGTCGCGTTTCTCGTGACCTTCGTCGTCGGCGCCATGATCTTCTCGAAGAAGGTCTTGGCGGAACCGAAACCCGCAGCGAAACCTGCCGGCGCAGTGGTCCCAGGAGCGACGAAGCCCACCAAGGACGCCGGCCCCGGCGACGCGGGCACGCCAAAAGACACCGGCGCTCCCAAAGACGCGGGCTTGGATGCCGCCGGCTCGGCGGCAGCAACGTCCACACCGGACGCTGGCGATGGCGACGGCGGCGGGAGCCCCATCGACTACGCCGAGGTGCAAGGCCCGCAAGACTTCCCGAAGGACATGTCGGACGAAGAAAAGGCGTCCATTGGAACGGGCAAAGTCCCCATCCACCGCGAGGGGCCTTTCAAGTCTCCCTTCGCGCACCCGCGGTTTGGCGGGCCGGCCACGGCCAAAGTGGGACTCGTCATCCAGGAGGTCCGCGAATACAACATTCAAACGGGCTCGTTCGAGGCCGAGTTTTTCCTGTCGCTCACGGCCGACAAGGACCTCCCCAAGCTCGATCTGTATTTTCCGAACGGGCACGAGGTGGACCTCAAGCCCATCGCCGACACCCCCACTTTCAAGCTTTTTCAGGTGTCCGGCAAGTTCGTCTCGCCGGTCGATCTTCGCGAGTACCCCTTCGACACCCAGGCCCTGAAGATCGAAGTCGAAGATCGAAGCGCCGGCGTCGATCAGCTCCTTTTCGTGCCAGACAAGGCCCGCACGTCGCTCGACGAAGGCTTCGACGTCGCAAGCTTCGGCGTGGCGTCCATCGGTGCTCACGCCTACCGCCACGCCTACCCTTCCCGCTTCGATCGCGACGACCTCTACGTGTCTCGGTACAAGTTCGTGCTCGGGCTGGATCGTTTCGCCACGTCCGCGGCGTTCAGCGTGTTCGTCCCGGCGTACATCATCGTGCTCATCTCGCTCATCGGGCTCTGGGTCCCCGCCGACGAGCTCGAGGTTCGCTCGAACGCAGGC
>JAYUKI010000149.1:0-1686 GCA_043764595.1 Myxococcales bacterium | reverse complement strand
TCGCTCGCGGCCTCGAGGACCTGCGCGACGCCCGGGTGATTGAGCTGCGACTGCACGCGGGCTTCGTCGAGGAAGCGCGCGAGGAACGAGCCGTCGTGGATGTGGTCGCGGCGCACGGTCTTCACGACACAAGGCCGCTCGGCGCCTTCGATGCCCGTGGTGGCCGCGAGGTAAACGTCGCCCATTCCGCCACGTGCGAGGAGACGCAACAGGAGCAACCGTCCGAACACCCGCGGAAGCGGGATCGCAATGTTGCCTGACGAGAATCCCGATTTGGTCTCTTCCGCCGCGCTCATGGCAGGGATGCATATGGAGACCGGGGGCTTGTGGCCAAGTTTGTGGCGCCATCCCTGGGCGCCACGTGAACGCAGCCTGCGCGGCGCTTGCGAGACGAGCGCCCACAATCGTGTATCCTGAAGAAATGACCTACGTTTCACGCTCTCTTTTGCTCGCAGCGGGTCTCTCCGTGGTCGCTGCGTGCTCTTCGTCCACCCCCTCGCCTGCGACGGACGCCGGCACCTCGACCCCCACCGACGCCTCGGTCGCCGACGGCGCGGTCCTGCCCCAAACGGATTCTGGAGCCGGTGACGCCGCCAAGCCGGACGCGGCCCTGCCTCCGAAGTGCACGAACAACGGCTTCACGTCGGTCGCGACCGACGGCATCGCAAAAGGGGACGGCACGGTCCTCGTGGCGGCACAGACGACGCTCGCGACACCGGTCGACACTCTCGAGCTCACGTTGTTGCCGCTCTCCGGAAGGACGGTCCTGCCGGGCAAGCGCACGCTGACCGCGAAGGACGCGAGCTACGCCGACTGCTCCACGTGCATCGTCATTCGCACGAAGTGCGACGGCAACCTGTCGAACTGCGCGAAGAGCTTCATCGCCACGTCGGGCACGCTCGATCTCACCACGTTCTCGGGCAAGAACCAGAAGCTCGAAGCGCTCGTGGACGTCACGATGGTGGAAGTGACCTTCGACAACAAGCTCGTCACGACGCCCGTCCCGAACGGCGAGACCTGGTGCCTCACCGGACAGAAGGTCACCGTCGACAGCGTGCAGTGACGTCTCCAAACGGAGGACTGAACTTTCGCTTGCGAGGCGTGCGGTTCACGTAAGCTCTGCCCGTGCCGCTACGGCACGGGAGGAGCACGAGACGATGAGGACGAAGAGCTTGTGGGTCGGGCTTGCGATGGTTGCGGCGTTCGTGGCCTGCAAAAAAGCCCCTCCGCCGCCGAACACCGGCGTCGCGGAGTGCGACGAGTACATCGTCAAATACGAGACCTGCATCAACAACATGGGAGCCATCGCGCGCCAGGCGGCCGAGCCGGCGTTCAAGGCCCAGCGCGACGGTTTCAAGTCCGCCGCGGCCACTCCCGAGGGAAAGAAGGCCCTTTCCACGCAGTGCAAGACCTTGACGGAGTCGATCAAGGCCACCTGCCCGTGACCTGATCGTCGCTGGAACGTCACGAATCCCGTCGAAGCGCGAGTGCGACGTTCGGAGGGAGAGCCATTGGGCTCTCCCTCTTTTTTTTCCCGGGGCCCGAGAGAAGACCGGTTCCTCGCATCGCCTCTGGTTCGCAGCGCGCGGGCCTGCTAGGAGCGCGCTCGATGCCGCGCCGCGACGACCTTCGGAAGATTCTCCTCATCGGCGCCGGGCCCATCGTGATTGGCCAGGCGTGCGAGTT
>JAYUKI010000148.1:0-5586 GCA_043764595.1 Myxococcales bacterium | reverse complement strand
CCCCGCGCGAATGAAATCGCTGACGTCCTCGCCCGGTCTGTGCTCGCGAATCGTGATGGTCATGGCCGAATCTCCAGGCGCCGCGATAGCACGGACGGGCAGCTCCTCGAAGGGTAGAGCGCGATTCGGTGCGATTCGGTAAAGCGAATTTACCTTGCCAGCGTGTGGACGACCACGCCGTCGTCCCCGAGGGCTTCGCGAGCGAGCTCCCGCATCCGGGTGTGGTGGGTGAAGAAGATCACGGTGCTCGTGCTTGCGAGGGTCGCGAGCACCGAGAACGCCGCCCGAGCGCGGTCGTCGTCGAAGTGGACGAGCGCGTCGTCGATCACCACCGGCGCGGTCGTCCCGAGGCGCTCGAGGCGCTCGAGGCTCGCGACCCGCAACGCAAGGTAGAGCTGGTCTCGAGTGCCGGTGGAAAGCTCGGCCACGGTGAGCGGGGCCTCGGCGCGTCGTCCGTCGGCAGTGGAGCGTATGGCGTGAAGCGACAGCTCGGCGCCGCGGACTTCGTGGCCGTCGATGCCGGTCCGCCTCGAGCGCAACGATGGCCCGCGTCCCTTGTTCGACGCCAGCTCGACGGCGATGCGCTCGTATGCGCCGAGCGTAAGGGTACGAAAGTGGAGGCTTGCCCGGTCGATGACGGGACCTTGATTCTCGGCGCGGTAGGCTTCGATGCGGCGCTCGAGGAGCCTCCGTGCCGCGCGTGCGGCGAGCCACTCTTCGGTCATTCGAACCACGTGCGCGAGGGAGATCTCCGCGTCCTCGGCGGCGCGTGCGGCACCGAGGTCTTGGCTGCGGAACTGTTCGAGGCCTTGTTCGTTTCGGCCCGCGCGTTCGAGCGCCCGCTTCGCTTCGAGCTCGAGACGGGCGATTTCCGCGTCGATCGTCGCGATCTCGACGTCCATGTCTTCGACCGAGCTCGTCCCGACGAGCTCCTCGAGCTCCTCGACGCGTGCCTTTCGTGCGAGACGCGAGAGCTCTTCGTTTCGCTCGTTTCGCGCGCGCTCGAGCATCGCCCGCTCGTCGGCGCGACGCACGACCTCGACGAACGAAGCTTCGTCGTGGACCTTGGCTTTGGCGAACAGCTCCGCCACACGTTCCGCGGCGAACGTCGCCGTTCGCGTCTGCGCCGCCGTCTCGCGCGCCATCTTCTCGAGGGCCTCGGCGTCGAGGAGAGCCTCCGATTCGGCGCGTCTCGCGCGCTCGAGCCTTGCTACGAGCTCTTCCGCTCGAGACCCGAGTGTCGCAGGTGGAGCCTGCGTTCTGTCGAGCGAAAAGAGGCTCTTTTCGACCAACACGAGCGTCGCGTCGATCTCCGCCGCAAGCTTCGTGTCTTCCTTCGACATCGCGGCGAGGGTCGTGTCGACGTCGGCCACCGTCTCTTCGGCACGCACGATCTCGGCGAGCACGTCGAAGCGTTCGCGCACGTCCTCGGCCGTCGCACGGGGCGGGAGCCCGAGAGCCTCGAGCGGCTCTCGCAGTGCGAGGGCGGACTCTTCGAGCAAGGCCTCTTCGCGGCGGGCTCGCTCGAGTGTCGCTTTCAAGTCGGCCAAATGCTGCGTGCGTCCGCCTTCGCGCGCCCGCTCGAACGCGTGCTCTGCACGAAGCTTGTCCCTACGCTCGGTCACCGTGGCGCGTAGCTCTGGAAGTGTCGCCGAACCGACCTCTTTCCCGAGGGCCTTCGCGTACGCCGCGGCCAAGGAGCGCTGGGTCTCGTGGGCCCGCTCGAGCACGAGTCTCGCCTCTTCACGGGCGCGCATCGTTTCCATCAGCACGTCCATTTTCGCCCGGAAAGCAGGGAGTCCCTCGACGTCCAGCACGCGTCCGCCAAGTGCGCGCGCCGTCGCGAGCTCCTGGACCCCGATCTCGGAAATGGCCTTTTCGAGCGCACGGATCGAGAGGGCGAGGCTCGTTTCTTTTTCGACGAGACCCTTCTCTTCTTGAACGAGCTCGACGTGGCGAAGCACTCGGTCGACCTCGCGACGCATGCGGTCGGCCAGCGCGTCGGCGTGCCTCACCGCGTCGCGCGCGGGACCGAGTCGACCACCATCGCCATCACCGAGAAGGGCTTCGACGAGCACGTCACGTTCGGCGCGCGCCTTCACGAGCTCGTCTTCGGTCACCGCGCGCGTCGTGGCTCCCTCGACGGCCAAGCGCTCGCGAACGGTCTCGAGGCGCGTGTGGACAGCCGCGCGTTCCGAATGGGACCTCTCGCTCTTTTCCCTAAGAGATCCAAGGTATTCCACGAGCTCCGTGAGGCGCTCGCGGCTCGGAATTGGGCTCGCCAGCAGGGTCTCGAGGCGCGGCTCCGTCTCGAAGCACGTGCCCATCGAGGTGGTGACTTTGGCGGACCGAGCGGCGTCTTCGCGAGCCGCGTCGGTCACGGCGCGCTGTGCGGCCACTGCGGTTTCGTCGAGCCCGAACAGAGCGTCGAGTGGAACGAGCTCGAGGCCGATCTCGTCTTTGCGCGACGGCGGCATGTCGGCGAGGGCGCCTTCGAGCTCGGCGGCGCGCCTCCGTGTCTCATCCGCTCGCACCGAGCGCTCCTTGGCTTCGTCCGCGAGCCTCTGCCACGCCGCTCTCCTGCCGAGAACAGTGCGAACCGCACCGGCGCGAACTTTGAGCCCGATGCTGGCCGCGAGCCGCTTGGCCTGCCGAGCGCTGGCTTCTTTCTGCTGCGAAAGCTCGATTCGCCTCGCCTCGCGTGCTTGCCACGCGCGGAGCCCGCGCTCGATGTCGGGAAGCTTCGTGAGGCACGAGGCCGGCACGGCGAACGTGGCTCGCACGCGCGCGCGAACCTCGATTTCCTTGCGCTCCTCGTCGAGGACTCGAAGACGCACCGACGCATTTTTGTGCTCGCTCGTCGCGCGAGCGAGCTCGATCTCGAGACCCCCGGGCAGGAGCGGGACGTTGGCGAGCTCGGCGAGCCTGTTCGAGATGCGGGCGAGCTCGGCCAGCACGGGGCGTGCGACCATCGCTTCGTCGAGACGTTCGCGTCGCGAGCGCTGCTCCGCCATTTGCGCCACGAGCGCGAGATGCGTCTTTCGTGCCTCGTCGAGCGCGGCTTCTTGGGCCGTGAACGCCTCCGGGCTGCTCTCGGCCCGCTGGAGGGCGTCCTTGGCCTCTTTCAGGGCACGGAGCGCAAGGTGAAGCTCGGTCTGTTTCGCTTGCGGTGCCGGGTTGTAAAGGCGCGCCTCGCGTTCCTCGAGAGAGGCCTTGGCCTCGGCAAGGCGCGCGCTTCCGAGAGCCGCGACCGCGAGGCTCTCCGAGAGCTCTCCTCCGCTGTCCAGGATGGCCTCCGCGCCTTCTTTCAGGCTGAGATGGTCCATCGAAAAGACGTTGCCGAACGTCTCCGCGCCTACCTTTCCGCGCATGCGGGCGAGCACGTCCTCCGACAGGACCGTGCCCGCGTCCGACAGGAGCGTGTCCTTGACGCCGCCCTTGCGCACGAGATCGAGCGCCGCGCCGTGGTCGTCGACCACCCTCCCGCCGACGCGAAGCATGGTGGCTTTGCCTACCGTGTGTGCGTCTTCGGCTCCTCGGGGGACGCCGAAGAGGAGTGCGTGCACCGCCCTGCGTGTCGTACTTTTTCCGGCCTCGTTCGGTCCGTAGACGAGGTGCAGCTTCTTCGCGGAGAAATCGAGCGAAAGACCCGCAAAGTGTCCCCATGCCAGGAGGTCGAGCCGAACGAGCCTCACGGATCGGTCCCGTCTTCGGAACCGGCTCCGTGCGTCGACGTCGCGGCAAGGAGCTCCGCTTCGGCACGCGTCATCGCGTCGTCCAAGAGCTCGTCCCTCGCCTCGAAAACCCTTGCCCTCGCCTCGGCGGGCAGCTTCTTTTCGAGCTCGGCGAGATCCGCGTCGAGAGCGCGACGCTCGTCCTCGACGTCGCCACGAGGTGCAAAAAACGCGAGCACGTCCCCATCCCGAGGTGGCGTGAGACGGACCTTTACGCGCTCCACGAAGACGCGTGCACCGTGCTCGGACGCGACGTAGAGGCGCAGCGCTTCGTCCAGCCGGTGGGCATCGCGTTCGAGTCGCGAACCCTCCCTCGGAGTGCCTTCGGCGAGCAAACGTACGGCGAGGGGCCGACCTTCGGACCCCGCCAACGAAGCCTCGAGCGCCTTGGCCGTCCGATCGAGCAGAGCCTCGACATCCTCGGCCTCGTCGGCGGACACGACGATTCTTTCCCAACGAACCACGTCGAGAGCGTGGTGTGTGACCGTGGGGGCTTGGCCGGGCAACACCTCGACCTTGGTAGCGCCTTTGGCGCCGGTCTCGTTGGCGTGCCTTCCCTGGAGATTTCCCGGAAACACGATGAACGGCGTCGTGGCCACGATTTCGCGCGTGTGGACGTGCCCGAGGGCCCAGTAGTCGTAGCCCTTCTCGAGCAACGTCGCCGTGCGTGTGGGCGCATAGGGCTCGTGCCGGGGTCGACCATCGAGCGACGTGTGCAGCAGGCCGACGTTGAAGAGCCCTGGCACCGGTGGTGGGTAGCTGGCCGCCAGATCGTCGCGCATCACGCGCGAGCCGTAGCCTTGGCCGTGCACGGCGAGGCCGAGGTCCTCGAAGAGACGCGTCTCGGGCGCGCGGGTAGACAGCTCGGTCACGTGATCCGCGAAACGAAGGCTCGCGGTCACCACGCACGCCGCGTCGTGGTTTCCGCGTACGAAGACGACGCGCGTGCCGATCTCGCGCAGCTTCGCGAGCTCTCGCGCGAAGAAGAGCCCCGTGCCGAAATCGCGCCACGTGCCGTCGAACAGGTCTCCCGCGAGCAAAAGCACGTCGGCGCGTTCCTCGATGCAGAAGCGCACGAGATTCGCGAACGCGCGTCGCGTCGCGTGGCGCAACATTTCGACTGGCGCGTTTTCGTACCGGTCGAGACCGGCGAGTGGGCTGTCGACGTGGAGGTCCGCCGCGTGGACGATCTTCACAGCGCGCGCGCTCCGGAGCTCAGAGCGCCAACACGTCTTCGCGTGTTTGGAAGGGCTCGGCCCACGTCAAGAGCTCGGCGGGAACGTCGACGCCGAGCGCGAGAATGCGCTCGATGGCCGGAGTTTGGCCCACGCGCGCGGGCAGCCCACCGAACCACAAGATCATGGAATAAAGGGAGATTTCGCCGGCTCTCCATGCGCCCTCTTGGCCCAGCGAAGGCGCTATGGCCACGAGCCTCTCGAGGGCGTCGTCGATTCGTTCGCGTCGCTCAGCCACGGTGGCGGCCCACACCTGGCTTTCCGAGAGAGGGAAATACCGCGCCCCGAGGTCGACCACCGGATTCAGGATCGAGTCGCACAGCGCGATCGTCTCGAGTGCCTGGACTCGCCCGTCGAGGTCGCTCGGAAAGAGGGCTGGCGCGTCGGGGTAAGCTGCGTCGAGGTAGTGGAGGATCGATGTGGAATCGACGAGCACGTGAGCGCCGTCGACGAAGACGGGCAACGTCGACAGCGCCGAGAGCCGCTTCACTTCGGCCATGTGGGCCGGTTCGGCGCGGGCGTCGCGGAGCTCGGTCGTGCTCGCGAGGCCCTTGTGCGCAAGCGCGAGACGGGCCCTCCGCGAGAAGGGCGACATCTTGAAGTGGTACAAAATCCGG
>JAYUKI010000147.1:0-1692 GCA_043764595.1 Myxococcales bacterium | reverse complement strand
GGGTCGCGAATTGAAACCGTGGCCGATGGCCGAAGCGGCAAGCCGTATCTCTATCTTGCGCTCGACGACGGCAAGCCGGCCATCGTGGACATGAAAGCCCCCTCCCTCGCGTTTCTCGCGCCCATCGGCGCCGATCTTGGGGTCTCGTCGTTCGAGAAAGAGTTTGGCAAGCCAACCTCCTCGGTCGATCCCACCGAGGAGACGGCGGGAACGCTTCGATTTGCGCAGCACGTGCCGGACACGGACATTCCGGTGTTCGATGCCGAGCTGCTCGTCAGCACGCGGGTCGACGGATCCGTCGCGTTCGTGCAAACCTCGATTGCCTCGGGCCTGTCGCGGATCGGAGTCACGCCCACCCTCTCCTCGGACATGGCCCGGGAAGCCCTACGCCGCTCCGTCGCGGACGCCATCGACGTGCCTCAGCCGACATTGGGAGTGAGTGCTCAGGACCCAGAAAATCCACGCCTCGCATACCGCGCAGACGTCAGCACGGGCGCGGGTGGCGTTCGCGCGACCATTGACGCGAAGGACGGACAGGTCATCTCCATCGAGCCTCGCGCGCAAGGCGCCACGGAGTTGGCTGCCGCGGCGGCTTCGTACTACGCCCATCCGGCGGGCGCGCACCTCTCACAAACAGACCCACGGTTTATGTCTGGAGCGGCCTATGTCGTGTCGTTTGACGACACGACTCGAAGGCTGCGTGGCGCGTCGGCCTTTGGGACGCTCGAGTTTCGTTCTGGCACAGTGTACGGTCCAGCGGTGACGGTCGAGAAATCTTCCAACCCCGGCGGGGCGCTCATCTGCGACCAAAGGAGTGGTGAAGAAGATGCGTCAGGAATTGCCGTCGATGCCTACCACAACCTGTTGACAGTGCTCGAAGCCTATCAGCGGCGCTTCGGCTCGATGAAGCTGGACCTTTTCGGGCGCCCGTTGAATGTCGTGCTTCACGACAACGTTACCGGCAACGCGAACGCATACTTCGACGCGACTACGTTCAGCCTTCACTTTGGTGATGGCAAGCGTGGCGTCTACGAACCGAACACGCCCGACCCGGATCCGGCCTCCGTTGACCCGCGAAATCCCAACGACAACCGAGGACTCGGGCGCAAAGCCTGGTTCAACCTCGCTTCCCCAGCGACGAGCGTAGAGTGGGTGGCCCACGAGATGGCCCACGCGCTTGCAAATTCCGCCTCGGGCGGTGTGGGCCTGGTTGGTGAGGCCGGCGCCATCGGCGAAGGTGTGGCGGATCTGCTCGCGAGCCAGGTCACGATTGATATCGGTAGCCAGACGTCACGGTTCTGGCTGTTTGGGGAGGACCAGCACTACCGGGGGCTTCCGGTCCGAAACTTCTATCGGCCCTCCGAGGCGGCGGTCTTTGGTCCGACGGCCGCTCACTTTACGCAGATGAAGAGCACATCGCCTTCCGCCTACGACGGAGGGAACGTGCACTACAATTCGACGGTGGTGTCGCAGCCATGGTTGCTTATGGGTTGGGGCGGGTTCAATGAAGTCTCGAAACTCGGAGTCACGACCGAGATCGGATTCGATCGAGCTACCCAACTTTACTGGCAAACAGTCAAGGCCACGAGCCCATGGGAGAGCTCGATCAAGGGGTTCGCCCGCAAGATGATCTCGTACCAAACGGGGAAGCTGCAACAGCACCCGACCCGCACGGACCTCACGGGACGATGG
>JAYUKI010000146.1:0-5595 GCA_043764595.1 Myxococcales bacterium | reverse complement strand
TCGAGCTGGGACCGCAAGCCGACGAGCGTGGCTCCTTGGAGCCTTCGTTCGGACTCGGTGCGCACGTCGAGCTGGATCCGCTGCGACTCGGCGCTGGCGGCGCGTTGCTCGGCTTCGAGCGCCGCGAGCTCGAGCTCCGGATTCGCGAGCACCACGACGACCGTGTCCTCGCTGACGGGAGCACCGGCGCGCACGGCGATCTTCGCGACGCGCGCCGGGGTCGTGGCCGAGAGCCACTCGACGTGCTCGGGCACCAACACGCCCGAGACGGGCACCTTGCGGACGAAGTCCCCTCGCCGCACGGGCTCGGTGAATACGCTCCCACGCTCGACCGAGGCCTCTGCAGCCGCGGTGCCCGTTCGGCCCAGGGTGACAGCCAGCAGCGTCGCCAAGAGCGTCCCTGCCACGACGACGGGGAGCGACCTGCGAAGGCGGGAACGGGGGGTGCGAGCGATGTCCACGGCCGGCCCATTAGCGAAGACCGTGCCGGCGACACCGGCCCCGAACGGACCAAATACCGCTTGTTTTCTGCGGGCCTCGGCGCGGCTGGCGGTCGATTCCGGGATTCGGCGTCCCACGAATGGGACGAAGCCTCGGGACTTCGAGCTCGCTTTTGGAAGACCCCGGCTCCCTTTGGTTAGGCAAGCCGTCCGCCGCTACCCGGCTCTCCCTGCCGAAGCTCGAGGAGCCGTTTTGGACCTCGAGCGACTTCGCTTCAAGGCACGCGGAACGTGCCGAGGGTTCCTTGATCGAGCCCGCGCTCTTGGGTGCCTGCGACGATGCCCACCGCGATTCCGGCGGCGGCGATGGCCCCGAGTGTGACCCAAAACCATGGACGGCTCGTGAGCGATGGGGCGCGCTTTTTTAGGGGCGCCTTTACACGTCGCTCTTTGCCACGCTCGATCACCACCGACACGTGGCGGGGCTCGTAGCCGTCGGCGGACACTTCGAGATCGTGGGCTCCGGGCGCGAGCTCGAGAGGTCCTTTCGGCGGACGCTCCGCTCCACCGTCGACCGCTACACGCGCATTCTCCGGAAGCCCTTCCAGCACCAAATGGCCTATTTTTGCTTCTTTCGTGAGCCCTAGGCTCACGGTTCGTGCTTCGCTCGGGCGGAGCTCGAGGAGCTTCGTGAAGCGCTCGAAACCCTCGGAGGTCACGGTGAGATCGGCGGGACCCGGGTTCACACGAAGGACGGTGCCTGCGAGCACGGGCTTTCCGCGGAGGGTGAGCTTCGGTGCGAGGCCGCACGGATCGCACGCGAGGGTGAGAAGGCTCAGTTTGCCTTTGAGCTCGGCCATGATCTCCGGAAGCCGACTGGTCTTTTCCAAGAGCTCGGCGGGGGCCTTCGCCGTGAAGCTCTCGAAGGCTCCGAGGGCGCCGGCGAAGTCGCCCATGGCGAGCATGGCGCGCCCGCGGTTGTAGTCGAGGGCCGGGGTCCACGCGAGGCTGGCCGCGTGGTCGTACGCTTCGAGGGCTTCGGCGGCACGTCCGGCGTCCATGGCCGCGTCGCCGCGTGCCTTTTCGTCCGTGGCTTCGTCCGCGTGCGCGGCGTTCGCCAACGCGAGGGTCATGGCGAGCGAAGCTGCGGAAATGAAGCGCCTTACGCGAGCGTTCGTCATGGCGTGGTCTTCGTTCCGGACGCCAAGATGTGCTTCGCGATGGCTTCGGTCGAGAGGGGATAGTCGTACACGGCGAGCTCGTCGATGGCGCCGCGGAAGTGTCCCGCCGAGCCCGAGCCCACGACGAATGGCGAGAGGACCGGCGGCGGGGGCTCGTCGCGGTAGGGGGTCTCGTTGGCCGCTTTTCCGTTCACGTAGATGCGGACTTTGCCCGCGTGCGCGACGGCGGCGATGTGGGTGTACCCTGCACCGAAGTTGCGATCGCGCGGCGCTGGGGCGACGATCTTTTCGGCACCCCGAAAGAGCTCGAGCTTGGCCTCGAAGGTCGGCGGCACGCTGAGCCTGTAGCCAAAGAGCGCGCCTTCTTTTCCGCGGTCGAGACGCTCGGCCACGGTGGGCGTGTCGCCTTCGGGAGAGTCCGAGCGCACCCAAGCCTCGAGCGAGAGAGCGCCAGGCACGTCCTCGAGCCCTGGCACGGAGACCTTCGCACCGCGGCCGTCGAAGTACGCGCCCGTCGCCCGGCTCGCGTCGAGTGCGCCGGTCACGCCGAGCTTCACCGCGCCGTCGTACGTGCCATTCGCGCGGCCGAGCTCGTCTTTGGCGACGGTGGCTCCCTGCGCTTCGTCGAAGCGGTAGTAGTGCCGCGGGCGGTCCTCGAGGACGGCGCGCGCGTAGGCGTCGCTTCCCTGGATTTCCGTGGAGGTCGGTGGTGGCCCGGGTTCGTCGGATGCGAGCGGTCCACACGATCTGTCGGCTCGGCACGAGGTGCCCGCGTCGCAGAAGATGCCCAGGCACGACGCACGAAGCACCGCGCGCACCTCGGAGCGCTCGCCAGGGACGAACGAGACGCGCCTTCGGTACACCACGCAGCCTTTGGCGTCGCTCGTGGTGCAGGTCGTCGGATCGCGGTCGAGGGCGAGCACGACACGCACATCGGTCGGGCTCGTGTCGTCGTTCGGCCCGAGCACCACGGTGCCCACCGAGTCGCCGTAGGTCCACGGGACCTCGGTGGTGACGCGCACGGGGGCCGCTTCGGCCTCACCGGCTCGAGCGAGCTGCACCGTGACCTTCATGCCCTCGCGGTAGGGGATTTCGCCGACCAGATCGACCGTCACCTGTGTGGGGGCCCGGCACGAGGCCAAGCCGCCGATGGCCAGCGCCCACGCCGCAGTGCGTGCATACCGGTGCATCATGCACCTTTGTCGCGTCCACGCGCGCGCAGCAAGTTGAAGTAACGAGGCGCGAGGCCCGAAGCTGCCGCGGCGCGGGACACGTGACCTCCGTGGGCCGCCACCGCGTACGTGACGTACGCCGACGAGAAGCGAGCGAGCACTTCTTCTTTGGCCTCGGCGAACGGGGGCAGCGCCACCACGAGATCGCGAAAGCCGAGCACGAGACCGAGGTCTTCGATGGGGGGAACGTGTGCCCCCGTGCGCTGCGATTCCACGGCGATCTCGCCTGCAAGCAACGTGGCCACGAGCGCACGGAGCTCTCGCACGTTCTCGGGGTAGTCGCGACGATTGAGCTCGGCGAGCTTCTTGGCTGGAATGGAATCGGAGGATTTTGCGCCGAGCTCCTGGCAGAAGTGCTCGACGAGAAGCATCACGTCGCCGCGGCGCTGCGAGAGAGGCGGGAGCTCGATGCGACCCTTCGTGAGCTCGCGCAAGAGCTCCTCGCGGAAGGTGCCGCGCTCGATCGCGGCGTCGAGACCGCGTCGTGTGCTGGCGACGACGCGCACGCCACGGGCCGCAGCAAGCGGCACCTCGCGGGCGAGCCACGTCTGAACGTCGAGGCTCGCGTCGCCGATTTCCCTTAAAAAATAGGTACCGCGCGCTTCCGTTCCGAGAGGCGCACCTGCTTCGAGCTTCGAGGCTTCGAGCACGACGAACGGCGCGTCTTCTCCGTCGCTCGCGAGGTGGAGCGCTTCGGCCAGGGCGAGCTTTCCAGTCCCCGCGGCTCCCGAAATCAAAAGTGGCGCGCGCGTACCGGAGAGCGCGTCGCACGTGCGGTAGAGGCGTCGCATGGCGAGGCTTGCTCCCACGAGCGGTCCGAAGGCCATGCGTACGTCGGGCGATTCTTCGGCGGCTTCGTGGTCCACGTCGACACGGAAGGTGGTGTCGCCCAGCTTCACGAGCTCGCCCCCTTCGCAATAGGCGCCTTCGATGCGAAGGCCCGAGATCCACGTGCCGTTCGTGGAGCCGAGATCGGTGAGGTGGAGCCCGTTCGCGGTGGCCTCGACGGCCAAGTGCCTACGCGAGATGCGGCGATCGTCGACGCGAAGATCGCACGTGGGGCTGGTTCCCACGAACGCGCGTCCCGGCGAACGATCCGACACGGACAACGACGCGCCCGCGCCGCTGCCGCTCGTCACCGTGAGTTGGAAACGGACGGCACGGCGCGCGCGCTTCGGGCTCTCGGCATAGGTGGAAGCGTCGCTTTTCACGGCACCACCCACGTTACCAAAGGTTTCCGCAGCGCGCCTTCGCGCATGCCTTTCCTCGATCCGTGCGACGTTCGGTCACTTCGGGCAGCCTTCGTGGGCGGCTTCGCACGCGGCTTTGGTGGTGGTGATTTTGTCGCAGTCGGCGCCTTTGCACACCAGCATGCCGCCTTCGCCGTGCGTGTTCTGTGCGACGCAGGCCTTGCCGTCCCAGAAGAACATGTCGATGCCCATGCAGCGCATGGCCGGGGGCTCGTAACGGAAGGTCACGTCCTGGGCGCCACACGAGGGCGCGGGCGGCGCGCAGTTCGAGCCGAAGGTTCCACTGTCCGGACCGGCGCCGACACAACGAACCGAGACGCCGGTCTCCAGCACGGGGGCCGAGAGGGCCTTGGCTTGGCCGCCACACGAGAAGCCGACTTCGGGCTTCTTCGCCGCGTCGGTGGTGGGGCTCGTGCCGACGCTGGAGCCGCCGGTGCCGGGGTCGGGGTTCGTGACGTCGACCGAGCAGGCGACGAGCGAGAGAGCGAGGAGGGAGGGGAGGACCAGGGCGATTCGAGCGTTCATGACTTCCTCCTTTTCAGGATGCGTGCCGAAGCAAACTGGGACGATGAGTGTCTGCAAGTGCCCGTTTGTATTGCCTTTCGAGCGTGTGCCATCCGGGGCACGGCGTGAGGTTCTCTGGCCTCGCGCCAGAGGATCCTGGAGATCCCTCCGGGACGCAGAGCCCTCGCTAGCGCTCGAAAAAGAACGTTTGCTCGAGCTTGGAGGGTGCACCCCTTGGGCTGGCGGGTGAGCGTTTGCTCAAAATCGGCTGTTCGGCCGCCTTGCGGGTGAGCGTTTGCTCAAAAATCGGCTGTTCGGCCGCCTTGTGGGTGAGCGTTTGCTCAAAAATCGGCTGTTTGGCCGCCTTGCGGGTGAGCGTTTGCTCAAATTTGGAGCAGCCCTTGGGCTGGCGGGTGAGCGTTTGCTCAAATTTGGAGCAGGCTGTGGCAGGAGCGCTCTGGGCAGCGATCCGGCTAGGGTGGCACCATGAGCAGGGAAGCCAAGCGCCTCGAGCGTCATCTTGCGCGGCAGGTCGCGGACGCGTGCACTCGGAATGCGCTGCTTTCCCCGAACGATCGCGTGCTCGTGGCGCTTTCGGGCGGCAAAGACAGCTACACGATGCTTCACATGCTGCGGCAGCACGTGCGCTCGCTCGACTTTCCGGTGAGCCTCGTGGCGGTGCATCTCGATCAGAAGCAGCCCGGGTACGAAGGTGCGTCGCTCGTGGCGTGGCTCGAGCAATGTGGCGTCGATTACGAGGTTCTCTCCGAAGACACGTATTCGGTCGTCACGGACAAGCTGGCGAGTGGGGCGACGTATTGCTCCCTCTGCTCGCGGCTACGGCGCGGCATTCTCTACACGGCGGCTGAGCGCCTCGGCTGTACCAAGGTGGCGCTGGGGCACCACCGCGACGACGGCCTCGAGACGTTCCTTTTGAACCTTTTTTATGCGGGAAAGCTCCAAGCCATGCCCGCGAAGTTTACGACCG
>JAYUKI010000145.1:0-5611 GCA_043764595.1 Myxococcales bacterium | reverse complement strand
GAGCGACGACGCCGTTCGGGCACGCGCCATCGCCATCGCCGAAGGACCGCTCTTCGTGCACGTGGTCTCTCCCGTCGCCGAACCCGTGGCCCGTGGTGTGGCCCAAGGCGTCCTTTCTGCGTACTCGCTCGGCCTTCGCGCCGACGGTGCGTGCCGCATTTTCACGCCACGAGCCCCACCGTCGGGACGCGTGAACGTCGTCGCGCTCGCCCCGCGGTACGGCGAGGAGCACGTCGCGCTCGCGTACGTCGACGAAGCCACGAGAGCGCACGCGATCCTGCTCGCCATCGCCGGAGCGGTCCGCGACGGGGCGCTGGCGAAGGAGCTCGGCGAGCGCGCCCACGACCTCCGCGTCGAGCTCGCTCCGCTCGCCACCACGTCCGCCCTCGTGGTGCATTTCGTTTCCCCGCGCGAAAAAACGACCGACGCGCTGGTCGCCGCGCGGGCGTTCCTCGCGCACGCCGCGACCCGCATCCCCGAAGACGCGTTTCGACGCGCCGTGGGCAGCGCCGCCGCGCGTGAAGCCGAAGCGGACGTCGCGCTGGGGTGGCCTCCCGCAAAAGCCGTAGAACCTGCGCCGAGAGGCTCCGTGGGCGCGGAGCCTACCGTGGCCATGGCCGAGGCCAAGAACGCCGCCGAGCAGCTCTTTGCATCGGGTGGAGTCGTGGTCGTGTCGGGAGCTCCATGAACACGAACTTTGCCTGGGACCGCATCACGACGAGCCCGGCGTTCGACATCGACGGAGACCGCGTAAGGCTCCTCGTCGACGGAAACGAAGCCTTCCCGACGATGCTCGCGGCCATTCGCCACGCGACCCGCGAAATCTTGCTCGAAATGTACTGGATCGGTGACGACGTCGTCGGCCGAGCGTTCCTCCTTGCGCTCACGGAAGCCGCAAAAAACGGGGTCGTCGTGCGTGTGACCTACGACGGGTTCGGCAGCCTCGGACTCTCGTCCACGTTCTGGGACCCGCTCGAGCGCGAGGGTGGGCTCGTTCACGTGTACCATACACTTTCGCCGCTCATGCCTGCGTTCACGCTCGCGAGCCTCGAGCGCCGCGACCACCGAAAGCTTCTCTTGGTCGACGGCGCCGTAGGCTTCTTGGGGGGCATCAACCTTGCGCTCCCGTGGTTCCCTCGCGAGCACGGAGGCCAAGGGTTTCGCGACGACGCCGTCGAGATTCGCGGTCCGGCCACCGAAGATCTTCGCGCGCTCTTCTACAAGACCTGGCAGCACATCACGCGGAAGAAGCCGCCCGCCGACGTTCTTCCGGTCGTGCGCGGAAGGGCTCGGCGCGTCTGGGCGCTGGCGAGCCCGACGTCCCGAAAAATGCAGCGCGGAATCCTGCGCGAGTACCTCTTCCGCATCCAACGCGCACAGCACACGATCGACTTCGCGAACGCCTATTTCGTCCCGGACGGCTCGTTCCGACATGCCCTCTACGGAGCGCGACGCCGAGGCGTGCGCGTGAGGCTCCTCTTGCCACGCAAGGGAGACGTCGCGATCGTGCAAATGGCCCAGGAGGCTCTCTACGAGGAGTTTCTCGCGCGTGGCTTCGAGGTCCACCTCCTCCGCGACTCCGTCCTCCACTCGAAGACGGCCATCTTCGATCGCGCCTTCGTCACGACGGGCAGCTACAACTTCGACGAGCGCTCGCGCTCGAAGAACCTCGAGCTCAACGTGGCCGTCGAGGATCCGGCGTTCGCAGCCCACGTGAGCGATGCCTTCGAGAACGACCTCACCGCGGCCGATCGCCTCACCAAAGAAGTGTGGCAAGATCGAAACCTCGTGCGCCGAGGCGCCGAGGTCGTTTCCTACATGCTGCGGAGGTTCTTGTGATGCTCGCGCGTGTCCGTCAGGCCACCCGTGCGGTCGGGTTCGTGGGGTTCACGGGAGTCATGATCCCGCTTTTTGTCACGCGCGATCGCATCGCAGACGACCACCGCCGTGACGCGGTCCGCGACCGCTGGGTGAAGCGCTGGGCCGGCGGGCTGCTCAAGCTTTTTGCCATCGAAGTCGAGCCGATCGACCTTCCGCCCAAGCTCGAGGGGCGCGGCCGGCTCATCGTGTCGAACCACCGTTCGGCGATCGACATTGGCGTGCTCTTGCGCACGTTCGGGGGCCGCATGGTGAGCAAAGCGGACTTGTCCGGTTGGCCCGTGATCGGCGCGGCAGCGCGTAGTGTGGGCACCGTCTTCGTCGAGCGCGGCGACGCAAAAAGCGGGGCCTCGGCCATTCGCGGAATTCGCGAGCTGCTGAAGGCCGGGCAGACGGTGATCATCTTTCCGGAAGGCACGACCTTCGCCGGCGACGAAGTAAGGCCGTTTCAAGCCGGCTCGTTTCTATCGGCGACCAATACCGGTGCGGAAGTTCTCCCGATTGGCCTCGCGTACGAAGCCGGCTCGGAGGCCGCCTTCGTCGACGAGACCTTTCCTCAACACCTCGCGCGCATGGCGGCCGCCGCGCGAACCACGCGCGTCCGCGTGGCCATAGGCGAGCCCATCGTCACCACGCCGAAGACGAAGGCCGCTGGCCTCGCAAAAGAGTCGCACGAAGCCGTCGCGCGAGCCGTGGCCCGCGCGCGCGCTTCGTTCGTGGCCAAAGGCCCTTAGGGGCTCAGCAGCTGCTGCGGCTGCGACGGCGCGCGATGGCCACCGCCGCTGCACCCACGGCGAGAAGCCCCATTCCACCGGCGCCACCTGCCGCGAGCGGAGAGGTCGAGCAGCCGCCGTCGGCGTCCGTCGGGGCCGCCGTGGCGGGGGTCGTGGACGTCGGAGCGGGCGTTCCCGTCGCGGTTCCGGTCGGGGTCGGGCCGGGCGGCGTGGCCGCATCGGGACGCGTCGGCCCACCGTCGTCGACCGGAGCCGAGGCGTCCGAGGGGCCAGGTGCACCCGCGTCGGCCTTCGGCGGGCACGTCGTGCCAATGCAGATGTCCGAGCAGGTGAAGTACGTGTCGCCGGCGTTGATGGACGCCTGGTTCGCCGCACATGCCCGGTTGATCATGAGCTGTCGGACCGCCAGCGTGCACGATTGGCAGGTCTTCCCAGCGGGAAGCATGACGGACATCGTGTTCTTCTTCGGAGTGACGTCCCCTGCAGGGTCGTTGACCTGGCTCAGAATCTGGAAGCTCGCGTCATTGGCGTCCGAGAGGAGCACCTGGAAGCATCCCCGGTGATCGACCGTCTCGGTGAACTCGACGTTGACCGTCTGCCCGACCGCGTACTGCGTGTACGTCCCGGTTCGCGCGATTCCTCCGCACGGTCCCGTCTTATGTGCATCCGCACCAGGTTTCCCGAAATCGCGGGCGGGCGGGGCCGACATCACGATGTGGGCGCCCGCGGAGGCCACAAAGGAAAGGGTGAGTGCGCCAGCGGCGAAAGAAACGAAACGACGGATCATGGGCCGAGTCTACGCGGCAACTCAGCCGTGCGCCAAGAGGACCGTTCCGACTGGATAATTCGCTTTTGGCTCAACTTTCGCGCGCATCGCCGAGCCCAATGGCTCCCTTCGGCGGGCGGGACACTCCGCCGCTTTCCGTATCGAAAAAGCGCAGTGGGAGGCGCGCGTCCTCGCCGGCATATCCAACCCCCACGCGCGCCGACACACCAATGGCGGCTTTGCCCCGGGTCTTTTTGCGCTCGAAGAACAGCCGTGGCGAAACCACGAGATCCTCACCGCCGTGGCCGCGTTCGAGGCGCATCACGCGCGCCAAACGCCCAGGGCCATCGCCTTTTCCCGCGGCGGTCTCGACGGCACGAAGCAGCACGGCGTGCCCGGCGCCTTCACGCAGGCACGTCACGTTGAAACAAAGGTGCATTCCATAAACCAAGAACACATAGGCCGTGCCGGGCCCCGCGAAGAGATGCTCGCGCGCCTTTGTAAGGCCAAAACGCGCATGGCAGGCGCGGTCCAGCGGTCCGCAATAGGCCTCGGTTTCGACCACCACACCTTCGAGACGCAGGCCGTCGACGACGTGCACGAGCCGCGTGCCGATCAGCGCCTTGGCGACCTCTGCCGCGTCCCTCTCGAAAAACCGTCGACCGAGCCTCATTCGTTCCACCGACCTCGGAACTTTCCAGTGAAACCTACATCGTCACCAGAGTGCGCGGTGCTCGCTTCTCCCGACGGACGGTGTGCTATTCAGCCTACATGGATCTCACCGTGCTGCTCGAGCCCAAGCTCGATCTCCCTCGCCTCGCCGAAGTGCTCGACGGAATGGGCCACGAAGGACGGCTCCACACGGTGCGCGGCTGGGGCAAAGCCAGGCAGGCGGAGCTCTTCGAAGCGGCCAAGGGCGGAAGGCCGCTCACGCTCGAGGACTACGTGCCGAGCAACGTGCCCGCGCTCACCGAGGTCATCCACCACGGCAGGAACACGCTCCCGCTGTTCAACGATTTCCAGAAGCGCTTCTGCCGTCCCGAGGACGAAGAAGGCGTGCTCTACGGCTACAACGAGGGCACCACACGTCCGGTGACTGGTCCCGGGTACTACGTGGCCTACGCGAAGGACGGCGAGCTCGTCATCGACTACCGAAAGACGCCCAAAGCCAAGGTCGCGAGCTGGCCGGAGATCCTCCCGAACAGCAAAAAACTAGGCTTCCTCGTCTACGAAGGCATGGTCGACTACATGCGCGCCCTCTCGCAGCACGTCTCCATTGGACGCGCGGAGAAGGGCGGAAAGATGATGGACGCGTACTTCGTTTTGGTACGCGAGGACCGGGCGACGGCCTCCTGATGACCTCGTCTTTGACGGCGGCCGAGTTCGTCGAGGTGCACCAGGCCCTCATCGTGAAACACGCCCGCGCCAACGCTCGCAGCCACCAAGACGAGCGCGCGCCCGGCCCGCCCGCAGAAGACCTCACGGCCGAGTTGGTCCGGCTCCTCGTGGACGTCGAGGCCTCGGGAGTCGATTTGGGCACGCTCACCTCGCCCAATGCCTACTTGCGTCAGTGCATGCCCGTCGCGCAGTCCCGCGCCAGGCGTCGACGCACTCTGCTCGAGCAGGTCACCGCGGGCGACGATCTCGGGGCCGTTTCGGGCGACCTCGTCGAGGTGGACGCCGAGCTCCCCTCGCCTCCCGAAGCCGACTCCGAAGCCGCCAAAGCGGCCCGGAAAAAGCTCGACTCCATCTACGCAGGTCTCGGCCCGCACGACGCCCTCATTTTCGCCCTCATCGTCGACGACGAACGCGGCATCGAAGGCGCGGCCCTCGCGCTCACGCTCTCCGCCGACGAGACCGCCGCGAGCCTCGAACGGGCCCTCGTGCTCGTGCGCGAGCTCGGCACCTGTGGCGAACCCGGGAGAAATGCGTCGGACGAGCGCCTCCGCGAGCTCCTCGTCGAGCTTTCGCGTTCGGCGCGTGATCCCGACGTCAAAGACCGCCACGTGGACGAGCCTCTTCTTGCGCTCGTGCGGGGCGGAGACCACAGCGACGACCTTTTCGATGCGATAAGCCACGTCGCGAAATGCGTGGATTGCCGCGCACGGGTGGCCGAAGGCGAGACGACGCAGCACTCGGTGGTGGTCATGGCCATCGACGCCAGCGGTCACCAGGCCGACGTCCAGAAGGCCGCCGAAGAGTCCCACGCCCGCCTCCTTCCGCGCGGCGAGGG
>JAYUKI010000144.1:0-1697 GCA_043764595.1 Myxococcales bacterium | reverse complement strand
TAGTGGCGCGGTCGTGGCGGCGCGTTGGCTCGCTCCCGAGGCGAGCGTGGTCGTCAGGGAGGTCTTCGTCGGGCCGGATTTGGTCCGCCAACGAGGGGCCAACACTCGCCTCGTCCGCGAGCCCGGGCTCCTTTACGGCGACCGTGTCGTTCGTAAGTGGGTTGATGTGGACTTCGGCCGGCGGCCGGCCAGCAATGGGCGCGCCATTTGGAAAGCGCTCTGGGTGCTTTTCGTACGCGCCATCGAGCGCAGCCTGACGCACGAGGGCGACTTCCTCGACGCGTCCGAAGAAGACCTCCGCGGGCGTATACAGGGCGAGTCCCGAGTGATGATGGTCGTCGTTGTACCAACTGAAGAAGGCCGAGAGGTAGTCCTGGGCGGAATCGGTCCCCTCGAATCGACCGGGGTAGTCGGGCTGGTATTTGAGAGTCCGGAATTGCGCTTCGCTGAAGGGGTTGTCGTTGGACACGTGGGGACGGTTGAAGCTGCGCGATACCCCGAGTGACACCAAGAGCTGGGCGAGCGTTTCGCTCTTCATCGAGGGCCCGCGGTCCGAATGGGAGACGAGCTGCCCGGGTTCGACCCCGTGCCTCGCGATGGTCTCGGCGAAGAGCAGTGCAGCGAGATGCTGGCACTCCTTTTTTGCTACCATCCAGCCCACGACGTAACGGCTGAATAGATCGATAATCACATAGGCCATCAGGAAGACGCCTTTCTCCTTGGTCGCGAGCTTCGTTATGTCCCACGTCCAGACCTGATTCGGCCCGGTCGCCGTGAGCGATGGTTTCGCGTACGCGTGCGGCGGGCGCTGATTTCTGCGCTCGCGTGTCTCACCGGACTCCGCGAGCACGCGATAGAGCGTCCGAATGGAACCCAGGTACTGGCCACGGCTAAGCAATGTCGCATAGACCTCCCCAGGCGGCTGGTCCGCGAATTCGGGGAGGTGAAGGGTATCCAGAATATCCTTCCGTTCCGCGTCCGGAAGACGGCGCGGATTCGGGCCTCGGTTGGGAGCCGGTTTGCACGTGTCGTAAACGGGCTGTCGCTCGCGGTAAAGCGACGCGCGGCTCACGCCCAACGCGATGCATGCGGCGTCGAGCGGGATGACGCTCGCGTCTCGTTGTTCGACAATGGCGATCACTTCGACTCTCCGAGCTCGCCAAGATCCGGAAGCGCCAAGCCCAGCACTTCGTGCATTTTTTTTTGGAGCTCAATGACGGCCTCCGAGACCGCCAACTTTCGCTTGAGGACGGCAACCTCCTTCTGCGCGGCGAGCAACTGGCGTTCCGTGGCGTTCAGCTTGGGCTTACGACCTGGCTTCTGGGGAGCAAGACCCGCCGCTCCGCGCTCCGCGAGCGTCGCGCGCCAACCGGCGAGATGAGAGCTGTAGATCCCTGCCTGGCGCAAGAGCTTCTCCAGCGCACCCCGCTCGCCGCTCGCCACTGCGGCATCGGCCCGGTCGAGGAGGCGACGCTTTTCAGCGGACGTGAACTTGCGTCGGGTCTTCCGAGGCTTGCTCGCGGAGGCGTCGGTCTCGCCTTGCCTGGCCTTGGCCGTTGGGTCGGATACGGCGACGTCTCGAGACGTTTCAAGAGTGGGAGTAACGTACGGTTTCGGCATCTTCGAAGGTCCATCCTCCGCCCATCGGTACAGAGATATCGAGAAGCGACTGTCTCACGTTACGTTGGCACAGAGGG
>JAYUKI010000143.1:0-5612 GCA_043764595.1 Myxococcales bacterium | reverse complement strand
CCTCGAAGAGGGCCTTCATGTAGTCGAGCGTGTACGGGCGATTCGGGTGGCGCGAGAGCTGCACTTTCTGCCAGGGCGAAAGCTCGGCGAAGAGCGCCCGGGCGAGCCGATTCGCCTTGTCTTGGAGGCGACGAAGCTCCGGCAAGAGCTTCGGATCCGAATCGGCGAGGGCTCGAAGCTCACGCACGCGTGAGACGATGTCGACGATGGGCTTCTCGAACGAGAGGACGTGGGCTGCCATGCGAACGACCGGACCCTAGCACTTCGGCGCGCGCGCAAAAGGCAATGCTTGGGTCACGGCAGCTTTCCACGAAGGACGCGGACGGCGACGTGGGAAGGCTTGTCCGCAGTGCGAAGGACTTTGTGCGTCGCCGCCTTGAAGTCGCTCGGGCCAGCTTCGTAGATGTTGCAGAAGGTCTGCGGGTTCATGTCCACGAGCGGGAAAAGACTCGACTGCACCTGCACCACCATGCGGTGACCGGGGCGGAACGTGTGGAGGACGTCCGGCAAGGTGAGCTTGACGCGCGTCGGCTCGTTGGGGACGAAGGGCGTAGGTTTCTCGAACCCGTTCCGAAACTTGCCGCGCATGATCTCGACGCGCACGAGCTGCTGGTAGCCGCCAAGCTTCGCACCCGTGGGGTTCGGCTCGGGATCCGCCGCGTTGTCCGCGTAGACGTCCACGAGCTTGACCACGAAGTCGGCGTCGGTGCCGGTCGTGGTCACCCAGAGGTCGGCCTCGATGGGGCCGGCGAGGGTCACGTCCTCGGTGAGCACCGGGCTCTCGTAGACGAGCACGTCGGGCCTCCGGCTCGCAAAGCGCTGGTCCTCGATCATGTACTCGGCGTCGATCTCGGTCGAGGGCCGCCCGAGGTACGGGACGGGCTTCTTAGGGTCGCTCACGTACGCGTCGCCCTCGGCTCCGGTGGCCGTAGGAGGTACCTGGGAGAGGACGCCGCTCGGGCCGAAAAAGAGGGATTTGGTCTGGGTCTCTTTCGGGGGCCAGGCGTCGAACGTGCGCCACTCGTTCGTGCCCGTCTCGAAGCACGTGGCCTCGGCAATGCGTGGGCCGCTCTTTCCTTTGAGCCACTTTTGGAAAAACGGGAGCTCCACGCGCTCGTGGTACTGTTTGGCCGTTTTCTGGCCAAAGCTCACGTTGCCGAGCTTGTCGCCGTCGCCGCGCGCCCATCCGCCGTGACGCCAGGGTCCCATCACGAGGGCGTTTTGTGCACCTGGGCTCTGTCTCTCGAAAGACGCATAGGTTTCGAGCGCACCCCAAAGATCTTCGGAGTCGAAAAAACCGCCCACGGTGAGCACTGCGGGCTTGACCGCTTTGTAATGGGGCCTCGGGTCGCGCGCCTTCCAGAAGTCGTCCCGAGCCCCGTGCGCCACGAGATCGTTCCAAAAGGGCAGTTTGCCCTCGAAGTACTGGGTATTGGCATTCTTGACCGGACCGAGCCGTAGGAAGAAGTCGTAGAGATCTCCCGTGCCGTACTCGAATCCCCACGTCATCTTTTGGACGGGCTTGGGACGTTCCTTTCCGAAGCTCGAATAGAAATCGAAACCATCCGCGAGGAAAAACGCGCCATTGTGGTGGAAGTCGTCGCCCAAGAACCACTCGGTGACGGGGGCTTGGGGCGAGGCGGCTTTCAGTGCCGGATGCCCCGAGATGGCGGCCTGCGCGGCGTAGAATCCCGGATACGAAATGCCCCACACTCCGACGTTGCCATTGTTTCTCGGGACGTTCTTCACGAGAAACTCGATTGTGTCGTAGGCGTCGGTGGTCTCGTCCACGTCGTTTGGGCCGTTTGCACCGGCGGCACGGTGGGGGCGCACGTCCACGAACGTGCCCTCGCTCATCATGCGGCCGCGCACGTCTTGGTGAACGAAGATGAACCCGTCTTTGACGAAGAGTGGATTCGGCGCGAACCTGCGCAGCATTCGGGCGTTCGACGAGGGTGGCACGTTGTCCACGCCATACGGGACCACGCTGTACGGAGTACGTTGCAGCATGATCGGCCACACGGTCGGCTTCGCGGGGTCGTCCTTCGGCACGTAGACGTTCGTGAAGAGCTTCGCCCCGTCGCGCATCGGAATGCGGAATTCGAATTTCGTGTAGTATTCACGCACCGCGCGGGCGATGTCTTGTTCGTCCGCGAGATCGTAGGGAACGAGTGGCGTCTCGTTCACCCCGGCCCGTTTCGGTGCGGCGACGGGCGGCGGTGCTGCGCCACACGAGGCGGTCGCGAGGGCCGCAAGAGCGACGAGGGCGAGGGGAGAGCGCGTGCGAACCATGCGACGTTAGTACACCGTTCATGGCCTCGAGTCGGATCGGATTTTGCGCCCTTCCTGCTGCAGAGGCCGAGTCGTTCGGCGGAGCCCTTCGACACATCGGACGACATGTCGAAGGGGATCCTTCCACGGTCAGGCGTTCACGAACTTCATCATGGCTTCCGCGTAGCGAGAGCCGACGGCCGCGCCACGCGGAAAGACGGCTTCGATGGCCACGAGATCGTCGGCCGAGAGGGTAACGTCGGCGCTCTTTGCGTTTTCCTCGACGTACTTTGCGCGCTTCGTTCCGGGAATGGGCACGACGAAGTCGGCACGGGACAAGAGCCAAGCAAGTGCGAGCTGGGACGCCGTGATTCCCTTTTCTTTTGCGAGCGACTCGACCTTTCGTACGAGGGCAAGGTTCTTCTCGAAGGCTTCTCCGACGAAACGAGGATTCGTTTTGCGAAAGTCGTCGTCGGCAAAGTCGGCCGGGGACTTGATTTGGCCGCTCAGGAAGCCCCGACCAAGAGGGCTATAGGCAAGAAACCCAATCCCGAGCTCGCGGCAGGTGGAAAGAATGTCGTCCTCCGGATCGCGCGTCCAGAGCGAGTATTCGGTTTGCACCGAAGCTATGGGGTGGACGGCGTGCGCGCGCCTCAACGTGGCGGACGAAGCCTCCGAGAGTCCAATCGCTTTGGTCTTCCCTTCTTTCACGAGCTCGGCGAGGGCACCTACGCTGTCTTCGATGGGCGTCTTGGGATCCACGCGGTGCAGTTGGTAGAGGTCCACGTGGTCGACGCCGAGCCGACGCAGGCTCGCTTCGCACGCCGCCTTGATGTAGGCGGGGCTTCCGTCGAACCCTCGGAACGAGCTGTTGGTCGCGTCGCGCACGATTCCGCATTTGGTGGCGAGGACCACCGCGTCGCGTTTGCCGACGATGGCCCGACCCACGAGCTCTTCGTTCGTGAAGGGACCGTACATGTCCGCCGTGTCGAGCAGAGTGACGCCGAGCTCGAGCGCGCGATGAATCGTAGCGATGGATTCGGCGTCTTCGCGCGGGCCGTAAAAATCGCTCATGCCCATGCAGCCGAGGCCCATCGCGCTCACCGTGAGAGAACCGAGGGTACGTGTTTTCATCGGAGCGGCACGGTACCGGAAGGCCTTCGAAACACGAAGGCCGCGCCTCCTTTCGGGAGCGCGGCCTTTGGTCGCATCGGGCTGCGAAACTAGCGAAACTAGCGAAACTAGCGAAGCGCGATCAGCGGGGCGATGAGCAGCGAGACGACGCCCATGACCTTGATGAGGATCGCGATGCCGGGGCCCGAGGTGTCCTTGAAGGGATCGCCGACGGTGTCGCCGACGACGGCCGCCTTGTGCGCGTCCGAGCCCTTCTTGTGGCCTTCGAGGCCGCCCTTCTCGATGTACTTCTTTGCGTTGTCCCAGGCGCCGCCACCGTTCGCCATGATGAGCGAGAGGGTGGCGCCGACGGCGAGCGAGCCGGCGAGGGTGCCCGCGAGGAGCTCCGCGCCGAACGCAAAACCGATGACGACCGGGGACAGGATCGCGATGGCGCCCGGGAGGATCATCTCCTTGATGGCGGCCGTGGTCGCGATGTCGACGATCTTCCTCGGCTCCGGCTCGACGCCGGGTTTGCCTTCGAGAAGGCCCGGGATCTCGCGGAATTGACGACGGATTTCTTCGACGATGGCGCCAGCGGCTTTGCCGACCGAGGTCATCGTGGTCGAACCGACGAGGCACGGCAGAATCGCGCCGAAGAGAATGCCCATGAGGACCTTGGCATCCGTGAGCTGGAGGACGAGGTCCTTGCCGCCGTGGGCCTTGCGGACCGCGTTGACTTCCATGTTGAACGCCGCGAAGAGGGCGACCACCGTGAGAACGGCGGAACCGATCGCGAAGCCCTTGCCGACCGCCGCGGTGGTGTTGCCGACCGCGTCGAGCTCGTCGGTGATGTCGCGAACCTCTTTGCCGAGGCCGCTCATCTCGCTGATGCCGCCGCCGTTGTCGGCGATGGGGCCGTAGGCGTCGACCGTCATGACGATGGCCGTGCCCGCGAGCATGCCGACCGCCGAGAGGGCGATGCCGTAGAGGCCGAGGTAGTGGTTCGATACCGCGCCCACGATGCAGAGCGTGAGGATGGGGATGGCCACCGACTCGAGGCCAACGGCGAGGCCGGCGATGACGTTGGTGCCAGGACCGGTGAGCGACGCTTTCGCGATGCGCTCGATGGGGCCCATCGACGTGTAGTAGTCGGTGATGAGACCGACGATGGCGCCGCCGAGTGCACCGGCCGCGAGCACGATGACGGCCGTCTGGCTGATGCCGAGCTTGCCGAGGACCGGGAACGAAGCGCCGATGACGAGGAAGGGGGGAAGAATGAGCGCGAGGCGGAGGACGCGTGCGGGGGGCATGTTCTTCATCATGCGGGTGATGAAGATGCCGATGATCGACACCACGAGGCCGACCGTCGCGAGGAGGAGAGGCAAGGCCACCGCGATGACGCGGAGCTTGGTCTCGTCCTTTTCGGCGGGGGCGAGGGCCTGGAGCTCGGCCTGCGGAATGGTGAGACCGAGGGCCATGGCGGCGACGACGGCCGCGACGTAGCTCTCGTAGATGTCCGCGCCCATGCCCGCGATATCGCCCACGTTGTCGCCGACGTTGTCCGCGATGACGCCCGGGTTGCGCGGGTCGTCTTCGGGGATGTTCGCTTCGACCTTGCCGACGATGTCGGCGCCGACGTCTGCGGCCTTCGTATAGATGCCGCCGCCGATACGGGCGAAGAGAGCGATGCTGCTCGCGCCCACGGCGAACGAGTGGATGACCGTTCCGAAGCGGTGAGCGTCGGCATTCCGGTACATGAGGTAGATCCCGCCCATGCCGATGAGGCCAAGCCCTGCGACGCAGAGGCCCATGACGGCGCCGCCATCGAGAGCGGTGAGCAGCGCTTCGGCCTTGCCCTTCGTTCGGGCGGCCTCTGCGGTGCGGACGTTGGCGTAGGTGGCTGCCTTCATGCCGAAGAAGCCGGCGAGGAGGGACAAGAACGCGCCCGCGAGGAACGACGCTCCCGACTCCGGACCGAGCGTCATGGCGAGCGCCACGAAAACGATCGCCGCGTAGATCGCGAGGACCTTGTACTCGCGCGCGAGGAAGGCCATCGAGCCTTCACGGATGTACCGCGCAATGCGGGCCATCTGCTCGTTGCCTTCTGGGAGGGACTTGACGCGGAAGTAGAGGCCGAGCGCCACGACCAAGGCGAAGACGCCGATGCCGATGGCGGAATGGGGCAGAAGGTCCACGAAACGTATGTTCCTTTTGAAGGGACGACG
>JAYUKI010000142.1:0-1697 GCA_043764595.1 Myxococcales bacterium | reverse complement strand
CCTGGCGAGCGCGTCGCAGAAGATGGCGTCTTGGGCGTTGGCGGGCACGCTGCGGATCATGTAGCTCGGATCGATGTACTTTACAGTGACCTCGGTCTTGAGCTTGGTGAAGTGCTGGGTGATGGCGTCGCGCAGGCGTGGGCCGACGTCGGCGTCGTGGCTCGCGTAGCGGATGTTTCCGGAGGCGTCGCGCTCGGCGTTGACCGAGGCGGGAAGCATGAGGTTCTGACCGCACCCCTCGGCCACCACGAGGAGCGCGTGGCTTCGCTTCGTGAGGCGCTTTTCGAGCTCGGCGAAGAGGCCGTGGGGGCCTTCGAGCTCGTAGTGGAGCTCGGGGAGGAGGCAATAGTTCACGTCGCGGCTGGCGAGCGTGGCCGCCGCGGCAATGAAGCCGGAATCGCGGCCCATGAGCTTGACGATGCCGATGCCGTTGCGCGCGCCGATCGACTCGGTGTGGGCGGCGTCCACGGCGAGACGTGCGAGCTCCACCGCGGTGTCGAATCCGAAGGTTTTGTCCACGAACGACACGTCGTTGTCGATGGTCTTCGGCACGCCGACCACCCCAATGGCGAGCCCGCGACGCTCGATTTCCTGTTCGAGCGCGAACGCTCCGCGCATCGTGCCGTCGCCGCCAATGGCAAAGAGGACGTCGACGCCGTCGCGAACGAGGGTGTCGACCATGGTCGCAGCCTCGCGTCGTCCGCGCGACAGGCCGAGAAAGCTTCCTCCCTGCCGATGGATGTGGCGCACCATTTCCGGGCCGAGCTCCACCGGGGGAACCCCTTCGGCGGGGTCTAGTCCCTGGAAGCCGTAGCGGTAGCCAAGAACGCGCCGCACCTCGTACTTGTGGTGAAGCTGGAGCACCATCGACCGGAGCACGTTGTTGATGCCCGGGCACAAGCCGCCACACGTGACGATGCCTGCCGTGACGGTCTTTGGAGAGAAGAAGAGCTCCTCACGAGGGCCGGCTTTTTCCAGCAAAAGCGGCGTTCGCTGCGGCGCTCCGAGCATGACCTCCACATCGAAGATGACGCGCGCCTGGTCCGGCACGTAGTCGGCGATTTCGTCACCGGCGACCGTGGAGAGCCCAAGTGGGGACGCGACAGTGCGCGGTCCGAGGGTTCTGACTTCGAGATCGCTTTGGATGAGCATGGTCGTCTCCGCAAGATATCGCAACGGCCGTGGCAAAGGGGGATCGCCGCTGGACGGACGATGGACCGATTCGCAAGATTGGCGGCCAATTGCACGGGGTGGGCCAGCTCCAGGGCCGGGTTTTGCCCTGTTTGTAGAGGAGCGGCCCGCAGTCCTTGCGCCTTGCGCAACGCCTGCGGTGGTCGGTCTGGTTCGAGGGGCGCAGCCCCTCGAGCACCTGCGAGATGCGGGCCTGAGAGTCCTCGACTTCTCCGCTTCGCTACGAGGGCTGCGGGGGTCTCGACCTCGCAGACTCGGCCTCGACCCGGCCCGAAGACTTGGTTCCTTTCCAGAGCGGACGTCTTCAGAGCGAGAGACTTCGTTGGTGTGCGCTCGAGCTGCTCAACGTTCGCGAGCCGTCACAAACAGTGATCCGGACGGCCAACGGGCTCAAGTTCGCATTTGGATTGGCATCGAATCGCCGTGGTCCGCCCGTCGCGGCACGTGTAGAGCGAGCCTTCGTCTCCGCCCGTGAAGCCACTCTGCCGCGAAGCCCCGCAGTACGC
>JAYUKI010000141.1:0-21000 GCA_043764595.1 Myxococcales bacterium | reverse complement strand
TGGCGACGGCGTAGTAGCCATACCTAGCGAAGAGGGGATCTATCTTGACGCGAGAGCGCTCGATGCGATGGTGCATGAACGGAATGCGCGCGATCGAGGTCGCGATGCGATAGGCAACATTCGCCGCGACGACCGACGAGACACATATTACCGTCACCGATGGTAGTTGAGGTGCCCCTGCCGTGACCGCCGTCAGCATGTAAAACTGCGGGGGAATCGGAAACATGAAGGCGTCCGAGACGAAGGCGCCGACGGCCATTCCTGCGTAGCCGAATCGATTCACGAAGACCACGCCGAGAGCTTTCAGCTCCGGACGAAAGAGGGCAGCGCCGAGGCTCACCGCGACGAAGACCCCCACGAGTGGCAGGAACACTTGAGCGACGAGCTTGGCCGTCTCGAATCGGCCTTTTGTGGAGGTCGTCGGCTCGTTCGGATTCTGGAATGCCTCTTGTCCGGCGCCGCCCGAGGAGCCCTTCGCGTCACGCATCAGGTCGGGACATCTTCCACGAGCTCTTTCACGAGCCCAGGATGCCCGCCAAACACGATGGCGTCGAGCAATGCCTCTTCGTCCACGAGAGCAAGCGTCGGATGATTGGCCTCGATGGCGATCGCGCCGGACGGTCCGTCGAAGCCGCACGCGAGCGCACCGTTCCACGAGCCTTCGCGCCAGAGCTGTTCGGCAGGAGAGCAGGTCTCGGGAGTGAACGTGACACGGGTCTTCGTGCGCAGTCGTTCGTGCGTCTCCAGAGACCGAAGATCGTCGAAAGGGTCGGTCACGACGTGGCTGTCGATGCCCGTGCAGAGTCGAACCTTGTTCTGACGAAGGGCTCCTAGGTCGGGAAGCCCATCGCCGAGGTCTCGCTCGGTGGTGGCACACACGCACGCGAACGCGCCAGCCTCGCCGAGAAGTCGGGCCTCGTGGGGGACCAATTGGGTGGCGTGCACGGCCACGAACCGATTGGACAAGACTCCGAGGTCGGCCAGGAGCTCGGTGGGGCGTTTCCCGGTTTCCTCGAGGCACTCGGTCACCTCGCGCGGCTGTTCCGAAACGTGCATGTGGAGTGGCATGCCGTGGGCCTTCGCGTACTCGGCCATGGGCTTGAGAAAGTCCGGCGGGACCGCGCGCACCGAGTGCGGAGCGAGGCCGATGCGCACTCGGGGATTATCCTTGTAGAGCACACGCAAGCGCTCGACGTCCCCGAGGACCTCGTCGACGGTGTCGTCGCAGAAGCGGCGCTGGCCAGGCTCCCTCTCTCGGCCCGGACCTGCGCGAAAATAAGCGGTCCGGAGCAGCGAAATCCGGAGTCCTTCGGCGAGCGCGGCAAAAATCACGCGCTCCGCGAGCTCCGTTCGGTTCGCGTAGGGAGTGCCGTCTTTGCCGTGGTGGATATAGTGAAACTCGCCCACCGTATCGATTCCGGCGGCGCGCAGCTCGCGGAAAGCGACGCGCGAGATGGCCTCGATCGACTCGGGAGTCAGGCTCTCGGCGATGCGGTACATCTGCCCCCGCCACGTCCAGAAGTCGTCCGTTGCGTTCGGACCGCGGCGCTGCGCTCGTCCGCGCATGCCACGCTGGAACGCGTGGGAGTGGGCGGTGGTCAAAGCGGGCAGGAGGAGGCGACCGTCAGGGGAACGCGTGAGCACGGCCCTCGAATAGTACACACTCGAGGTAGAACGAAGGTTCGCGCGACCGCCTGCACGGAGCGACCCAAAAAAGCGGCTCGAAGCCCGAGGAGCCGAGCCAGCCGTTTCGTGGGGAGCCGTGGGCCCGACCCGCCGCTCCGAATGCCGTTACGGCGCGATTTTGGAGAGCGATTTCCCATGGATCGCGATAGCTTGCCCACGTTGAGTCGGAACGTCCGCCAGCTAAGCTTGGCCATTGCAGTTGGGGTTGCCATGGGCGGCACTTCCCGTCTTGCATGGGCTTCGGACGATCCTCCCACGCCCGTGGAGGCTCCGAGAGGGGCGTCGCCACAATCCGACCCGCCTGTATGGCCTGCCCAACCGGCACCGCCGCTTGCAGGAGCGTCCGGGCCGGCCTCTTCCGGAACGGGGCCGGAGGCTTCTCCAACGAACGCGACCGTGACCCCCGTCGTGCGCCAGGGCGTGGTGGAACCATCCCCTGCACCACCTCGCGGCCCGATTCGGCGAGCGGCCTTCGACGGCTCGGTGCCTTCGGGGGCCGAGGAGCTGCGCAAGCACCTCCCGGAGCTCGTCTGGGATTCCTCGTACGCGAGGTTCGGACTTGCAAACTACATTCTTACGGGCGTCGGTGGAGCGACCACGCTCACGATGGCGATTGTCCCCCCATTTGCCGGGAATCGAAGAACCGGAGGGGTATTGTTCGACGAAGGTGCTCGCTCGAGCCTGCGCGCTGCGACGAGCGAAGGCCGGTATCTCGCACGCGACGTGAGCGACGTTTTCCTGTCTCTCTCCACGACGTATCCCTTCTTCGTCGATGCGCTCGTGTCGGCTTGGTGGTTTCGGGGCAATGCGGACGTCGCGCGGGAAATGGCGCTCATCGACGCCGAGGCATTCGCCATTACGGGGATGCTGCAGGGAATCACCAACGTGGTGGCCGCTCGCGAGAGGCCCTACGGAAGAAACTGCGGTGGCGAGCTGCCGAACGACAGCATCGACTGCACCACGACCTCCCGGTACCGAAGCTTCTTCAGCGGACATTCCGCCTTCACTTTTACCGCGGCAGGGCTCATGTGCTCGCACCACATGCGCCTCGATTTGCTCGGAAACAAAGCGGCCGACATCGCCACGTGCGTGGCCGCGTATCTGGGCGCCGGGGCCGCCGCAACGCTTCGAGTCGTGGGCGACATGCACTACGCCACCGACGTGATCACGGGCGCGCTGGTCGGAACCTCGGTCGGATTGGTGGTGCCGTGGATGCACTACAAGGGCTTTCGCGCGAGCACGCGCACGGGACAAGTCGAGATGCAGCTCGTTCCGACGGGCACGGGCGCCAGCGTCGTGGGGACGTTTTGACGCGCACGAACCGCCTGGTTCCAGCGCTCGGTGCGGTCGTGGCGTTTGCGCTGACTGCCCACGATGCCTTTGCCGCAGACGGCGCGGCGCCTTCGGACGACTCGACGCACACTCCCCGTGGACTGCCCCCTGCTCCAAAGGAATCGGACGCACTCGTTGACATTCAAATGAAGCGAAGCTGGACCGAGGGTGCGCCGCGGCTCTTCTTGGCCACGACGACCGACGTCGGGTTCATCTACCTTCGGCCCCGCTTGTCGGTGGGCTACGGAAGACCGCACCAAACCTGGTTCGGCTTGGACGTGAACCCTGCGATCGCAGGGCCTGGCGCGAGTGCGTACGGGGGCTTTCGCGTTGCCGTTCCGCACTTCGATATTCGGTTCGGTGGCCGATACTTTGCCGCGTTTCAGCACTCGTTCCTCACGAAACGCACCACCTACGACCGCCTCGAGCTCGAGTCTACGACGCTCGGGGCCGCGAGCACCGTAACGCTGGAGACGGAGGCGAATGCCGACATTCCGGCCGGCCCCGGCGACATACTCTTGCTCGGGAGTGTTTCCTATTTGACCAACGTTCCGGTCAATCAGAACGTTCTCGAAGAGTCCCTTCGCGTGATCGTAGACCCGCCTTGGGTCCTTCGGGGGCGTGTTGGCTACGGCCTGCGTTTCGGAAACCACGGCCAAGTGTCGATTGGTGTGGTCGGCGATTTTGTCGCGGTGCCCGAGCGGCGGACCGTCTTGGTTCGTGTGGGCCCCGTCATTCGATTTGCCCTGAGCCGCTCGGTCGAGGTGCGAGGGTCGTTCGTGCCGCGTGTCGTGAGCCCGGACGACCTCGGGCTCCTCGACAGCGACTTCACGGAGCTCGGCCTTCGGTGGCGCTGGGCCACCGAGTAGGAACCGGGACCTAAACCTGGATTTCGCTCTACCTAGTCGTTCCGGCGGCAGAGCGAAATCCAGGCCAAAAAGTGGCCGTCGACGCGCTCGAACGTCTCCTTGCGTCTCAGTCGACCGTAATCGACTTGCTCACGTTCTTGGGCACGTCCGGGTGCACTCCGTGGTCGACGATGCCGAGGCGATCGAGGTAGTCCTTCTTGAGAATACTCATCTTGAGCGCCAGTCGCTGAAGTGCAACGGTCGACGAGAACGTGGCCATCAAGGTGTCGTTCGTGCGCGGAAGAGTGACAAAGACCGAGCGGTACGACGGATTGTCGGCTGGGGCCTTCGTGGCTGCGCCGATGAGCGCCGGATGCTCCTCGGCAATCACGACCGTGCTCGATCCACGAATTTTGTGGGTGTTGATCTGCGAGACCGTGAGCGCCACGTCGCGATCGTCCGGTCCTGTCGTGTAAATCAGAGGATAGTCGGCGTAGAGCTCGTCGAGAATCTCGGTGCGGTGAATGGCCTTGTCCAGCACGGCCCTCTCGGCGCCATCGAGCGCGAAGGTGTTGGACACCGGCGAGAGCACCGAGTCCGTCGCGGCCTGAACGAGCCGCGCGAGGGAGTCCGGCGCTAGGCCCGCCGACGCGGCTTCCGATAGAACGCCCTTCAGCGCGTGCCCGAGGCGCTTCAGGAGCGCATCGACTTGGAGTGGTCCCATCACCGTGTTGAAACCAAGGATGGTGTTCGGTCCGTGCTTGAACTCGGACGCCTCGAAGCCCTCGGTGTGGTTCAGCACCACTTCACGGATCTTGAGTGCGCCCTCTTTGGCAACGGCGGAGATGCGAGTGGCAAGAAGGTGAATGCTCGGCCGCAAGAAGAGAAGCTTCGCCGCAACTTCGATGTCGGCATTGGTGCTGTCGATCGTCTCGCGAACGAGGGCGGGCAGCGAGCCGAGCTTCTCCCTGCGACGCTCGAGATCGAGGGCCATGGTGGCGCGCTCCTCCGGGCTTTGCGCCAAGCCGTCGAGGCGCCTTCCGGCGACATGAAGGGCGAGGCAATAGAAGAGCACCATCTGGTTCATGAAGCTCTTCGTGGCGGGCACCGCGATTTCGGGGCCGCACCGAAGCGGAATCACCAAATCGCTCTTTTCCTGGGCCAACGTCGAGTTCACGTTGTTGACGAGGCCAATGCGCTTTACGTCGAAGCCCGTGGCGATGACGTCGTTCAGGACGTCGATGAGGTCTTTGGTCTCTCCGCTCTGGCTCACCGCAATGACGAGATCGCCGTCCTTGAGCGATCGTGCCGACTGCCCGCGGAACTCGCCGGGAAGAACGGGAGTGAGCTCGATGCGCGCGAGCTCGTTGAAGTAGAGACTCGCGACTTTTGCCGCGTTGTACGAGCTGCCGCAGCAGATGACGTAGATGCGCCCGCGTCGCGAGACGGCCTCGAGGCACATCTGCCCGAAACGTTCGATCGCTTGGGCATATTCGCGGACTTCGTCGGCTTCGAGCATCGCATCGAGGAGCCGAATCGCGAGTGTATCCGACGCGTTGCGTGCCATGGGCAGGAGGTCGGTGAAGAAGCCCGCTTCGGCCGAATGGAGGGCCGTCGCGCGCGCGACCTCGGTCGGGGCCTTGGCAAGCAGGGCCTGGAACGAGGGGAGGTCGACCACCTCTTGGAAACGGGCGCGAATGCGCTCGTCGTCGTATTCGTCGCGGAGGGCGTCGAGGCGCGGGGCAATCTCCGGGACCGCGCTCGGCGAGCCCAGTGACGCTGCGGCGCGTGCGGCCTCCGAGCCTCCAAGGAAGAGCGTGATGACGTCCCGCGCGGTGTGCTCTTGCGCGCTGATCTCCTGATCCATGAAGGACGTGAAGGGCGGCATGAGCGCCGTGTCCTTCGTTCGCAGCCGGCTTCGCACCGGATCGCGGTGGATGACCTGACCGGCCACCACGCGTGTGGTTCCGTTCGGACCCTTCACGGTGCGGTCTTCGACGGCGTAGATGCGGTGGCTGCCGGGCTCGTATTCGACGACCTCGCCTTCTGTGAGCGGGACGACGACGCGCGTGAGCTTGAGGACGCTGGAGAGGTCCGACGACGCAATGGCGAAGTGCCCACCCGTTTGGTCGCTTCCGATACCGAAATAGAGGCTCGAGCCCTGCTTTATGGCCCACATCACCCGCGTGACCGGATCGACGATGACGGCCGCGTAGGAGCCTTCGAGCTTCTGTGCGGCGGTCAAGATCGCGGCGCGCATGCACTTGCGGCGCGCGTCGGCGTCACGCGTCTCGGAGCGTGCGAGCTCCAGGGCGAAAAAATGCTCGACCGTGTGGACGACCATCTCGCCGTCGTTGTCCGAGAGCACGGTGTGTCCTTCGGACGTGAGCCACGCTTTGAGGTCGTCGCAGTTCGTGACGTTGCCGTTGTGAGCGCCGTAGAGAAAGGTCTTGCAGCGCACCACGTGAGGTTGCGAGTTCTCCGCGTTGACCGCGCCGAAGGTGGCCCAGCGCACCTGTCCGCAGAACGCGCGTCCGCCAAGCTTCGTGATGCCGAGCTCGTGCACCATGACCGAAGGCGCCCCGACGCCCTTTGCGAGAGTGACCTCGAGAGTGCCTCCTTGGATGGCCGCACCCGTCGAGTCGTACCCACGGTATTCGAGGGTCTTCAGGAGCTCCGCAGCGACGAGGCCCAGGTCGTCGCGGTCGTTTTCATAGATGAGGCCGATGACTCCGCACATAGTGGGCGTCCTAGCACAGTACGGCTGGGAGGGAGCGCTCGACCCGACTGGCTACGGCATGGGGTTCTCTTTGAAGAACTCCCTTGGGCTCGTCCTTCGTGTCGCATCCGCGCGTGCGATCGGCGGCGCATGCGATCGGTGGCGCATGCGATCGGTGGCGCTCCGAGCGCGCCAATCGGCGTTGACGGCGCCTTGCTGCGATGGGACGCTTGGCACTTGGTCGGCTTGGGGAAGGCGCACGAACGCATGGTCGAACGTGAGCGTCGAGCCGGCGGTCCATCGAGAGGGAGGCCATCGAATGAATGCATTGGCAGCGGTAGCGCGGTTCACCATCCTCGGGCTCGTTTCAGTGGCCCTGATGGGCGGCTGCAACAAGTCCGGAACGAAAGTGGGCGACAAGGTCAAAGCCCCTTGGAGCCGAGCGGGCAACATGTATCCGGGCAAGGTCACCGCAGTTTACGGGAAGCTCGCACGCATCGACTTCGATGACGGCGATCACGGCTGGGCGGAGCTTGCCAGCCTCGATCCACCGGGCACGCCGGGCAGTGCCCCGAGCGACACGTGCGCCGTCGCCGTAGGAGCCAAACTGAAGGCTCCCTGGAGCCGTACGAACACGCTCTATGCTGGCACCGCGAGCGAAGTCCATGGGAAGCTCGTTCACGTGAAGTTCGACGACGGCGACCACGGCTGGGCGCTCTGCGCCGAGGTCAAGCCGTGATTCGCTGATTCTCGTGTCGCGAGGCGGCTCGGACTTCTGCCTGCCGCCCGCGACATACCATTCGTTGGCGAATCATGGGATTCAGGACGAGGCTCGTCGTGTGGGTAAGCGGTCGGTTGGGTCAGTCACAGGAGTTGGTGACCAACGTTTCGGCAGCCCGAGCGAACGAGTGTCCGATGCGCTCGATGTCCTCCAAGCCCGCGTCTTGGCCTTGGGTGTCTTTCGCGGGATTCCTTACGCCGCGGCGATGACGAGCCAATGCCCTGCAGTGGCTGCTTTGGCGAAGAATGCCTTCATCTCTTCGATGTCTCCCACGTAGTACGAGTACGCCTCAGCGGGAATGGTTTTACCGTAATAGTCGGTGGTCCCATTCGCGAGCCCCTTCTTTTTGAGCTCGGCGAACGTCGCGCTCGCGAGCTCTTTCGCGATCTTTTTCAGGGTTGCGGGCGATACCACGCGAACGTCGTAGCCGTCGTAGCTCGGCTCGTCTTCGTCCGCGCTCTCGAGGTCGAGGGCTTCGCGGGTCTTCGGATAGCCGCTTTCACCGAGGATGCCGATGCGCTCCTCGAAGCCCTTGTCGAATTCGAAGGTTTCGCACTCCCATGCCTTGCCCCCACCTTCTTCGACGCCGAAAACGAATCCAAGCTTCTCGTGGTCTGCCCTGATCTTCTTCATCATTTCGGGGGGAACCGAGAAGGCCGTAGTCAAGACGCCCATACCAATCTCCCGTCGTTCGTAGACACTCTCTCTTCGCAGAATAGCGGGACACGAGTGGCACGTGTCAAAACGTATCCGCCCCGAAGTGGCGGCGAGCTTCGTCAGGGCGCGGGCTCCAATGGGGAAGCGGCAACGGAAGTGCCCCGCACGTACGCGTAGATCGCGTCGTCGAAGAACTTTCCTTCGAAGTGGGCATTTCCCCGCAAGGTGCCTTCGTACGTGAATCCGAGGGACTCGACCAAGGCCCGCGAGCGGGTGTTTCGTGGATCGATCTCGGCCTGGATCCGGTGAAGCTCGAGGTCGTCCGTTGCGAAACGCACGAGCCGCGCGACCGCCTCGCGGGCATAGCCATTCCCCCACGCGGAGCGACGGAGCTCGTACGCGAGCGAGGCGCGCCGATTCGTCGCGTCGATGCGCACGACGCCCGCCTGCCCGATGACCTCGCCGCCGTCCTTCTTCACGAGGGCAAACCCCTTGGACCGGCCGAGGGTCATGTCGCGGAGGATCCATTTCATCTGCGCGCGCGCCTCCCCTTCGGAGGGTGGCCCACCGACCAGCAGGTACCGCGTGTGCTCCGGGTCGGAGCGCATCGCCATGCGCAACTCGACGTCGTCCATCGCGAGCTTCCGAAGCACGAGGCGTTCGGTCTCGAGTGTCGGGACGTGCTCGCGGTTTGGCGCCTGCGTTCCCTCGCGGAGCGCCCGCGGAAGGCCGTCGTGTGGTCCAAGGTCTCGTGGAGGGACGTCGTGCCAGCGTTTCTCGTCGCCCGCGGCGTATGGATGGAGAGGATAATGGACCAAAGCGCCGGGGATGCGCTCGCCGACGACGAGAAGGCGGACGTCTTCGTCCGTATCGTTGAGAAACGTGTGGGCGATGCCTGTCTTGGCCGGAAACCCGACACAATCGCCCGGCTCGAGGCCGTGCGTTTCACCGTCGAGCCAAACGTCCGGTGCGCCCTCGAGCACGTACACGAGCTCTTCTTCGTCGCGCTCGGCGTGCGGAAACGACGTGCGACGTCCCGGCGGCAAGATCTCGTGGTGGACGCCGAGCCGATGAAGCCCTGTCGCTTTGCCGAGCGGCGAGCCTATCGAGTGAAGCTCGTCGCTATTCGGGTAACGGGCGTCGTCCCCGGAGAGAACGTCTTTCCAATGCACGATGTACGGCGGACGGAGCATGCGAGACTTCTACCCGGCACATGAATCGGGGGCAATCTGCGCCGGCCGTCCTCATGGTGTCCGAGGCCACCGCGCACCCACGTGCGTGCCATGGCCGAACGCCACGTCCACGACTCCACTCGGTGAGCACGGCTTCACGACGAACCTCAGGTCGTCTTGGGCTTCTGCACGGTGCGCAGGACGAGCTCGAGGGCCGTGAGCGCCAAGAGGGCGAGCGCGATCACCCACGATATCTCAGCCTGTGTGCGCACTCCCGTGCCCGAAGCGCCACTCGTCACGCCTTCGGCGCGCCGCGGGGTCGTGTCGAGCTCTGCGGGCGGAAAGGAAGCCACTCGGACCTCTTTGCGTCCGTCGACCATGAGCTCGTATGGGCCGACGAGGCCCGGGCTCACACGCGTTCCGTCGGCGTCACGAATCAGCGCGACGGGTCTGTCGTCGGGGCCTTTGGCGCCGCTTACTTCTTTCACGCTCGACTTGGCGAAGAGCCACGGAGTGCCCACTTCGGAGCGCCTCGGAGTCGCGTGTTTCCGGGCCGCATCGACGAAGTTGTCCAGAATGGACAGGAATCCGGGGCGAAGCACGAGATCGCTGTCGTCGACCGAAAAGGGGAGTGTGACGAGCCAGGCTTCGCCCGGACCAATGGCGCGACGGACGACCAACGGGGCCTTGTCCGTGAAGGCGAGCAAGGTCTCGTACGCCTTTGCGTCGCTCACTCCCAAGGCCGTTCGCTGATGGGCAAAGAGCTCCACGAGGCTTTTTGCGGAATCGGCGAATAGCGAATGAGCCGACTCGACGCTGGCTCCGGGAGACGTGTTCTTTTCCCAGACCACGCCTTGCGTGAGCAGGGGCTCGAAGGTGGCTCCGAGGGGGGCTTCTGCGGCGCGTGGCCCGAGTGCGAACAGCACCACTCCGCCATTGCCCAGGAAGCTGGATAGGGCTTTTCGTTGCTCGGGAGTGAGGCCCGGCGGATCGTCCACCAAGACTCCCGCGAAGACCGACAGATCCTCGGTGCGGTCGGGAAGCTGCGGCAAAGGGCGAAGGGTGAGGTCCGTGTGGAGGGCGGCGAAGGCTTGTTCGACGACGGGCGCGCCGCCCGTGGCCGTGGTCTCGGTGGCTGGATCGGCAATGACCGCGATGGCACTTGGGCCGGCTTCTGTCAGGACGGGCGCCGCGTCGTTCGAGGGAATTCGGTCCGGGCCCGCGAGCCGCGCGGTGAGCTCGGCGGGGGCATCCGCGGCAATCTTGACGAGAATCTCGGTGGACGAGGACGCTACGCCCTTCGACGAGCCCACCACTTTGCTATTCGCGACCACCTCCACCGTGCGCGTCGCAAAGGTTTCCCCCGGAGTGCAGGCGACGCGTACGCGGACCGATGGTCCCATTCGGTCTGCGGCGAGCACGGCGCAATCCGCAACTTTTCCCGCGAGCTGTGGCATCGGCACGCCGAGTGGCAAGTTGAGCCCCCGGCCGAGTGGGCTTCCAGCGGAGTGACCGTCGGCCAGATCGCTCAGCAAGACGAGCTTTTTGTCGACGTGCGGAAGGTCCTTCAAGAGGCCTTCGCCCAGCGAAAGTGCGCCTTCGAGCTCGGTCGCGCGATCCGTGGGCCGCAGCTCTTCCAACGCGAGCTTGGCGGCGGACAGATCGGTGGTGGGTGCGAGCAACACGCGTGGTGGCGCACCCGCCAACACGATGGCAATGGCGTCTCCTTCGCGAGCACTCGCCAAGAGCTCGGAGGCGCCGGCCGTGGCCGCTTCGAAGCGCGATTTGGGGCCGGCACCCATCGGGGCTCGCATGCTGGCCGAGTCGTCGAGCACGATGGCGAGGGCCACCGACGCGCCACCCTGTCGGTCGAGCGCGAGGTGCGAGCACTTCACGAGAGGCGACGCTCCGAGGAGCGCGAGCGCCACGATGGAGAGCGCGCGAACGGCCAAGAGGGCCCGGTCTTCGATGCGCGACCGCTTTCGAGCCTTGGGCGGCGTGGGCGGAACGAGCTTGGTGGCTGGAAATAGGCGTATGTCGGCCTCGCGCCGTCGCAGCCTGTGTGCAGCAATCGGCGCGACGACCAAGAAGGCGATCGCAAGAGCCAGCGCGGTGACGAAGCTCACCCCGTGGAAGTACCACGAAGCGAGCCTTGGTCGAAACCGAGCTTCGCTTCGGGCCGGTCTGGTCGTGGGTGGCGGCCTTTCGCCATCCATGGCCGCGGTGAACGATGACGTCGGTGACGCTCGTCACCGCGCGGCACCCTTTATTTGCACTTTCGGTCGACGCACAAATTGCTGCAACACTCCGCGGGCAAGCTGCACGCTCCGGTCGTCCCCGTGCATGCGGGGGGATTGCCGCCACCGCCGCCGCCCAAGCACGCGCCGTTCGCGCAGCCGCCCGAGCAGCAATCGCGTCCCGAGGCGCATCCCGCGCCAGGAGCCTTGCACGAGCCACCTCCCGCACCGCTATCGAGGGCCATGTTCGAGCCGCCGCTGGGTTGGCTTCCGACGCACTTGTTGTTCTCGCAGACGTCGCTGCAGCAGTGACTGCCTTGCGAGCATCCTTGAGCGACGCCTTGGCAGGGCGCAGGGGCAAGCTTTGCATCTTGGCAGAAGCCACCGCCTTGCCAGCGGCAGCTCCCGCTGCAGCAATCGCCATCTTCGCGGCACGACGAGCCATTGGCGGTCTTCGTGCAGGGGCCACCGTCGGTCGACGTGGACGAGCAACCCAGCGCGAGAAAGAGGCCCAGCAAGGGAGCAAGCGCGTGGCGGACCGAAGAATTTCGTAGGTTCATTGCTTTGCGCGACGTGACGCGTCGCAAACCTTCCACGTCGACGTCACCCGAAGGAGGTCAGCGAAGTCGGCTGACGGGGCGAGCATACCGTTCGATCCGCGAGCGTGAAAGGCAGGCGCGACCCGTTCGGGAGCGTTTCGCGTGGCTCAGTTCCGCGGTCGAGCGCGTGTGGCCTTCTCTTGGCACTCGGGGCACACGCCGTACATCTCGTGCTTGTGGCTCTTCAGGATGTACCCGTACTTCTTCGCGATTTCGTCCTGGAGAAGCTCGATCTTCTCTTCTTCGAACTCGAGGATCTTGTCGCACTCGAGGCAGATGAGGTGGTCGTGGTGCGACTCTTCGTCGGCAAGCTCGTAGCGGGTGAGCCCGTCCCCGAAGCGCCGCTCCAGGGCGACGCCGCACTCGGTGAGAAGCTTCAGGGTTCGGTAGACCGTAGCGTAGCCCACCTTCGGATCGCGGGCGCGGACCTGCGCAAGGAGCTCTTCGATGCTGACGTGGTTGGGCGCGCCGAAGAACGTCTCCACTATCAGGCGGCGCTGATCCGTGGACCGGAGCCCCTTCTTCATCATGTGCTGGTGGAGAAGGTGACGAAAGTGCTCTAGATTCGGCACAGCATGGTGGTGCGGCTTCTGTTTCATCGCAAAGTCCTCCCCACGCGCACGGCCTTTCGCACACGCTGCCCAGCCCTCCGTCCTGCGTCAAGCCGCAAAGCTCCGAATCGACTTTTTCGCGTCGATTCGGAGCCGCGCGTTCGGGAGGGATCGGTGCGCCAAGGGGCTGCACTTCCGGTCGCGCTTGCGCTTCTGCTTCTGTTCGCCATCGCTCCGCGAGAAGCCCTTGCGGACGAGCCTCGTCCCTTGGCGCACGATCTCCGGCTCGACATTCCAATCACCGTGGTGGCTGCGGGAACCGCTCTCGGGCTGAACCTCGCAGCCGGATCGCTCGCGCCCTCGTGCCGTTGGTGCGGGTCGAACGGCCTCGACGACGCCATGAGAAGCGCGCTCCGAAGAAACGATCCCGAGCCTGCGCGCTTCGCGAGTGACGTGTTCGTGGTGGCGTCGCCCTTCGTGAACGTGGGTCTCCTCGCGCTCGCCGCAAACGACGAAGGGCGGCCCGAAGAGATCCCCCTGAACTCTCTGTTGGTCGCCGAGTCCGCGAGCATTGCCATGATGCTGAACGCGGTCGCGAAGGTGAGCTTTGCCCGCGAGCGTCCGGCTGTGCATGCGCTCGCCGAGGCGGACAAGCCCAAAACCGACAACCCCGCGGACAACAACGTCTCGTTCTTCTCGGGTCACGCCGCATTTACGTTCGCACTCGCCACCTCCGCTGGCACGATCGCGCAGATGCGCGGCTATCGGATCGCTCCTGCCATATGGGGAGTCGGTCTTCCGATCGCATTTGCCACGAGCTACCTCCGCGTCGCGGCCGATCGGCACTATTTCACCGACGTCCTCGGAGGCATGGTCCTCGGGTCCCTCGTGGGGGTGGCCGTTCCGCTCTTGTTCCACAGCCCGGTCTCCGAGCGTGTCGTGGTGGGCGGAGGTCCCGTGCCTGGAGGTCAGATGTTCACTCTGACCTTCCCAGGGTTTTTGTAGCGCCAAAGCCATGACCGCGGCGCTTCGAGGTACGACGCACAAAGTCACGCTAATCTGCCCGTCATGACCCTCGTCACCGTCGACACCGAGCTCGGCTCGTTCACAATCTCCTTGCACACGGAGAAGGCCCCCAAGACCGTGGAGAACCTCCTCCACTACGTGGACGCGGGGCACTACGACGGGACCATCTTTCATCGCGTGATTCCCGGCTTCATGGCGCAAGGCGGCGGGTACGACACGACGCTCGAGAAGCGGCCGGTGCGGGCTCCCGTCGAGAACGAGGCTCACAATGGGCTTGAAAACGTGCGAGGCACCGTCGCCATGGCGCGCACCTCGGACCCGCACTCGGCTACCGCGCAGTTCTTCGTGAACGTGAGCGACAACGCGTTCTTGAACCACTCTGCCCAAAAAGCGGGCGGCCACGGCTATACGGTGTTCGGCGAAGTGACCGCCGGAATGGACGTCGTCGATCGCATCGTCGAGGTGCCCACGGGCGCCAAAGGCTCCTTCTCGAAAGACGCCCCCCTCGAGGACGTCGTCATCCGCTCGGTTCGGCGCACCTGAACGACTTCGAGGGGCGACCACCGCGTCTCGCGAGAACGCCAACGGCATTGGGCATTGGACTACGGCGGGCGTCGTGATCGGAGAATTCGGATTCGGGTTACAGAATCCGGATACCCTGGTCCGATGTCCACGCTGAAACGTGCAATCGCCCTCGGCCTCCTGTCTTCGTGCGCCCTGATGGTCGTCGGTTCTGGCTGCTCCTCGGCGACGTCTCCCACGCCCGCTTGTCCCCAGCAGTTTCCCTCCCAGGGCTCGCCATGCGGTAGCCCAGGCCTTCGCTGCGCCGCACCGGCGACGCCGTGCGCTCCTATGGGCTGCGATGGTTGTCCGTCGTCGTCCGCGACGTGTGGGGCGGACGGGACCTGGGTGGTCACGACGTCGGAGCCGAAGTGCGACTCCGGGATCGGTCTCGGGTCGGTATCGACGGACGCCGCAACCTCGTCGGATGGGGCGCAAAACGAAGCGGGCTTTGACTCCGGGGCTTCGGACGCATCCCGCGCCGACGCGAGCTCCGACGCTGCGGCAGACCGAGACTGACGCGGCTCGTCGCCCAGACGACCTCGATGAATCGGTCTCGTTGTCGGCGCCGCACGGCGTAAGCGGGACGTCGGCCTTCAAAAACGAAACCACCCGCACTCCTCGACCGCAGAGCGGTGGAACGCGGGCGGAGCGGTTCGGGTCGCGACTTCGCGCTACTTCTTTTTTGCGCCGGCCTTCTTGCGCTCGTCTTCGGCTTTCTTCTGCTGCGCCTCACGCGTGGGCTGGGCGAGCTCCGCCGCCGTGGGGCTTCCGCCGAGGTCCTTCCAGAGCTTGCACTCGTCGCCGAAGTGGCCTTTTTGGCACTGGTCTTTGGCGTAGTCGGCGTAGCGCTTCACGGTCTCGTCCTTGGGTGTTCCGCCAGCCGTCTTGAGCTTCACGCAGGCACGAGCATCGCCACGCTGTTCGCAGCGCAGGGTGTAGAACTCGAGCAATTCCGGCTTGCCCTTGGACTTGAGCATCGTCTCGAGGCCACCGCACGACTTGGGGTCACCGGCGAAGTTGCAGCCCTGAGCGTAGGCGTGGATGGCCTTGTCGGGCGAAGGGGGAAGGTTCGGTCCACCGGACTTGTAGAGGTCCCCCGCTCGCCCACACGCGCCCTTGGCACAGCCGAGCTCGAATGCCTCGGCTGCTTTTGCGAAGTCCTTCTGGAGACCGAGCTGTCCCTTTTCGTAGGCTTCACCGAGGGCGAGGCACGGCTCCCAACCTCGCGTGTCCTTCGTGCATCCGCGCTCCACGAGCGAGCGTGCGCGGCCAGAGTCTTTGGCCTCGAGCGCGAGCTCGTAGCCGGCCATGCAGGCGAACATGTTGTGCAGCGTGCACGACCTCTCGAAGGCCGCGAGCGCCTTCTCCTTGTTGACCGGAACGCCCTTGCCATTCGCGTGGATGGCGCCAATTTTGTAGCAGCCCTCGCCGTCGGTGTAGCCGCCCGAAGTGCATTGGCGCTCGTAGGCCGAAATGGCAAGATTCGAGTCTTCTTTGGCCCCTTTGCCGTCGCGGTGCATGTCCCCCATGAGTCCGCACATGATGCCGCTGCCGAGGTCGCAGCCGCGCTTCGTATAGGCAAACTGCTTGTCGATGCTCTTGGCGGTCGAGCCGCGCTCCGGCTCGTTCGGGTTGTAGCGCTCGGCGACGGCCCGACAGGCAATGGGTGCTCCGAGACTGCAGGCCGTGTCGTAAAGCTTGGTCGACTTGTCGAACGCAGCCTTCTTCTGTTCGGGCGTCGCTTCTTGCCGGACCGCGTCGTCGATATGGAGGCTTGCACCGATTTGGCACGCCATTACATAACCGAGCGAGCAACCCTTTTCGATGACCGCGAGGTCGCGGTCGGCCCGCGGCATCGGGGTCCGACCGAGCTTGCCCGCCGGGTCGACGGGGGGAGACCCCGCGTAGTACCCGAGGTTGAAGCAGCTCTCGCCGTTGCCCGCGTTGCAGGCCGACTCGCACTCCGCTTTGGTTCCCGTCCGTGCGCTGCATGCTTTTACCTGCGTGGACTTCGCAGAGATGCACTTGAGGCCATCCCAGTTGAACCCGGTCGGGCAAGCGGGCCCATCGCCGTTGGCGGTCTCCTTCTGCCCGTCTTTCGGATCGCGTTTGGCGGTCACCATGGGCACGAGCTCGAGGCGCGTAATGGCGGCACATTGGGCCGGAGGCTCCGTGGAGTCCGGGGAAGACTTGCGGCACGCTTCGAGGTCGCCGTCGCGCGATTCGGTCTTTTTGGCGGACGAGCTCGAGCCCGCCGTGCCCGCGCCGAAGATCTGGGCGACCGCACGCGCTTCGCCCTCGGTCCCCGTGGCGAGCGCGAACGCTCCGACGTAAACGCCGCGCACCACGTGGGTCGCGTCCGCGCACGCCCCGCCGCCCGTGAGCTCGGGCAACGTGATCTCGTTCGCGGTGGCCCTCTTTTTCCCGACCGTGACGAGCGCGAGATCGAGCGTCGAGCCGCGCTTCATGCTCGCCGAAAGAGTGGCTCCAGTGAGCGGAAGATTGGCCGCGAGCTCGTCGGCATTGGTCATGCGGACCACGTCCTCCTTCCGAGTCACACCGGCGAATCGGTAGCTTCCAGGGGCGGTGCAACCTTTGAGGATTTTGAGGTTTTTGCAGTCGAAGCCCACCACGACGACCCCGTCCCGCATGGCCACCTCGAGGTCGCTCCGCTCGCTCGACTTGAGGTCCACGACGAGGGGCTCGCCCGCCACGGCTTTGGCGCACGCTGCGATGTTGGCCTCACCCATCGCATCATGACCGGTGGAGGCTTTCGGGCGAACGGCTTCCCCGAGCTGCCCGGCCGGAGCTCCACACGCCACGAGGACACTGGCGACCGCAAAAACTCCCGCACCGACGACGACTGAACGCATGAGCGAATCCTCCGAAAAGACGACGGGGCGCGCGCGCATCCGTCGCAAACAAAACGTGCGGGAGCTTACCGGAGTCTCCGCGTCACCGCCAAGCTCGCTGTCTGCCTCGCGCCCCGGAGGCCCTTTCGGGAGAAGCTGTTCAGCTGGGCCAAGGGCGCGGAGGAAACAAGACGTTGGGGCGTATTGCGGGCGCCTCGGCGGCCACCGCAGGAGGCACACCAAGGGGGAGACCCGCCCGGGACCCCATTCGCAGGAGGCCCGTCCACCCTCCGATGGTCCGCGTCTGTCTCCGATGACACGACGAGCTCGTTGGCCCGTAGGCCCCCGGAAAAACCGAGCGCTTGTCGGCGGACGTTGCTGGCCGCACGATGCCCCGATGATTGTCGTTCATCACCTCGACCACTCGCGCTCGCAACGGATTCTGTGGCTGCTCGAGGAGCTCGGGGTCCCGTACGAGGTGAAGCGGTACGCGCGCGACAAGAAGACGATGCTCGCGCCACAAGCGCTGAAAGACGTTCACCCCCTGGGGAAAGCTCCTGTCATCACCGACGGCTCGCGTACGGTCGCGGAGTCGGGAGCGATCCTCGAGTATCTCGTGGACACGTACGGTGGAGGTCGCTTGCGTCCGAGGGAAGGCACCGAAGAGCACCTCCGCTACCGGCATTGGATGCACTATGCAGAGGGTTCGGCGATGCCTCCGCTCTTGCTTCGCTTGGTCGCGAACCGAATCGCTTCGGCGCCCGTCCCGTTCTTCGTCAAGCCGGTCACGAAGCGGATCGCGGGACAGCTCGAGTCCGGGTTCATTGGCCCGCAAATAAAGACCCATTTCGACTTCGTGGAGAGCGAGCTTGGAAAGGGCGAATGGCTCGCTGGCGACGAGCTCACGGCCGCCGACGTGCAAATGAGCTTTCCGCTCGAAGCCGCGGTCGACCGCGCCGATGTGGGAAACGGCCGGCCGCGAATTCGCGCCTTCGTGGAAAGAGTCAAGGCACGCGATGCCTACAAACGGGCCGAAGAAAAGGGTGGTGGTTTCGGGATCTTGTGACTCCTCAAGCGTTCGGCTCCGAAGGTCGAGCCATTTCGCCCACTCCGGGTGGGACATTTCGAGTGTGCAAATGACGGTCGAGTGGCAGGCCGAGCGTGGGTTGGCGTGGGTAGGCGAACGTGGCATCGTCACGCCATGTCCAATGGACCTCGGCCCTCCGTCCTCGTCGGTCTAGCGTTCCTCGCTTCGGCGTGCGGCTCGGGTTGGAAGGACCTTCCCACTCCGCCACGCGCGCCAGTGTCTCGCGTTACGCACGCCGCACTCGCTCCCGATCGTCCTTATGCGCTGCCCGCGATCCCACCGGCTCCAGCGGCTCCGGCCCCCCCTCCTTGGCCCCGCGGAGAGGGTCGCACTCTCGACACCACTCCAGTGCCCGTGCTTCTGGCACGCGTGCGCGACAGGAACGTCCAAGAAGCACGGAAATGGGCGGTCGAAGAGACGTGGTCTAGCCTCGGAGGAAGCGGCTTTCGCAGGGTGGAGCTCACCCGCGACGGCCCCAAGTACTTCGTGTTCGAGGCTACGGGAAGTCGCTCGGATCGAAGGTTTCACGGCTCGGTGGAGGTCATGCGCCGAGGCCGCATCGCTGCGGAGCGCGTCGACCGTCTCGTCGTTCGCATCGCGACGCTCGGGCGGCAGCCGGAGGATGGGCCCGTCGCGAAGGCCGCGGAGCGCTGCGTGACACGGACGTGTGGCTCGTCTCGTCTCGCCGTGTCCGCAACGACGGTTGGCGGTGCCGTCGTGACTTACACGAACGACCTCGGTCCGTGTGGCACTTGGAGTCGCGAGGGGCTGACGATGAACCTCGAGGCTCCGGGTGCACAGGAGGCGGCAGCGGACCTCTTGGCGCTGACCGTGGACGCTGCGCGAGCGACGAACGCCCCCGCAGAGGTCTCCTTCGTGGACGACTTGGCACAAGCTGACGTTCTGCCTACGAAGTGACCCCGGGCCTCCGCCGAGTCGGTCAAGCGCGTACGCTGCGCCGGTCTTCGAGGCGGTGGACCCGGACCAGAGCGGTCGTCGACTCGGCACCTCCACGGCAGCTTGATCGCGGAGAACGCCGCGAGCGTCCGCGGTCGATTGGCTGGCGAATCTCCGCCGGGGGCGCGAAATCGAGCCGAAGCAGGTTCTCCTCGCCAATCCAGCAGGGTTCGACTACTCCGTTCTCCCATGATTCTGGGCGGATTCGGTGGTGGCAAGGCGGGCGGACCCTCGGACCCAGGGCCCAAGCTCAATTCGATCGGCGAGCGCGAGTTCGAGGCCGAGGTCTTTCGCGCGACCGAGCCGGTCCTCATCTACTTTTCGTCGCAGCGCGCGGGCCAAGCCGGCGCCGCGACCGATGCCGAAGTGTCGTCCCTCGCGGGCGAGCTCGCCGGCAAGCTGAAGGTCGTCAAGGTCGACATCGAGAACGCGCCAACCCTCGTGCGGCAGCTTCGCATCCAGCAAGTGCCGATGTTCATGGTGTTCGCGGGCGGTCGCATCGTGGACGGACAACCGGGCGCTCTCGGAAAGAAGGCCCTCCGCGCGATGGTGGAGCCTCACTTGCCCCGGCCCGAGGGCGCGCTCAAGGCCGCCGAAGTGGCCGAGCTCGTCAAGCGAGGAGCCATCGCCGTCGTCGACACCCGAGATGCTTCGGCGTTCGGTCGAGCGCACATTCCCGGGTCCACGAACCTCCCCGCGGACGAGATCGAGAACCGCCTCGCGGAGCTCTTCATGCTCACTGGGCAGCCCGTTCTCTATTGTCGCGCCGGGGACAAGACGAAAGAGCTCGTGGCGAAGCTCGCCGAGCAGGGCACCGAAGTCGGCTACATCGAAGGCGGATTCTTGGCTTGGGAAACCGAGGGGTTTCCGATCGAGCGAAGCTAGAGCACCGAACAGGCTGACTCCCGTCGGCTTTCGCCGGTTTGGCGGCGCCTTGGGTTGTCCCCCGTCGGGGACTTTCAAGGATCGTCGCTCCTCCTCGGACACAAGAGTATCCGTCGTGGTCGCTCCTAGCGATGCTTGCCAACCCAGCGAAATCCTCGGTCCGAAAACCTGATCGGCGCTCTAGCGTCTGGTGCAAGCGACCTCTGCGACTTCAGGGGGTCGCAAGTCCACGAAATGACCGGCAATTGCAGCAGGCTCGGCGTCCCGTACGACGCGCCCCCATTTCTGGTGCGGCCCGGTCTAGGTGACGTTCGGCCCGTTCGTTTGCCTGACGGCTCGTGATCGTGATTGCATTCGCGAATGCGAGGCGACGTGACAGCGGCACCGGGCGGATACGGACCACCAGGCGGCGGAGGCTACGGCCCTCCAGGAGGGCCTCCAGGTGGTGGTGGCTATGGGCCTCCAGGTGGTGGTGGTGGCTATGGGCCACCGGGAGGTGGCGGCCCTCCGGGGGGTGGCGGATACGGACCCCCAGGTGGCCCGCCAGGCCAACCCCCAGGCGGGGGTGCCTATGGCCCACCTCCAGGTGCACCTCCGGGGGCCTATGGTCCGCCTCCGGGCGCGCCTCCGGGGGCACCTCCCGCAGGAGCACCCGCTCCGTCGGGTGGCAAGAAGAGCCCGCTGCCACTCATCTTGGGTATCGGCGGCGGCGTCTTGCTGATCGCTCTCGCCATAGGTGGCGTCATTGCCATGAAGGGGAGCAGCAAGCGCGTCGTGCTTCCGGTCGACGCAAAGCTCCTTCCTGGACAAACCACCGAAATCGCGACCCAGCTCATCGAGGCCACCCGCGAGCCCGAGGATCGTGTTCGCAACGCCTATGTGGCGGCCGAGCTCGGGGCCGAGATGTGTCGGCCAGGCGTCCCGAACTACGCAAGCTTCCTCGAGCGTCTCGGCTCGCGGCAATCCAAAGATGCCAGGGAGTTCTTCTTCGACAAGAAGGTGCTCGATCAGGCGCAGCAAGTGCTCAGTTGTGGAGCGCTTCTCGGA
>JAYUKI010000140.1:0-1702 GCA_043764595.1 Myxococcales bacterium | reverse complement strand
CCAAGGCGTCGTGCCGCACCTGCCACGACCAATACAAGGCGAAGTACCGCGCCGAGCTCCGCGACCGGAAGATTTGAGCGCCCGTGGCGGTCACGCTTCGTCTCCCCAAAGGCCGAGCAACGAAGCCCGGCCGCACACGCGGCAAGTTCACTCAATTTCGTAGACTCGACGCTCTTCGAACCCTGCTCGAAGAGCACCCGGTAGGGCTCACGTTGGCCGACCTCGCGACCACGCTCCGCGTCTCGCCACGGTCGGCCCGACGCTACATCCACGAGATGCAGGACGCCCTTCAGCTCGAGTTCACCGAGCCTGTCCCTGGTGGGGCGAGGGTTTGGCGCGTCAAGCCTGGCGAACGTGGCCGCGCCGTGGTCCTTCGGCGTGCCCAAGCACAGGCTCTATTGGCCACGCGGAAGCTCTTCGAGCCCACACGCGGCTCGGCGTTCTTCGACGAGGTCGATCTCGCGTTCGGCGAGCTCCACAAGCTCGCCCAAAGGCCGAGTGGCCGCGCTTCTGGCAAATCGCCAGAGCCCCTTCCGGACACCACACTTCCGGACCGTGTGGCGTTTTTGTCGAGTCCAGGGAGAATCCCGACTTCGCGAAGCGAGGAAGTGGATGTAGCGCTTCAAGCGCTCTCGTCCGGGTTCGCTTTGTCGCTCGTGCGGAAGATCCAAAGGGAGGGCACGGAGGTCGACGAGCGGGCCGTTTTTTTCCCCTACGGGCTCGTCTTTCACCACGGCAGCATGGTGCTCATCGGATGGCTCGAGGCCGACCGCAAGCTCGCCATCCTACGATTCGAGGACACGAGCGAGATCGAGCTCAGCGAAAAGGCCTTCCGCGTTCCCGACGGATTCGACCTTTCCGACTACCTCCACGGCGACTTGGGAGTCGCCATGCCTGAGAAGGCCAAAATGTTGGTGGAGTTCGACGCTAGGGTGGCCGAGTTGGTTCGGGCAAGAAAGGTGCATCCTGCACAGAGAGTCGCCCAATCCCCGGATGGGCGAGTGAGGGTCTCTTCGCCCATGGGGGATCGAGCCTTGGCACGCACCTGGGTGCTTGGATTCGGAGACGCGGCAAAGGTGCTCGAACCGAAGGATTTTGCCGAAGAAATCGGCGCGATCGTGGCAAAGGCTGCCGCGCGCTACCGCTGAACGTTTCGTCGACCCAAAGGCACGAAGGCCTCGTCGCTTTCGCAACGAGGCCTTTCGGAAACCGTGACGCCCCTAGAGTACCGAATAGGTTTTGGGACCGAGGATTTCGCTGGGTTAGCAAGCATCGCTAGGAGCGACGACGATACTCTCGTATCCGAGGAGGAGCGACAACCGGCGAAAGCCGACGGGATTCAACCTGTTCGGTGCTCTAGGCTCAGGGAGTGACGCGCACGGTCAGCGTTCCGTTGATGGTCGGATCCATCGAGGAGGACTTGTCCGCGGTGCAGACGTCGAGTCGCGAAGTGCCTTTCCCGTAGAATGCGCCACCCGTGTCGACGACGCGGAACTCGATGGTCTTGCCGAACTTGCGCTCGAGCTCGTCGATTCGGAGCTTGGTGCCGTACGGGAAGGCCTTGGGGTCCATGGCCACGGAGACGAAGGGGGCTTTTCCAGCGAGGAAGTCTTGGAGGGTGTTGAGCTTCGCGCCGAGGCGGTCTTTGAATCCACCTTCGAGCGTGGAGCTCGAGGGGTAGTAGCCCGTGCCTCGAGCGCTG
>JAYUKI010000139.1:0-5636 GCA_043764595.1 Myxococcales bacterium | reverse complement strand
TACCCGATATCGAGGCGAATCGGTCCGACCGGGGTCTGGTAGCGCGCGCCAACGCCGCACGAAAGGTGGAGGTGCCCAAGGCGAATGTCGAAGCGCTTCCCGGACACGTCGCTCGCGTCGCAAAAGGTCGCCGCCGAGAGCGGTCCCGTGAGGTCGACACGCAGCTCGAGGGAGAGCTCCCAAAGGGTGAATCCGCCCGTGGGAGTTCGGCAATCCCCTTCACACGATGTCGCGAGCCGCGCCGCTTTTTGTTCCGGGGTGAGATCGCCGATGTCGGCATAGGGGCTCACGCCTCGGAGCGGATATCCCCGATTGGAGCTCGGCCCCCCGGAGAAGAAGCCCCGGAAGTACATGAGCTGGTAGTCGAAGGTGCGGTCTTTCTGCGAGAGTGCATCCGGATTTCCGTAAACGGCTGATCCGTAATTGAAGGGCGCCAAAAAGCCGACACCGAGCTTCCCTGCGAGGGTTACGCGCTTTCCGAGCGGAAGATACCCGCGCGCTTCCGGTTGAAACTTGATGTCGCGAGCGTCTCCGCCGAGGCCCGCGAACTGGAGGCTCGAGGAGAGGAAGGCCCCTTTGTGCGGGCGGATGCGGTCGTCCCGAAAGTCGAGCTGCCCCACGAGCTCGGGATAGGAAATCAGCACGGTGCCAAGCGAGTCCGTCTTCGGGCCGACGTACGCGAACGGATAGGCCGCTTGCAAGTTGTGCGACACGGCGCCAAAAAAGCGCATGAACGTACGGTCGAGGCCAATTGTATTTCGGATCTCGCCATAGCCTTGCACCGTGGCGTCCTTCGGTGGGTTCGGGTCGAGCAGCACGGGCGCGACGTCTACGCCGGGGCGCAAGAATGCCCCGGTGCGCCCGCCGAAAATGCCCGGTTGCCGCACACTGAACTGGAGCTTTGCCTCGGGGAGTAGCCTTTCGGGGGCGACGAAGTTGTTCACCCGGAGTGGGTAAAGGACGAGACCAACCCCGAGGTCCACGCGGAATACGCGCAAGCCGCCAAAGAAGTTCCGATGCTCCCACCCCGCGAGTCCAGTCACCGCGGTCTTCAGAACGTCGAACTCGAGGCCCGCGCCCAGGCGCACGGTCTTCAGCTTCGCCGGCGCGAGCTCTACCTTCACGTCGACCCGTCCGTTCGCCTTTGGCCCACCTTCGAGGTTCGGGACGATGTCGACCGAGGAAAATACGCCCAAATCGAGCAATGCTTGGCGCGCTTCTTCGAGCTCGCGGGTGGAGTAATCCTCTCCTTCGCTTAGGGAGAGAGCGGAGCGGACACGGTCCTCCGGGAGCGAGCCTAGGCCTTGGAGCGTGACCTTACCGAGACGCTGGGGTGTGCCCGGTTCCACCTTGTAGTGTACAAACGCGCGATGGCTCACCAGATCGACGTCCGCCTTCGCGGTCACTTTGGCGTAGGCATAACCCCGGTCCGTGAAGCTCCGCGCGAGTCCCTTCTTGGCAGTCTCGAATGCTGCCTCGTCGAATGGTCCGCCCTTCGGCAGGCGCCCGAGAGCGGCGGCGTACGCCAGGGCCGGGAGCGGCCCGGGGATCCCGTCGAGGCCCGTGACGTCGGCATACGCGACAGTGGTGACCGGCCCCGGATCTACGAGAATTTCCACGCGAACGTGGTTCTTTGCGGTCTGGTGAACACGTGCCGCGCGAGCGTGGGCCTCGTAATACCCGCGCGCGCGGCATGCCGCTTCGATGCGCGCCAAGTCGCGCTGCAGGACAGAAGGCTCGTAGAGCGAGTATTCGTAGACGATCCCGCGAAAAAGCCAAATGAACTTGTCACTCGGCACGGTGGCAATCTTGGACTCGAGCTCGGCCATGTCCGGCCCGTCCGACGCTCCGCTCACGTCGCGGACCTCGAGCCCGTAAACGGCGGACCGACCCTCCGGAATCGTGTTGCAGCCCGTCACGAAGAGCAGTGCAGCGACCATGACGAGCTCTGCGAGCGACCTGGCACGGCGGCTGCTGGGAACGCGCCATGATCGAATTGCTTCGCTCGTTGCGTGGGCCCACGTGGCTCTTGCCGTTGACGCTCTCACTGGCGTGCGGCTCCCCAAGCCTGCCCGGTCCGAAGCTCGTGGCCCACCTCACGAAAGACCTCCTTGCGGTGGAGTATCCGCCTCCACCCGCGCGCTCCGAGATCATCCCCACGCGCCCCGAGGGCAACGTGGTTTGGCTCGATGGGGAGTGGCAGTTTCGCGGCAAAAGGTGGCGCTGGCGGCGGGGGCGTTGGCTCGAGATGCCCGCAGGGGCGGACCTGCGTTTCGCCCCCTGGACATTCGCGCGAGGTATCGACGGCCGGCTCTACGTCGCCGAAGGCCGATGGGTGGACGCGAAGGGCGTCGAGATGGAGTCCCCGCGCGTGGTGGCCGAGGCGCCGGCGTCGAAGGCGATCGTGATCAACGAAGAAGGCGAGGACGAGAACGTGGGCCGCGACATCCGCGAGCTCGGTGACGGAGGTCCGCGTGGCCGCGCGCGGCGGGCCACCGAGAACGACGGCGGTGAGCCATGATTCGCGACACCCTGGGGCTCGCACTGGGTTCCCTCGCCATCGCTGCATTCTGCACGTTCGCTGTCGCACAAGCGTTCGGACTGCTTCGGCGCGGCTCGCATAGGAACGCGCTCGTCGCGCTCCTATTTCCGCCAGCGGGGGTCTGGCTGGCGTTCCGGGCCGGAATGCCCATCCGAGCCGCGGGATGCCTCGTGAGTCTTTGTCTTTATGGAATCGCAAGGGTCCTCGCCTAATGGTGGCGGAGCGCAATGCGAACCCGATGCCATCTCGTCCGATAGCGTCGTCTATGCACTATGAGGTCGTCGAGCGTGTCGTGCCCGTGTGCGCGCACGGTCGAGTGTGGCACGTTGCCTCATGCGCCGCTTAGCATGGAACCCGAGGTCTGAAATCGAAGCTGGAGTCTGGGATTCTTGGAATTCCCGTCTCAGGCGGCGGAACCGACGGACTTACGAAGCAGGTCTTTGACCGCTTCGACCAGTTTGGTTGCGCTGAGGGGCTTTTCCGCAAAGGCATCGAACCCTGCGAGGAGCGCGACCGCGCGGGCATCCGTGCGCGTGGAACCGGTGACGGCCAATGCGGGGAGGGGGCCGAACGCTTCCGACGCACGCATCGCGCGGATCAGCGCGATACCGTCGAGGAGAGGCATGTCGAGGTCGCTCACGACGATGTCGAAGGTTCCGGCTCGGAGCGCGTCGAGTGCAGAAGCCCCGTCGCACGCAGAGTGGACCGTGGCCCCCGCGGCGCTTAGGGACATCGTATAAAGCTGTAGGATCTCCTCTTCGTCGTCGACGATGAGGACGTGGACTCCTCCGAGCCGGTTCACGAGTTTCCTCGAATCGGAGTCGGCCTTGTCACCGAGGTCATCAAGGAGTGCCATTCTCGGCGGCCTTTCTGTGTCCCTGAAGCAAGTCGGTCAGAGTTTGCAACCTGAACGGCTTGCGGAGCAGCCCTCGGAATCCAGCAGGGGCCCTGTCGTGACCCGAAATAGCCCACGCGTCGACATGGCAGCCGCGTTCTCGGAACTCCGCGAGCAAATCCTCGCCCCGTCGATCGCCGAGCGAGAGATCGCAGAGGATGAGGTCGGGAGATTCGCAATCGAGGCACGCGAGCGCTTCGTCGTAAGTCCCGGCGGTAACGACGGTCGCCCCCCGAGAGGTCAAGACCATCGCGGTGAGCTCGCGGTTATCGTCATCGTCGTCGATGACGAAGACGACAAAGGGCGCATGGAGTTTCGTGTTCATAAGGGCCTCCGTCGTTGGAGAACGTTGTTGCAACGGTTGGGCCGTCGTTACGGCGCCCGGAAACATGGGAGAACTGCGCCGCGCCATAGAGCGTGGATGCGGTGATAGCGCTCGTTCGAGCTTCAAGGCCACGACGCGAAATGCATGCTCCAGGTCGCGATGATTTTCGCTTGTATCTCCGCTCGGAAACCCACGACGATCCGCGGAAGTCCCTCACAACACAAAACTAAGATGAACGGTCGTCCTCAACACACGGAGTCGTCAATCCTCCTCCCGAGGAGGGGATCTCGGGGGAGCGGCGTCGTTGGTGGGCGCCACGGACCGCGTGAGCTTCTGGCCAGGACCGTCGTCCATCATCTCGTCAAGTATCGTCATGGCCTCGTCCGCGTCGACGGGAAGCTGCATTGCGTTTGCCTCGGGGTCGACGCGGTTCGCCACCGTCGGCATGTCGCGTCGGAGCTCTTCGAGAAGCTCGATGATTTTGGCGCTTTTCTGTTCGGCGCGGAGGTTCACCTGGAGCTCGAGGTAGGCACGCTGCTCCGCGTGGCGCTTCTCGCGAGTCTGTGTCGTAAGGACAAAGGTGCCGACCAACGCGGCGTACAGCGACGTGGCGCCCTGGAGCCAAAAAAACGGGGCTGGGTCGATGGGCTTTCTCCCAGAGTGTTCCTCGAGTCGATTCCACGCGATCCACGCTGCAATCCCGAGGATAACGACGAGAATCGTCACTGGCCGCCCAATTAACGCAGTGAACGCCTCTACGGCACGCTGCGCCGGCGAGAGCTGATGATCGACGTGGGACCGGATTTTGGCAATGGTGTGGGAGTGTTCGGGCGCGACTTTGGCGTGCGGGCCTTCCTGCGGTTTCATGGTGAGGGAAAGCCCATGGTCCGCTTCCCCGAGCTCACTTAAACTTGTCGACCTCTTTCGTTGCCTGATTGACGTAACTTTCCAGGGTGTCGAGCTGGTTGTCTACGTGGCCCTCGGCCCGCTTCCAGTCGTCCGGCGGGACCTGATCGAGGGCTTGGATGTCTCGTCTCGTGGCGTCTTTCTGCGTGTCGAGCGAGGCGATGGACTCGCGTGACATGGTGCTCGCCTTCGGGCCCGCGCGTTTCATGAGCATCTTCAGCTCGCTTAGGCGCGCGTTCGCCTTTTCCAATCGTTCCGTCGCCTTGGCTTTGTACACTGCGCGCGACTGAATGACTTTCGAATCGGCTTCGACCCGCGACTTCGTTGCATCCGTTGCACCCACCGGGGGCGTCGTACTTTCCTGCTGAATCTCGGCCGCCTTCAGCTTCGCGTCACTCCGGTCTTCTGCTGCCGCTTCCTGAAGCTTGCGGTTGTCTTTCATCTCTGTGTGGTGGGCGTCCTCCGCGTTTTTATTGGGATCGCTCGCGCATGCGCACACTGCAGCCACGAGGAGCGAAGTAAGCAGCGGTCGTGTCGAGTTCAACGTATTTCCTTTTCTGCGCGGTCGTCCATCGACCCGACTCCACGTATGCGCGCGGCGTGCCATGTTGATGCAGAGTTCCGCACCCAAACTTGGGCGAGGTGGGCAGGGCGTGTCATCTGGCGCTCGCTACCCGTGGGAGCATCGGGTGCGGAGGAGGATCCGTGCGCTCGCTTTCCGCGGCACACGTCTTGCCACTCTTCTGAATATGAACAACAAAGCCCGCCATGCACATCCGCGCTCGGACGACGGCCGCGCCTTTCTACCTGACCCGTTCGCTCGCCGGGAAGAGAAACACACGAGCGCAGAACGCGAAGCCCTCGCCGCCGAGCTCGGACAAGGCTTCGTTTCGGCCGCGAACGCAGGGCAGCCCGTCTACCAAGATACGCGCGACGAAGTGCGAGACTCCGAGGCCGGAGGCCCATTC
>JAYUKI010000138.1:0-5637 GCA_043764595.1 Myxococcales bacterium | reverse complement strand
TCCGTTCGCGAGGAAGCACACGCAGGAGCTGGGCGGAAGCATACGTGAGCGACTTCATCGGGGGCGCTTCACCGGGGGAAATCCTGGACGTGGTATTCGGACGCGGGACGACTCGGGATTGGCGAGCCGAGGGAATTCCGAGATCCTAACCTTCGCGTTCGTTCCGGGTCAATCAGCCGCGTACGCGGACGCGTTTCTCTTTGCGGCCGCGCACAAACCAGGGTCGGTCGAGCCTCCCCCTGCGTCCGCCCCTCCGACGGTCGAAGAAACCTCCGAAGACGTGGTTCTACAGCCTACTTCCGCATTGAACGGGTCTTCGCCGAGGCCCTCCACGAAGGCCGCATTGGCCCCGGAAAGGTCCCCTCGCCCCGAAAGGGCTCGGCCACGCAGCGCCCACCACGGGGCATGGCTCGCGATGACGTCCTTCGGGTCGGCCACCAGCGGAAACACCTCTTCGCGCCTGTTCTGGGCCTCGAGGGCCCTTCCACGAAGCGCCCGCACGCTTGGATCCGCCAAGAGCTCGTCCGTGACGGTGGACATTTCGCGGAGAGCTTCCGCCGAATGCCCGTTGGCGAGCAAAAGCTCGGCGAGCCGAATCTTTTCGCGCGCTTCTCGCAGGTTTTTCGGAGGCGCGCCGAGCCCGTACGCCGCGGAGAGGGGCTCTTTTGGTCGCTTCGCGAGGTACGCACGCCACTCTACGTCCCACGCCGGCAGGTCTTTCCCGCTCACGGTCTTCAAAGCATCGTCGACCGTTTGCCCGTTCTTCAGCGCGCCCAGCAAACGAGGCAGGGCGTCCTTTTCGGACCGGTCGGCAAAGTAGCGGACGAAGCTCGTGACCTCGGAGAACGCGACCATGGCCGCCTCGGCGCTCGGAAGCATGGCGATGCTCGGACCGAGCTTGTCGAGCGGCAAATCGAGCTTCTTTTCAATGCCCCGCAAGACCACGGCTTCGGGCGAGGGCCGATCGTCGAAGGCAGACGGAGCCCGCCAGCGGACCTCTTCCCTCTTCGCCAGGCCTTCTTGGAGCCAAAGGGGGGCACGATCGGCGGAAGCTCGCGTGATGGCGAGATGCGTGAGCTCGTGGGTCACGGTATCCCTCCAGGCATAGCCATGGTGGGCGGCTCGCGGCGAAAGAAGGGTCACTTTTCCCCACTTGGCCACGGCTACCGTGCCCGTCGTGCGGGCCGACTCGTACGGGAGCCCGGTCATGGCCGAGAGCGACAGGTGGTCACGAACCACCACGAACCGCGTCGGTTTGGGCCAGTCGACCCCGAGATCGGCCGACAACATGGTGCGCGCCTTCTCGATGGTCTCGACGAGCAATGGGAAGAGGGCGACGTCGTGCTCGTCCTGGAATTTTACCTCGATCGCTCGGGCTTCGTCCTTGCGAACGACGAGGGCCGCGGTCACCCGTGCACACCCCCGCGCCACGTCGGCCAAGGCTCGAGCGTCCTCGTCGGCGGCAAGCTCGCGGCGGCCAAGCAGCGCGGCGGCTTCGTCGCAGTCGCCCGTGTAGATGCCGAGGCGACCTTTGGCCACGACCACGTCCGCGAGGTCCGGATCCGCGCCCTCGAGCTCGCGCTTGGCAAAGTCGAGATCGAGCCGTGTGGTGAGCTCGTGCGCGCGTCGCGCCAACGCGAGACTGTCGCTGGACTGGGCGCGAAGGCCCTTTCCGGCGACGAGGGACGTGGTCACGAACGCGACCAGACCGAGCGTGAGCATTCGCTGCCAGGGAGTCATCGGAGGAGCCCTTCTGCGTAACGCTGCACGGCGTCCTTTTGCCTTCCGGCTCCCGGCTGACCGAGGCCACGCAACACACGTTTTCTGAATTCTTCCGGACCTTTGTGGGCATCGGCCTTCGGGATCGGGGTGTTCCCGTCCAGAGCCCCTCGGCCCCCCTGCTCGTTGGCACCCGAGTCGTCGGGCGAGCCCAAGGCGCGCTTTGCGGCTTCGAGCTTCTGCTGTGCCTCGCGTTGCGCAGCTTGGCCCTTTTCGGAATCTCCCTGTTTGAGCGCAGCCGCTGCTTCACGCGCCGCCTGCTCGGCCTTCGCGATCGCCTCGAGGGCCGCCTCCGGGATCGCGCCGTTTCCCTTCTTGGCCAAATCGCCGGCTTTGTCGGCGAGCTTTTCTTCGGCCTCTCCCTGCTTGGAGAGCTCGCCACGCGCGCGCTCCTCGGCCTTGTGCTTCATTTGTGCGAGTTTTTCCTCGGCCCATTTGAGCTCCGGCCCGAGCTTTCGCTGCGCTTCGGACAGTCGCTCTTCTGCGCTCTCGCCGCGCGAGAAGCTTCGGAAGGCGAGCCGCTTCGCTTCTTCCAAGGCTGCTTGTGCGCTCCGTCCACTCGACACGGCGTCCGCGGGGTTTCCTTCTTCGAGGGACCGCGCCATTTGCTCGGCGAGCTCTTTCCCCGCCGAGCCTTTGCTGGTCCACGAGTCGCTGCCTAGGCCCACCGAAGGCATGTTCTTCACCGACTGACGAATGGCCTCGGCGTGCTTTTTGGCTTCTTCACCGAGGGCTTTCTTGTCGTCGTCGGTCGCGCCTTGGGCGAGGGCTTGATCCACTTTGCCCATGGCCTCCGAGTGCTCGCTGGCGAGACGCTCGAGATCCTGGGCAGCGTCGTCGAAGGCTTGCTCCGCGTCGTTTGCGCCGCCGCTATCCCCTTCGCCGGTGCTGCTGCCCTGGCCCGAAGAATCTCCGCCCTTCGACCCACCCCGAGCACCGAACGAAGGATCGGGTGTCCGAAGGCGAAGTGCGAGGTCCTTGGCCGCGAGCTCGGCGTGTACCAAATCGGGGAGCTTGCGCGCGCGGTCGACACGCAGCATGCCCGCGTCCACGATCTCGCCGAGATCCTCGCCCAGCTGGCCGAGCTTTTCGAGCTGCTTTCCGCCCGCGACGACCACGAGCGACGCCGCGTCCATGCGTGCTGCACCGGTTCGTTCGTCTTTTGGGCTGCGGCCTTGAACGGCTCCAAGCGCCAGATCGTCGGCGGCGTCCGCGAGCTCTTTGGCCACGTCCCGACTGTCTTTTACGCCGAGCCCGCGAATCACGGCGTCCACCACGAGCACCATGCGTTCGTTCGCGACGAGCGCCGCTTTCCGGGCGTCGGCTGCGCCACCTTTTGCTTCGCGGTTTTCGGCGTCCAAAAGCTTCTTTTCTTGGAGCCGGAGCCGCGCCCCGAGTCGGCTCGAGATTCGAAGACCCGCGAACCGCTCGCCGAGCGCTTCGGCAAGACGCTCGGCGTTCTTTTCGGACCTCTCCCGAACGTGCGCGGCCTCGAAGGGGTCTTGCCCTTTGTCGCCATGCGAGAGGCGATACGCGAGAACCTCGATGTACCCTTTGCGGACGGCGCGGAGGGCGGCGAGCCGCAGCGCTTCGGGCTCGCCCACGTCTGGCGGGACCACGGTGATGGCTTCGCTCTCGCCCCATTTCGGTCCCGTCACGGGATCGTTGTCTTTGGCTGCGACACGCACCTCGATCGGGACGTGGCTTCGACGGAAAAACGGGTCGGTGGCGCGGAGAACGTGACCGCCGCGGTCCGTCTTGGTTTCGCCATCCAGTCGCGACAAGACGCGACGTTCTTCTCGAACTCCGGCGCGCAACACGAGGTGCACCTCGCGGAGGCCGTGATCGTCTTCTGCCTTGTATTTGATGGGGATTTCGGTGGAATCGGCGTCCTTCGTGAGCGAGATGCGGCGGGGTGCGGTCGAGAGCTCGACGACGGGCGGGAGGTCCGGAATGGACGTAACTTTGGTCCGACGTGGCTCTTCCACCACGACGTCGCCAAAACGCGCCACCACCCGGAGCTCGACTGAATCCACGAGGGGAAAACGCGCCACGACCGCGCCCGAACCGTCGTCGACGAACGGGACCTCGAGTTTTCCGTCCGTGAGAAGCAAGCGGCGCCCGACGTGAACCGGTTTGCCGCGGACGGTGAGCAGCGTGCCGCGCGGCAGCTCGAGCTCCTCGCCGGGCGTGTCATGGTGCTCTTCGCGATGGAGATAGTCCGGGGGACGCGAGCCTATGTCGGGCTCGGCGAGCCAAACGAGATCGAGCGGAGCTTTGCCTTCGCGAGCGAGCAGCACGTCACCGCCTTCGACCACGCCAAAGGGGCTCCGCGCGCAGGACCCCAAAGCGACCGCGGTGACGATGACCGTGACTACGCCGAGGCCTCGGCCGATGCGACGGGCGCGTGCGACGATTTCTTCGCTCGGAATGGCCGCCAGGGTTCGTGCGACGTGGAGCTCGGCGAGAGCGCGCGAGGTGCCGGGATCGTTGTTCGTGACGAGGCAAAGCGCACGGCGAGCGCGCTCCGCTTCGTTCGGCGCGGCCTTCGCGACGATCCGCGACAGCACGAGGCTCGCGTCGGCGTCCGTCGCGCGTTCACGGAGGCGCACGAGGAGACCGACCGCGGCAAGAGCTCCGAACGCAACCACTGCGCCGATGCGAGCCCCCGGTGTTCCGAGACGCGCCAAAAGAAGTGCGTGCACGAACACGACGACGACGACGGACCACGCAAAGCGCGCGCGCGGCACGGCGAGAGCCTCGCGAAAACGGGCGGCGTGTCGCGCAAGGGCTTCCGGAATGGCGACCACGGAGCGAGGTTACCGCCCGCCGCGACCGGGCGCGAGCCCATCGCCACACGCCTTGACCCGAAACATCTCGCCCACGTCAGTACCCGGACGAAGGCGCGGGCGTGGGCGAAACCGGCGAGGGGGCCATTGGGAACCCGGGAAACACCGGGACGCTTGGCCATCCTGGAGGCACCTGGAAGCTCGGAAACGTGGACGGCATGGGCGGCAGCACGAGCGACGGTATGGGCGGAATCGGGCTCGAGCTGCTAGGGGCGGCGCTCGGCGAGGAGCTTGGCCGTGTCGGAGCAACCGTGGTGGGTGTTTGCGGGACGAGTGTGGGGGTGGGTGTCAGCGGAGGGGTGGTCGGGAGCGCGGTCGGGTGGGAGTCGGCGACGGTGCCGGGGACGGCCGTGGTGGGAACGGGGAGGACCGGCACCACCGGCCGTGCGGTGGTGGAGTCCCCGCTCGACAAAACGATGGCGGCAGCGATGCCAGCGCCGAGCAGCAACGACGCGACCACCAACCCCAGAACGAGCCCATTCGACCGCCGGCGTGGCGCAGGCTGAATGGGCGCCGCGACGAACCGCGGAGCGTACGGTTCGGGTGGGGAGCCATAGGCCGACGCTTCAGCCGCTCGTGCTCCCAAGGCCGCACCGACGACCGTCCCCGAGCCCGGCGAACCAGGGGGTGGGTCGGCGTGCTTCGTGGTTGGCTCGACCCGCTTGTGTGCGGCCCCGAGGACGGCTTCGATGGGCGTGCCCATCATGGTGCCCGTGCCGGCCTTGCCCGGGAGCTCGCTCGCTCGCTCGGGAGCTACCGCGCCGGGCCGAACGGCGCGGACGGCGTCGAGCGCGAGCCGCATTTCTGTCGCGCTCGCAAAACGAAGGTCTCTTCGGAAGGCCATCGCGCGATGCACGAGCCCCGCCAGCTCTGGCTTGACGGAAGGAAGGGCATGAACGAGCGGGACCACTTCGCCACGTTCGATTTTCAGCGCGATGACACGACCGTCGTCGCCGGCGACGGGGCGACTGCCGGCGAGCATTTCGTAGAGCATCACTCCGACGGCGTA
>JAYUKI010000137.1:0-5640 GCA_043764595.1 Myxococcales bacterium | reverse complement strand
GTTACCGAACGATGGATTCGGCGGGACTGTCGCCGTGGAGTCCGGCGTCTTGGGCAAATCGTATCTCGACTCCCGAGGGCGACCGCGCCCGAAGTCTGCAAAGGGGTCAATCTTCTCGTGGGCCGAGCGAAAGCGATACGTCGCCGTGCGCGTCTCAGGCTTCGAGGGGAACCATTTCGATTCGACCACTCGCGAGGCCGAAGACCAGAGTGCCTTCGCTCCACGCCACGCGCTCGGCCTTGGGTACCGAAATGGCGGTCATCGCCCCCTTTTTGTCGAGAGCGAAGGTCGCCGCGCTTCCGTCGGCGAACACTGCCGCGAGACGCTTCCCGCTCGAATCGAAGGCCAGCGACATCGGGGCCTCGGGCACACGCAATCGCGCCAGAACGCGCCCCTTCGCGACCTCGATGAGCGCAATCGTTCCGTCGTCCGAGCCGGACGCGACCACGCGCCCACGCGCCTCGGCCGCGAGGGCGGTCACACCGAACGCTTCCTGGTGCGCTTCGATGCGGTGGACCACCTTCGCTTCACCAAGGTCCACGACGAAGAGTCGACCGTCGAGGGAGTCGGTGCCGACCACGAGGTAGGCGCCACGGGGCCTCGCGAGGCTGGAAATGGTGCTCTCGGTGAGCGCGTAGCTCGTCAGCTTGGTTCCGCGCTCGAGGTCGAACACGTCGACCGTACCTTGTCGATTGCCACTGAAGGCATATTCGTCGTCGGCGGCGAATGCCGTGCACGGCGTCTCGAGCAAGAGCGGCTTGGGCGCTTTCCAAGGTTTTGCGAGGCGCACGACCAACGACGACGTGACCGCCAGTACGGAATCGTCCGTTGCGACGTGCGTGAACGTCACGGTCCCGTCGAGGCGAAGATTGCCGACTTCTTCGACGCCTTTTTGGATGCGAAGGCGCCCGCTGCGGTCTCCGGAGGCGACGAGGGAGCCATGGACGGAGAGCGCCGTGGTCGGTGCGGCCGCGGCTTGCGCACCCGAAAGAATGCTTAGGTCCCACGCGCGCAGATCCCCCGAATCGGCCGCCGACACGACGACGTTCTTGGCTATCGTGACGGCGCATACGCGGCTCGCGTGCGCGTGCACGGCGCCACGCGCTTCGCCCGTCAAGGCATCCACCGACTGAAGCCAACCGTCCGCAATCCCGGCAATTGCGCGACGGTCCGTGGTGGCCAAACACGTGGCTTGTCCGCGGAGGCGTGTACGCCGAAAAACCTTCTCTTTTGCGGCGTCCACGATGACGAGCCAATCGCCGAGCGTCATGGCGAAGCGGCTTCCTTCGAGTGCTGCCAAGTGCCAGGTGTGCGCGGGCTCCGGCACTTCGAGCTTGAGGCGACCTTGGAGCGAACCGGACATTTTGGCGAGAAAGAGCAGCTCGCCGTCGGCCTTGAGCGCGACGATGGCTTTGCCCACGATGATCACGCGGACGAAAGGTCCGCCTTCGTGCTCCCACCTGCGCCGTCCCTGTGTATTCCAAAGCTCGACGCGATCGAAGCGCGCAATGGCCACTTCTTCACCCAGGGCGTGGAATGCGGCGACGTCACTCGGTCCAGCCCCGAAGGCGGAGGGCTCGCGCTTCGACAAACGGAGCAAGTGACGCTCATGCGGAAACGATGCCAGCCAACCCTCCGGACGCGCCTCGTGAAGGGCATTCGGGTACGGGTGCTCGACGACGTCGCCGTGGTCTTGTGCCCGTCCGCGAGGCAGCGCGAAGGTCTCGAGCGGCTTGCCTTGGCCGCTGACCACGACGGCGTTTCCGTCCGTCGACACGAGCGCCACACTGCCCTCCGTGAGGGGTGAGAGGGCAACGGTCCGGGCGTCGGTGGGGAGCTCCCAAATGGGCGTGACCATCGCTCGTTCACTTACTGCACTCTGGATTCGAATGAGGGGCTTTTCTTCGGCCTGGATGTTGCCACGCCTCGATCCGTCAGAGCTTCGACAGTCTCGTCGCCGTCTCGGTCGCCTCGATCGCCGTACGTCGCATGATCGCCACTTCCCGGCCGAGATAGCCGAAGGCGTGCAAGTTGGTGACGCTCGACCGCTCATCGACGTGCGGCGGGTCGTTCCCGAACGACTTGGAGGTCTTGGGATCGAGCCCGTAGTGCGACGCACCTACGCGTCGTGCTCCTTCGGCCAAGTGGCAATTCACGCAGTCGGTCGTCCGAGTGTTGTGGAGAAGAGGATTCTCCACCCGAAGGGCCGACTCGAACGTCGCGGTCAGCGCGAGCGCCGCGGCCGTTCCCGGTTCCGGACGATCGAACGCCACCAGCTTCGCGACGGGATCCTTCGTAGTCGAAGCGATGGCCCCGTTCATTTTGGCAAAAGACGTTTGGAGCGCCACGTGCGGATCGGGGCCCTCGACGACCTGGAACGTGGAGCTCGTCGTCGGTATGGGCGTCTTCGTGAGAACGCCGCGTATCGGAGTGAACACGGAGAAGGTCCACCGGTGTCCGCCGGGGTCTTCGTCGTGGTCGTAGACGGTAATCTTGGTTATGCGCGAGTCGACCAACACGGGCGCCAAGAACGCGCGTACTTTCCCGGCGAGCGGTCCATTTAGGCCTTCGGCGGCCAGGATGGGGTGAACGCCGAGTGGCTCGGCTTTCGTGCCTTGCGCCACCCGTTCGTCGTGCAGAAGTTTGGCGAGGCCGCGTACTTCGGAGTCGCGCGCCGAATAGGTGATGTGGAGCGCTCCGTCGGAGGCGGAAGTGGATCCGGTAGTCGGATCGAGGGAGAGCCCTTGCACCACGGCGCGAATTTCGGTTTGGCAACCGCTGCTGCCGAGCGGGTAGCAAGTGTCGGCGCGCACGGCCACGACCGCAACGTCGTCGAAGCCGGATGGGAACACGGGATCGAGCGAGCCGGACGGAAGCACTCGAGCGAACGTGTCGCGGCGAATGACCGGTGCGCCAAGGTCTTCCGCGTTCGCTCGAGGCCGGATTAGGAGGTCTTGTTCGTTCGCCTGTGGAAGCGGAAAGAGGATGGCAACATCGCTCGCGAGGTAGGGATTCACCATGGTCGATGGCACCGGAGGGAGCGAGGGGGGCGAGGTCGTGGGCCGTGTCTTCGGCGTCGACGACGTGGTCCTTTCGTCGAAACGGGAGTCGTCGCCGATGCCCCCGCACGCGAGAGTCGCCGGAACGAGCATCGCGGAACAAAGCGCAATTTTTGCCACCAAACCACTGCAGTCCAAGGTGCTTTTCATCGACTCCGCCTCCCGTTGTGTATGCGCCCAGCGGAGGTAGGCATTGCAAAGCGAAGGCCAGTCGGAAACGCCGTGAATCGCGTCAGGTACACCGTGAGGCGTGCAAGCGATTGCACATGCGTGAAGCGAGGGAGCAGCGCCCGTGTGCTATCCGAGTCTCATGACGAAGTGGCCCTGCGATCGGCGCACGCTCCGGCTCTCCCGTCGGGCCGTCGTTCACCTGACGATGGGCGCGCCCCTTTTGCTTTTGGGGTGCAAGCGCTCCGACGTCACCATCGAGTACGACGCGTCCACGGCTTTTTCCTTTGCCGAGCGGCGCGCCATCCAGGCATGCGCGGAGCCAGCCATTCGTGACGTCCGGAAGCTTCTTCCGCAGCTCCCGAAGGCCCTCACTCTCGTCGTTCGAAAGGGCTCGGACGTCATCCCCGAGACCGGGGAAACCGCGATGGCTTCACCTCCGGACACCATCGACTGGACGGTCGATCCGACACGGTCCGGAGGTGTCGTGGCGACCGCGCAGAGCCAGCTTCGCGCCACGCTTCATCACGAGCTCCATCACCTCGTGCGCGACGCCGCCATTCGACGAGCGTCGCTCATGGACCATGTGGTCGCCGAAGGCCTGGGCACGGCGTTCGAGCGCGATTTCGCAGGTGTCCGGCCACCGTGGGGCGACTATCCCGCCGACGCCGCAGTGTGGGTGGCGGAGCTTCGACGGCTACCGAAAGATGCCCCGATGCCCCTCTGGGTCTATGGAAAGCACGAGGACGGCCGACGTTGGGTCGGTCTGCGGGCGGGAACGTATTTGGCCGATCGAGCCTCGAAAGCCTTGGGAAAATCGTCCGCGGAGCTCGTGCTCACTCCGACCGAGGCCATCCTCGAGGCCGCGAGCTGAGCCCCAGCTCAGGGCCCGAACATGATGGCGATATACAGCCCGAGATAGACCTGGGGACCCACGGCGAGCTGGTAGGACGGCGTCGACAAGCCGACTCCCGGGGCAAGCTGACGCGATCCTTCGGGATTCGTGCGTGGGATTTGGTCGCCGAAGATCTTGGCGTTCGGGCTCTCGGCCAACATCATGATGCCGATGGGAAGCGAGATTCGCTCGCCGAGTCGCGGAGCAATCGAGCCGTCGAGCGAAAGGGCTGGAGAGACCGAGCCCACGGCGTTCGAAGCGAAGCCGTCGCGCAGGGGGGCAGGACCCTCGGTGTCCCTCGTGAGGAAGGAGACGCGGTACGAAGCGCCGACGCCCACGGCGAAGCTGCCGCGGACACCGTTCGTCTGGAACGAAAGGCGAGTGCGACCCAACAAAAACCCGCCCGCGCGGCCAATGAGGAAGTCTTCGGTGCGCTTCGGATCGGGGCCGAGACCGCCACCCACGCCGAGGTTCGAGCCCGAATAGGCGATCTTCGTGCTCTGTTGGTCGAAGGAGCCGCCGAGCAAAAGCTCGAGGCCGATGGGGTCCCAATGGTGGCCCGCGAAGAAGAACAATCCACCGCCCGAGCCGATGCCATTCGAGCAGTCGGTCACGGTGGCCGATTTGTTCGCGCACGTGGTTTGGGGATCGCTGCCATTGCCCGCAGGAAGGAGGAGGCCCATGAGCCCCACGCCGCCGTAGAAGCCTTCCAACTTGCGGGCGGACTTGTCGTCGCCACCGGTCTTCACCACGTCCGAGAGCGTGAGCACCACAGAGCGTGCGACCGTCTCGCGTTCGGCCAAGACGACTTCGTCCTCGAAGCGTTGGTAGCCCTCTCGCGTGACCACGAGCTTGTGGGTCCCGGCGGGGATTTCCGCAGTGAAAACGCCCGTTCCCACGACCTTGCCGTCGAGCATGATTTGGGCGGTGGGGCTGCCTTCGACGGTGACCTTGAGCTTCGCCGAAGTGGCCGAAGCCCGGAGCTCGATGTCGCGGAGGCCGTTCTTTTCGATGGTGACTTTTTCGGGGGCCGAGACGAGGTTCGGGCCGCGCACGACCACTTCGTGCGTGCCGGGATCCACGTCGCCTTCCCACGGCGCGGCGCCCACGTCGATGCCGTCGACGAAGACGTGGACGGGGCGATTTTCGGCTTCGTGAACCTTCAGCTTTCCTTTGTGCTGCTCGACCGCGAGCTTCGCGTCCACCGTGGCGGCCGTGTTCGCCGTGATGGGAACCGACGCATCGAACGGCATGAAGCCGGCTTTGGTGACGTGCACCTTGTGATCGCCAACGGACACACGAAGGGGCTTCGGGAGTGGCAACTTGCCGAGCAAGACGCCATCGAGCGTCACGTCCGCGCCGGCTTCGGCACACGTGATCGTGAGAGGACCGGACTTCTGCCCGAGCTCCTTGAGCCTTTTTTCGGCGGTGGCGCGCTTTTCCTTGGTGAGCTTGCCGACGTGGGCGCGAATGAGATCTTCGTAGGCCTCGTAGGCTGCGCCGTGGTCGCCCTTTTCG
>JAYUKI010000136.1:0-21083 GCA_043764595.1 Myxococcales bacterium | reverse complement strand
GCGCCGAAGTGGACAAGTTCGCGCTCCAGCGCTGTGAAGGAGGCCTCGCCCCTTTTGCCTTGGAGCGACTCAGCGTGGTTTTGCGCCCCTCGCAGGTGGCGCGTCCTGTGCTCGACTTGAAGTCGGCCGGGAAGCCTGAGTCGCTCTCCAAAGCCAAGACCGTTGCCAAGGCCGACAAGAAGGAAGACATCCTTCCGGCCACGATAAAGCGCGTGGATCCGGGCCTCGCCGAGCGCCTCGACCTCATCGCGGCTCACTTCAAGAAGCCGGGGCGCACCGTGCGCGTCGGAGTGGTCTCGGGCTACCGCCCGACCTCGGTGGGGAGCCTTCATTCCCACGGCCGCGCGATGGACATTCGGCTCGAGGGAGTCGAAAACGAAGAGCTCGTCGCCTTCTGCAAGTCGATCCCGGACACCGGGTGCGGCTACTACCCGAACTCCTCGTTCGTTCACGTCGACGTGCGCGACCCGGGGGCGGGCCATGTCTCCTGGATCGACTCGAGTGGCCCGGGCGAAACCCCGCGCTACGTGGCCGAGTGGCCGCTCAAGGCTTCCAAGCCCGAAGCCACGGCGAGCAACGACGTCGCGGAAGGCGCGACCGTCAAAGCCGATCCCGAAGGCAACGCGGAGCACGGAAGCACGTCTCCAGTGAAGCCCCAGGAACTGATCGACGGCGTGAAAGACTGATCTCTTAAAAATCTTGGCTTGGCCGCGGGCCGAAGGTGTCGTTCCGGCGATACGACGGATCGCGAAGGGCGAGGGACGGGTTCCCTCGCCTCTTTTTTTTCGAACGACGGTTCAGCGGGCTCCGCACACCCGGCACGACGGATCGCGATCGAGCGCGAGACTGCGAAAGCTCGTCGCGCGCGCATCCATGACGAGAAGGCGCCCCACGAGAGGGGAGCCGTATCCGAGGACGAGCTTCAGGACCTCGTTCGCCTGCAGGAGCCCCACGAGCCCGGGGACGACTCCGAGCACTCCTTCCTCCGCGCAGGTTCGTTCGAGCCCTTGGCCAGGGGGAGCCGGATGCAGGCATGCGTAACATGCGCTTCCAGGAACGACCGTCAGCACCTCGCCGTCGAACCGGGAGACGGCGCCGATGATCGCCGGAATCAAAAGCATGCAAGATGCACGGTTTAGCGCGCTTCGGGCGGCGTAGTTGTCGGTCGCGTCGACGAGCACGTCGTGTCCTGCAAGGAGCCCCTCCGCGTTCGTGTCGGTGAGTCTTTCGGTGTGCGTCTCCACGTGCAGGTCAGGGCTCCGACGGAGAAGCGCGTCCTTGGCCGCTAGGACCTTCTTCCGTCCGACGTCCGCGGTTCCGTAGAGGACCTGGCGGTGGAGGTTGTGGGGTGCGACTTCGTCATGATCCACGAGCGTTAGGTGTCCCACTCCCGCCGCGGCGAGATAGAGCAGGGAAGGGCAACCGAGCCCCCCCACGCCGACGACGGCCACTCTCGCGGCAAGGAGCTTGGCCTGGCCTGTCGCACCGACCTCGGGCAAGCGCATCTGGCGGTCGTAGCGAAGGGATACGTCCGCCGTGGGGACGGCCGTACCCGTGGCCGGATAGCCCCGCGCGAGCCACGCCGACATGCCCCCCGCGGCGACGCGCACGTCGGTGTAGCCCCGGGACACGAGGTGCGCGCGCGCGGCTTCGGCCCGCTTTCCGGACGCACACATCAGTATGATTTTGTTGGCCTTTTCAACATCTAGGCCTTCGCTCGCAAGGAGCCGCGGAAGCGGAAGGTGCAGCGAGCCTTCGATGGCTGCTGCGGAGAACTCGTCGGCGTCGCGCACGTCGATCACGGTCGGCGTGTCGTGTCGAGCGAGAGCTTCGGCGAGGGCTTCGGGGGGGATCGAGCGGTCAGGCACGGAGCTCGACCCGAAGACGTGTGTAGAATGCACGTGCATCGGCGGGACGCTCCGCATCGGGGCCGGTACACGCCGATGCAAAGGGTCGAAAGCGCACGGTGTCGGCAAGTGGGCCCGTCGCTTCGAGGACGTCCTCGAGCATGCGGCCCAGGCCGTAGACATCGTCGCGAGGGTCGCTCGCTCGGCCGGCTAGCCGTTCGGGCGAGACGTAGCCGAGGCTTCCCGCGGGGCTCGGCTCGCCGATGCGACGTGCGATTCCGAAGTCGGTCAAGATCGGCGTGTCGAGGTCGGCGAGCAGCACGTTGGCGGGCTTCACGTCGTGGTGGACCCACCCCGCCGCGTGAACCCTCGCGAGGGTGGCCGTGAGTGGAAAGAGCCAACGCTCGATGGGCAAGAGCACGGCGCGGTCCTTCGCCCGGACGTGCTCTCGAAATGCACCCATTTTTGCCCATCCGAGCGCGATCCACCCGTGTTCGGGGTCGACGTCGTAGACCCGCACCACGTTCGGCCCGGCGAGCGAGGTGGCGACGCGGGCCTCGTGGCGGAGCTGCTCTTCGTCTCGCTCCGGGTGGTGGTAGACTTTCAGCGCAACGCGGCGTTCGAGCTCGCGATCGACGGCTTCGTAGACCGCTCCGGCGCCGCCGCGCGCGATTTCGCGTAAGAGCTCGAAGGGGGCGTCCGCTTCGCGAGCCACCATGGTGGCTCCAGGGGTGAGCGCTTTTTGCGGCCCGGCGAGCCCGAGCTCCGCCCGGAATCGCGCGTGTCGCTCCTTGGCTCCCGGGTGGTCGAGGTCCTTCAGCAGGACCCGCTCGACGCACGCGAGCGCCGTCGGAACGTCGCCGGTTTCGGCTGAAAGATCCGCCCTCAAGAGCAGGCCCGAGGGGTGAAGGACTGGACCCAGCACACGCAACGCGAGGGCGCGCTCTCCGCGATCGACCAGCATCGCGGCTGCGGTAAGCGCGATGCTGTCCGGGAGGACCTCGCCGCGGGTCGACGCGAAGAGGACGTCGAGCGCACGGCCTTCCATTGGGGAGGAGCGGAGGCTCGACAAAATCGCGAGAACCTCGTGCTCCGTTGGTCCGCCGTCGCGCCCGACCTTTGTAAGCCGTGCAATCTCGCGCGGAAGCTCGGGTGGCCCGCCCGCGCGAGCGACGGGTGGGGCTGCGCGCTCCATCACGGGCTTCGGTGACTCGGGCGCGCGACGGAACCGGTCGAAAAATCCCACGCCCTCATGGTGCCGAATGGAGGTCCGATCGACAAGGTCGGCGAACGCGGGGGTAACGTGACGAGGGGTACGCTGGGCTTTCGAGGAGGAACGAAAAGGACTTCGCGCGCTTACGGGACTGTTACGCGACTGTCGGAAAACATCGGCTCGAACGCCCGAGACACGCGGTTGGAAACGTGAGAGGAATGCCGTTAACCCCGCATGAAACGCTCTTTCGCGCTCTTCACCCTCCTCTCCCTCGTTTCCGTTTCCCTCGTTCACTGCAGGAAGAACAAGGGAGGGGAAGACGCAAGCATCGAGCCGGCGTCGTCCGACACGGCCACGCCCGAGCCCCCGCCGTCCAGCGCTCCCGCGGCTCCACTCGCCTCGAACGCCGACGACATTGCTCGATTCGGCGAAGAAACCAAGCTCGCCGACGTGCAGGGAACGGTCGTCACGGCGAGCGCGAACGCGCGGGAATCACCGCCGAATGGCCCGCTCGTGTCGATCTTGCCGAAGGGCACGGTCGTCACGCAAATCGCGCAGCGCGACGCCTACGTGCTCGCTACGTTCAACAACCCGAAGAACGCGAGCGAGCTTCTCATGGGCTGGATTTTCGCTCCCGCGGTCGGGGGAGCCGCTCCGTCGCCGATTGCGCTGAACAAGTCGGATGCCTCCGTGATCGTTCGCAAGGACGCGGGCGTCGCTCCGCTGCCCGTGCCTACGAGCTGCCCGGCGGGGTTGACTTTGGTCATGGTCGACCTTCCCACGTGCGCCAAGATCTGCGCCGAGGACAAAGAGTGCCCCACGGGCCAGGCCTGCAAAGGCTCCGCGAACAAGATCGTGAACGGAAAGGCGGGGGATGGCGTCACCACGTGCGTCGTCTACCACCACACCTCCCACGATGCGGGCACGCCGACGCCCACGCCCATCAAAGATGCGGCTGCACCGACGCCCACGCCGACGCCCACTCCCGATGCCGCCGTGGCTCCAGCAGCCACCGGCCCCGAGGTTCCCGCGGTGGGTGGCAAATGCCCCGCGACGTACGTCCTCGTAGCGAAGGACGGCAAATGCCACCGTGATTGCACCGCGAGCGCGTCCGTGTGCGGCGCCGCACGGTGCACGAAAAAATGCGGCACCACGCAGTCGGTGTGCTTGGTGAACGCCGCGACCTGCCCCTGAAGTGGCCAAGGTCCAGACCCAGTACGTTTGCCAAGCGTGTGGCGCAACGAGCCCGAGGTGGCTCGGGCGCTGCACGGCGTGCTCGGAGTGGAACAGCCTCGTCGAAGAAACGGCTCCCGCCGAGACCCGTGCGACGAAGGCCGCACGTCGTGGACCCTCGGCCTCTCGCGCCGTTCCCGTCGGTCAGGTCGAAGCGGACGCCCACGCGCGCTTGGAAACGGGAATCGGCGAGCTCGATCGCGTGCTCGGGGGGGGCGCGGTGCCGGGCGGCGTTGTGCTTCTCGGCGGCGATCCCGGAGTAGGGAAGTCGACGTTGCTGCTTCAGGCCCTCGCAGGACTCTCCGCGAGAGGTATCCGCACCTTGTACGTTTCGGGCGAGGAGAGCGCGGGCCAGACCGCAGCGCGCGCAAAGCGGCTGGGAGCAACGACCGATGCGCTCTTCGTCCTCGCCGAGAGCGACCTCGAGAGTGTGATTGCGTCCATCTCCGAGGTGAAGCCTGCTGCCATCGTTCTCGATAGCGTGCAGACCGTGCGGAGTGGCGTTCTCGAAAGCGCTGCTGGAACGGTAAGCCAGCTTCGAGAGGTCGCGTCCAGAATCGTCGACGTGTGCAAGCGGGAGAATGTCGCGGCGTTCCTGGTCGGTCACGTCACGAAGGATGGCGCGCTGGCGGGACCAAAAGTACTCGAGCATCTGGTCGATACGGTTCTCGCATTCGAGGGGGAGCGCGGTCAGGCGTTTCGTTCGCTACGGGCGCAGAAAAACCGCTTCGGCAGTGCAACCGAGGTGGGCGTGTTCGAGATGACCAAAGACGGAATGGCGGAGGTCAAGAACCCGAGCGCCCTCTTTTTGGCGGAGCGACAAGCGCACGCTTCCGGCAGTGTGATCTGCGCTACCTGCGAGGGCTCGCGCCCCATGCTCGTCGAAGTGCAGGCTCTCGTTTCTCCCTTCTCGCATGGCTCTCCTCGTCGGACGGCGGTAGGCATCGACGGCGCTCGCCTCGCTATGATTCTCGCGGTGCTCGAGCGGAAGGCTGGCCTCGGCCTTTCGGGTTGCGACGTCTTCGTCAGCGTCGCTGGTGGAGTGCGAATCGACGAGCCTGCAGCGGATCTCGCGGTGGCCTTGGCCCTGGCTTCGAGCTTGCGCGACCGTCCAGCGCCGCCAAACTTGGTCGCGTTCGGGGAGATTGGTCTTTCGGGTGAGGTGCGCAGTGTCCCGCGTGCGAAAGAACGTCTCGCCGAAGCCGAAGGCATGGGGTTCTCTCGCGCCGTGATCCCGTTTGCACAAGTGCCTTCCAGTCACGAGCCGTCGGAGAAGCGCGCTCGAGCCAACGCGTCGGCATTGGCTCTTGGTGTCAAGACGATCGAACAAGCCCTCGCCGTCCTTGGGTAAGACGCACGCCTCTAGTTCGAGGAGTGCAGCCCCTCGAGCTCCAGCGAGCGAACGGGCCCGAGAGTCCTCGATTTCTCCGCTTCGCTACGAAGCCTGCGGGGCTCGACCTCCCAGATTCGGCCTCGACCCGGCCCGAAGACAAGAGTGGCATTTGTCCCGCAAGCCTGCGCCTCGCCGAGCCTTCTTATGGAGTCCTACATTCGACTACCAACGGACGCCAAGATGGCCACGATCTCGGTTCGCAAGCGCCGACCCTGTGGTAAACCTAGTGGCCATGACATTCACGGGCTCCAAGGTTCTTTCGACCAAGTTTCTGACGACCGGCATTCTCGCGGCCGGGCTTGCGCTCGGCGCCTGCGGTGAAGGCGGAGGCGCAGCCAGCCCCGAAGGCGGAGGCAAGCACCCGCTCGTCGGCAATCCCGCGCCAGCCTTCGAGATCGACTCGCTCAACGGTCAAGGCAAAGCCTCGATCTCGAAGTGGAAGGGCAAGGTCGTATACGTCGACTTCTGGGCGACGTGGTGCGAGCCCTGCAAGAAGTCCTTCCCGAAAATTCAGGAGCTCTTCACGAAGTACAAGGGCCAAGTCGAAGTCGTCGGCATTTCCGAAGACGACGAGAACACCGGAATCAAGGAGTTCGGCGAGCAGTTCGGCGCGAAGTTCCCCCTCGGCTGGGACAAGGGCAAGGAGATTGCCGCCAAGTGGCAGCCGAAGAGCATGCCGGCGTCGTTCGTCGTCGACAAGCAGGGCGTCGTTCGCTTCGTCCACCTTGGCTACCACGACGGCGAAGAGGCGGAGATCGAGAAGGAAATCAAGAGCCTCCTCTGAGCATTCCCGCTCGTTCGCGAAGCGGACCAACGGAAGGCACCCAGCATTGGCTCGGGTGCCTTCTTCATGTGTGCCGTGTGCCTAGTGGACCGACTCGTGCGAGCGCACGCGCAGTGCTCGCGGCGTCGGGCCTCCGCGTGAGAGTCGCCCTAGAGCGACAAACCTGATGACTCCCTTCGGCTTTCGCACGCTTGGCGGCGCTGCGCGTCGGTGCTCCTCCTCAGATAGAAGGCTATCGGTCGTCGTCGCGCGTACCAGGTGCGGCAGCTTGCTAAAGCGCCCGGTCGAAATGGGTGTGCAATCTCCCGCCGATCCTCTCGCTGCGGCAGGTGGCCTTGGCGCTCCGCTCCTCAGACTACGGGAGTAGGCTTCCGGTGCTCGCTGCTCGCTGCTCGCGCAAAAGCCTCGCGTCGGTCTCGACGGAAGCGGACACACCGATTTCGACCGGGCGCCTAAGCGTGCGAAATCCTCGGTCCGTCAGCATGACGTCGCTCTAGCGAGCGTCCGAGTTGCGTGATTCGTCGGCCGTGGGGCTCGCGAGCGGAATCACTTCGTGGAAGTTGCCGTAGTCGATGACACGGGTGCCGTCTTCCTCGGTGACGATGACGTCCTTGAACTTGTGGTCCACCATCACGTCTTCGATGGCGTACCGGTAGCGTGCGTGGATGGTCTGGGCGATGGTCTCGTCGAGTCCGTTCATGGCCAGCAAGAGCTCGGCATTTTTGGTTCGGAGGTCGCCGAGCGCATCGGGGCCGTAAAAAGGGCTTCCAGGAGCTATCGTGTGCATCGCGGTCCAGGAGAGCGCAAAGATGCTCGTCTGGGGGCGGACGAGCGGAACATCGACTTGACGTCGCATGAGCTCGCCTTCGAGGGTCCTCTCGTTCACGAGGAGCGTGACGCGAAGTTGCGCCTCCACGACGGTGTTGTGGCGTGAGTTGGCGAGCCTGAACATGAGGTGGGGAACGCCGTTGCGAGGCATGATGACCGCCTTCTCCGCGAAGAGGACGCGCGCGATGGGGCGTGCGAACTTGGCGAAGGTGAGGCCCGTGACCATCGCCGTTGCGAACACTCCGACGATGGCTTCGAACGTCACCAACATGTGGCCGAATCGCGTGGCGGGCGCGAACGTGCCGTAGCCGATCGTCGCCATCGTTTGAACGCTGAAGTAAAACGCCGCCTCGAAGTCGTGAACGCCCGAGACGCACTGGGGCTCGAGCCTGTAGGTAGCGGCAAAGAGCAGGTTTACGGCCACGTAGAGCAGGAAGACGAGGCCGAAAAAGCCGGTCCAGGACACACCCAAGACGAGATGGTAGAGGTCCTTGTGGGGAGCAAACGGGCGCCCGCGAACGCGGATGGAGAAGCCGCGCTGCTGCGCATTGTCCGTCAGCTTTATTGTGCGATCGGCCATGGGTTGTGGAGAGGCTACTCGAGTGGAGGAGGGAATTCGATCGCCCTGACGGCGCGTCGAGGTCGCCATGGGACCGGCCGGCGACAATTTCCGTCGCCAAGACGGACCGGGTGCGCGAGCATGACGAGATGGGGATTCGCACGGTCGTCCTCGTGCGGCACGGAGAGTACCGGCTCGACGACGGACCGGACCCCGGGCTGACGCTTCTTGGCCAACGGCAGGCCAGGTACTGCGAAACGCTTTTGCGCCGCGAGCGCTTCTCACAGATCGTGACAAGCTCGCTCGTTCGCGCGCGGGAAACGTGCGACACGATCGTCACGCCGTGGAAGGAGTTGGCCCAAGTGTCCGACCTCCTCGTCGAGGGAGTGCCGACGCGCGTGGCGTCCCTTGGCGTCTCGTCGAAGCAGGCGGCAGAAGACCGCGCGCGGTTCGATCTTGCCTACGGCACTTTTTTCGCGCCGTCGCAGCTCGACAGAACGGACCTTCTCGTTTGCCATGGCAATCTGATCCGCTATCTCGTTTCACGTGCGCTCGGCGTCGCGCCGCGCATCTGGACGCGGTTCATTTCGAACCACTGCGGAATCACACGCATCGTGGTGCGAGACACACGAATGCGCGTAGTCTCATACAACGAGACCGCTCACCTTCCCGCGGACTGCATCACTTGAGACGTGCCGCTTGCGCATGATTTTCGAGCAGAGTGCCTTGAAAAAGGGCCGATTTCCGCGCTCATGCTTTGGTTGTGGCATGCAGCCAAGTCAAAGTCTGCGCGGCAGCAAGCCCATCATCGTGCCCCACGTCGTCGCATGGACCACATCGTGCCACGTGCGCCGACGAAAAAGAGATGGTCTCCGCCGTTGACCGCGGCCTCGCTTTTCACGACCATCTTCTTGCCACGCGGGCGGGGGCCACGCGAAACACTCGCGTGTGGGGCCCGGGCTGCGACACACGATGGGTGCACTTTCCTCCGAACGATCCGATGGGCATACACTCGAAGCGCGTCTCGCGTTCGCGGGGAAGACGCTCGTGTCGCGCGTGCTCACCGAGAGCCCACAGTCGTTTCTCGAACGCTTCGTGCGCGAGCCCTCACCCCATGCGATTCGCTTCGTGTCGGACTTCGGCCGCGCGTATGGGTTCGGTCCACCGCGTGACCTGGTTGGGTTCTCGTCGTTGTCGGCGCTGCGGCCCATGCTGGGGGACCTCGAGCTCCTCCGCTTCGCCGATCCCCAAAGCGACGACACCTTCGAGTCGACGATCCAGCTCGGAGGATCGTCGGCGCTCCTCGGAATGCTCATCGGCGCACTGCCCCTCGCGCGCACGGAGGCGGGCGATACGTTCTACGTCGGTCTCTACGACGGTCTCGACGAGCCACGACCCACGACCCCTCGGCGCGTCAGCCGAGATTCCGTATTCGCGTACTCGTGGGTGAAGCACACGTTGGATGGTCCGGTCACGAGGGACCTTTCGTCGTTCGCCTACGGCGCCGCGCTCGCGGAGGTACGAAGGACGAACGACCTCGACGACGCCAGCTACTTCACGGCTGCGAGTGCGCTAAGGCCACACGTCGCGCGTCGCTCTCCGTTCCCCGAGCTCGAAAAGGCGATGAAGAAGGGGAGCGCGGTCGCGCCGTACCCTTCTCCGCGTTCGGCCACGCTTCACTGGTTCACTCGCGCGCTTTGGATTTTTGCGCTCGTCTCGGACGACGGCATCTTCGGTCTCGAAGACGTTCGTCGCGCGTTCTCGCACAAGCACAACCCGCCGCCAACGAAGGCCTCTTGGGAACGCTATCTGCGGGCGATGCCGACGTGCGCGCCGACGGCCCTCTATGCGCTGTTTCGTTCGTACTTCTTCGACGATGAGAAGCGCCTCGCGGAAGCCATCGCCGTCGGAAAGACGAGCCCCGCGAAGCTCATCGCGGACGCTGCGCGCTTTTTCGACGACGTGGAGAGCGGTCGCCGCGACACCTTGGGGGGAGCGCGCAGCCTCGCCAAGGCCAAGACCGCGTTCGTGTCCCTTGGACTCGGGTCACCGCCGTCGTCCTCGCAGGTGCCGTCCCGTTCGCGCCAACGAGCCCCCGTCTCCGAGCGCGAGCTCCCGAGCGGGCCTACTTCGCGACGGTCCGAGTACCGTACGCGGACGCTGGGGGAGCTCGAGGAGCTTGCGTGGAATCGTCTCGAAGACGACACCGTCCAGGAAGCGATTCGAGCCACGTTGGCCGATCGACCCGAGGTCGAATGCGCACTACGAATCGTGGACTATGTCGACCACGACGGGCACATGCACGACAACCTCGTGCTCCAGAACGAAAAGGAAGAGGCGCTGCTCGCGCTTGGCGTGCACGGCCACTCCGTCCTCGTGCCACTCCTCGTGGCTCGAGCCCTCCGCGAGGATCTTCGCGCCATCGAGATGCTCGGCGCTCTCGGCGATTCCCGCGCCACGGCGCCACTTTTGTCCCTGCTCGACCGTCCGCCTCAGCGCTACCGTCATCTCGAGACCAGCGTCGTGTCGGCGCTTCGCGCGCTCGGGGCGAAGCCCGCGGTCGGCCGGCTCGTGGCGCTTCTCGCGGACAACCCGCTCCGTGACTGGAAAGAAGGGCTCGAACGCGGCCCGCTGGTTCGTGAGCTCGTGGTTGCACTCGGCGTGCTCGGGGCGGCGGAAGCTGGCGCTTCCGCCGTGCCCGAGGCAGGAGCCATGTTGCATGTTCTCCTGAGCTCCCACAGTCTCGAGTACCGCCCTCTCTTCCCGGCGTGTGCGGAGGCTCTCGGCCGGCTCGAGCACACCCCCTCGGCCGCTCGACTGCGCGAGCTCACGCGGATTTCGGCCACGTTGCGCGATGGTGTGCCCACCGAGTTCGTGTGGGCGCTCGGGCAGCTCGGCGGAGGCTCCCCAGACGATACGCGTGCGACGCTCGAGCTCTGCGGCTCCGCCGAGCTCGCCGACCGGGCGGCCGAGGTGGTTCGCCTCGCCACGATGACGAAGCTCGGCGCAAGCGTGGGTGGATTCGACGACGCCCTCGAGCGTGCCCTCTGGGAGCCGGGCTTCAAGCGCGAGGAAACCGCGCGCCGCCGTGTGTGGGCTTTTCGCTGCTTGGCCGACGTGGGCGGGGTCGAGTTCGACATGGACGCCGTTCGGTATTTCGTGACGATCGGAGATCACACGGTTCGCGCTGCCGCGACGGCCGCGTTCCGTGCTCAAGGCCAGCGCGTGCCGCGTGTGCGGCCGTATTTCCGGTTCGTCCTTCCCGAGCTCGAGCGTCGCGGGCTCGACGCGCTCCACCAGGCCCTTCACGACAAGAACGGGGTCTTCCGGTACAACATTGCGCTAAAGCTCGCTTCGATCGGCGACCCTTCGTCGGTCGGTCCGCTCGTGAAGAGCCTGCGTCGGCTCTTCGAGGAGCCTCTCACCTCGACGTACGAATACGACGACGCCCCACACCACCTCGTGTGGTTCTGCAAGGCCTTGAAACGGTTGGGAGATCCGCGCGGGAACATGGCGCTCATAGAAGGGCTCCGTTCGACGGACCCTCACGTGCGCGCCGTCATCGCGGACGATCCGCCCGATGATCCGCGAGCGCTTCCCGAGCTCGTGCGCTTGCTCTCGGATCCTCGATCCTTCGTGCGGACGCGTGCCGAACGGGCCCTCGTGGCCTACCGCAACGATCCCGAGCTCGTGCGGCTCATGGCCGAGCGCGGAAACGCCGCGGACTAGCCCAACGTCCAACCTGCTTCGACCGTGTCAGCCGACGACTCTCGGGAAGGGGGGAGGCGTGACGGTGGGGCGCTCACTCTCCAGAGGGTCGTACGTCTCGCTTCCCTCGAGCTCGATCACGCCTTTTTCGCGAAGGCCCTCGAATCCGCGCTTCACGTCATCGAGGGAAATGCCGGTCATTTCCGCGATCGCGAAGAGCGAGGAGGCGCCGTCGGCGTGGAGAAAGAGGAAACCCTCGCGGACGTCGATCGGGGCGTCGCTGGCCCGTTTGTTCGTTGGCTTCGGGATGGACTCCGCCGTGAGAGGCGTAGAAGCGTCCGCGCCGGTTGCCGAGACCGGCATGCGCGTCGGACGACTGGACGGTGTGCGAGGCACATCCTGAACGTCGTCCACGCGGTCGATTCGGCTCTCCACGACGCACGGCATAGCGCGCCAGAGGACCGCCGCAAAGGCTGTTTGGGGCTCGACGTTCCATTTTTGGGAATCGGGTGCCATTCCCGGGGATTCGCGACAAGAGGCTCAGGCCGCACGAACCGGGATCAACTGGAATGCGTCGACGTCCATGAGCCCGTGATCGGTGAGCTTTAGCGACGGAATGACGGGCAAGCTCAGGAAAGCGAGCTGGAGGAATGGCTCGGGCAGCTCGCAGCCAATCGCTCGGCTCGCGCGGTGGAGGTCTTCGAGGATGCCGCGCAGCTCGTCCGGGCTCTTCGGAGACATGAGCCCACCTTCGGGAAGGGCAAGCGTTCCGAGTGTCGCGCCGCCCTTCACGACGGCAAAGCCCCCGCCTTGTGCGACGAGCACCGCAATCGCCGCCCGCATGTCGTTCGTATCGGAGCCCACGACGATGAGGTTGTGGCTGTCGTGTCCGACGCTCGAGGCGATGGCGCCGGCGAACCCGTCGCCGAAGCCGCGGACATACCCGTTCGAGGGCTTTCTCCCTCCACCGTGGCGCTCGACGACGGAGAGTCGCAGGACCCCGCGTGCATCCGAGCTCTCGACGCTGCGGTCCGTGAGGATTCGCCCGTGCCGTACGCCAATCACGTGCACACGACCGTCGGGCCCCTCGAGGTCGCGGGCTTCGGGCACCGCGCACCTCACTGTGTTGCCCGTGGACGATACGGCCCGTGCGGCAGCGGGCTCGATTTCGTCGGTGCGAACGCCGGCCTTGTAGACGCTGTCGATGGCGAGGGTCGCCACGTCGCCGAGGACCACGAGATCGGCTGCGAATCCAGGCGCTACCGCTCCGATGCGTGTTTTCGAGGCGTGGGATGCGAGCCCGTAGTGGAGCGCGGCGCCATAGCTCGCGGCGCGAAACACGACCTCCGGAGGAACACCACGGCCGATCGCCGTGCGAACGAGGTGATCGATGTGGCCTTCGCGCGCGATGTCGAGCGGGTTTCGATCGTCCGTGCAAAAGCCGACGCTGGTGGACGTCGCCATGTCGAGGAGAGGCAAGAGCGCGTCGAGGTCTTTCGCGACGCTGCCTTCGCGGATCCACACGTGGATGCCCTTCGAGAGCTTCTCGCGTGCTTCCTCGAGCTCGGAGCTCTCGTGGCAGCTCGAGATGCCAGCCGCCGCATATGCGGAAAGCGCCTGTCCACGAAGCAGCGGGCAGTGGCCGTCGATCGGCCGCCCCTCGAAGGCTTCGAGCTTCTCCATCATGTCGTCGGAGCCGTGAAGCACGCCTGGGACGTTCATGACCTCGGCGAGGCCGAGCGCGTTCGGGTGCGACGCGAGGGGAAGCAAATCGTGGGCACCGAGGGAGCCTCCGCCGTTCGTTTCGAACGTGGTGGCAGGCACGCACGAGCTCAACATGACTTTTAACGAGAGCGAGAGGGTCTCACTGGCCTCGAGGAAGTATTGGATACCCCGGACCCCGAGCACGTTCGCGAGCTCGTGAGGATCGCAGATCGCCGTGGTGGTCCCCCGTGGGAGCACCGAGCGCTCGAAGTTTTGCGGAGTCATCAGCGAGCTCTCGAGATGCACGTGGGCATCCACGAAACCTGGCACGACGGCTTTGCCGCCAAGATCGACGGTCCGTTTCGACGGAAGCATGGCGTCCGGGCCCACGCCCACGACGGTTCCTCCGTAGACGGCGACATGGCCCTCGCGGAATACGCCGCCGAAGACGTCGAGCCATCGGGCGTTCTTGAGCAAGAGATCGCAAGGAAGCTTTCCCTGAGCGGCCTGGATGCGTTCGCGTCGGATCGACATGGATCCATTATCCCACTTCGCGGCGTTGCATTTTCCACATTCGGCACCTCGCCTGGTTCGAGGGTCGCGGACCCTCGAACCTGCGCCGGGCCACACGGCATTCTCGGCCTCTCCGCTACGCTACGAGGCCTGCGAGGGTCTCGTCCTCGTAGACTCGGCGCTCGACCCGGCCCGCAGGAGGGTGTGGTTCGAGGATGCCGTCGGGGCAACGGATCGTTTCCCGTGGCGCAGCTCGTCGCAGTGCGTCGGACAAGGCGAAAAATGCGAAAGTTTTCGCTGCAAGAGAAGATCTTGACCGTGTCTTCCGTACAATAGGCTCGCGAGCACGCGCACCCCCTCGAAAGGCCACTGCATTGTCCCCTCGGATCTCGAACCGCCTCGCGCTTCTTTCGCTTCCTGTCGTCGGAGTCGCGCTTGCGCTGGCGGGCTGTTCGGGCACGCCGCTCGATGCTCCCGTCGGCACGTCGGAGAACGCCATCATTGGTGGCGCGGCGGACACCACGCACGACGCCGTGGTCGCGATCATCTCCCAGCAAGGCAACCAGGCGGGCGCGTGCTCGGGCACCATCGTCAAGAAAGAGGGGCGGGTGGCTTGGGTGCTGACCGCGGCCCACTGCGTCGAGATTCCGCCGACCATCGTCCTTCGAGGCCCGGACTACGAAAGCACGTCCACGAAGCGCTACGAGGTCCTCGATTATGCGCCCCATCCTAGCTACAACGGCCAGACGGGCTCCCCCGCCGACGTGGCCATGGTTCGCATTTTGGGTGCGAACGCGCAGATGCCGGTGATTCCCATCACCGAATCCCCGGACCAGCTCACGACGGGCACGCGCCTCACGAGCGTCGGCTATGGCCGCATCACACCGGCGAACGCGGCCGGTGGCGACAACACGACCCGCAAGAGCATCCAGCTCACGATTCAAGAGCTCAGCTCCACGCACGTCGGCTACCGCTACCAGAGCGGCAACATCTGCCAGGGCGACAGCGGCGGTCCTGCGCTGCGCGGTACCGGTACCTCCGAACGGGTGGTGGCCGTGCACTCGTACGTGACGGGCGACTGCACGCAGCAGGCCTACAGCGTCCGACTTACGCTCGCGTCGAACTACCAGTTCGTGCAACAGCAGCTTGCGAAGGCCGTGCCCGGCGAGGGCTGCGACGTGTGCACGCGCTCCGAAAACTCGGGCGACAACCCGTGCGCCGCGAAACAAGCCGAGTGTCTGGCCGACACGAGCTGCGCGTCCTACGTGGAATGCCGAAACAAGTGCGCCGATGCCACGTGCCTCGTCGCGTGCGACGGCAAATTCCCTCGTGCTCTCGCGAAGTTCAATGCGGCTGCCTATTGCACGTGTGGCGCTTCCTCATGCAAGTCCTTGTGCAACGGCGAGTGCCGCGGAGCACCCCAGTGCGGTTACTCGCTGCCGCGCGACGCGTGCGGCACGTGCAGCACGACAAGCTGCTGCGATGCCGTGAGCGCGTGCGCGGCCGACACGGACTGCTACGTCTGCTTGAAGAGCGGTGCCGATGCCGACCCCGCCTGCGCCACCAATCGACTCCGGAAAGCGGTCGCCGATTGTGCTGCGACCAAGTGCAAGACCGAGTGTGCCTCGGATCCAATCGGGCAGGGCGGAGAGCCCACGGTTCCGCCGGGCTCCACGCCGGGTGGTCCTGTTGGTAGCGAGGGAGGTACGACCACCACCACCACGCGTGGCTGTGCGGTCGCCGACGGACCCTCGAGGTCGGCTCCGGGCCTCGGCGTCATCGTGGCACTTGGAGCCATCGCGGGGCTCGTGGGCCGACGCCGACGCCGCGCCGAATAGGTCGCGTTCGGGACCGAAACTACCGAAATGGCGCGGCGCGAGCTGCGCCTTTTCGTTTTCGATTCGGTTCGTCGGGAGGGTGAGGAGAGCGGTATGCTGCGCCGCCATGCCTTCCAAAGAGCCTTCCCGCACGTTGCCTGCCCGCAGCCTCGAGCTCTTCTTCGATTATTCGTGTCCGTACGCGTACCTCGCCTCCCACGAGGTCGAGGCGGCCGCCCAACGAATGGCGGTACCGGTCACGTACCGACCGTTTTTGCTCGGGGGCGTGTTCCAAGCGCGTGGCACTCCGCAGAACTTGATGAACCAGCTCTCTCCGGCGAAAGCGGCCCACAATCTCCACGACATGCACCGGTGGGCGCGGCGAAGGAACGTTCCACTCGTGGTTCCGGCCGAGCACCCTCGCAAGACCGTGCAGGCGCTCCGTGCCACGATCGCCTGCAAAAACGACCCGAAAGTCATCGCGGGGTTCTTTCGTGCCTATTGGCAGCTCGGCCTCGATCCGAGCGCTCCTTCCACCATTGGCGAGGTCGTGCGCGCCGCAGGCTACGACGCGAACGAAGTCCTGGCCCGCATCGAGTCGGCCGAGGTCAAAGACGCGCTCCGAAAGGCCACCGACGAGGCCATCGCGCGCGGCGTGTTCGGCGCTCCTACGTTCTTCGTCGACGGCACCTACGCCTACTGGGGCCAAGACCGCTTCCCGTTCGTGGAGGGCGCGCCGCTTCCGCGAGCGGAGAGCACCGAGGCGGGACGTGGTCGAACCGTGGAAGCGTATTGGGATTATTCTTCGCCTTTCGCGTACCTCGGGATGGCGCACGTCGAGACCATCGCCGCGCGCACTTCGGCCACGGTGGTGAGTCGTCCGATGCTGCTCGGCGCCGTGTTCAAGGCCGTCGGCCAGGCGAACGTCCCGCTCGCCACGTTTTCGGCCGAACGGCAGGCACACATCCTTCTCGACCTCGAACGCTGGGCGGCCTATCTCGGTGTGCCCTACACGTTTCCGTCGCGCTTCCCGATGAGCTCGCTTCGTGCCCTGCGCGCGACCCTCTTGCTCCCTGAAGCGAAGCGCCGCGCCTTCCGCGACAGCGTCTTTCACGCGTACTGGGCGGAGGACCGCGACATCTCCGACGAGGCGGTCCTGGGCGAGCTCTTGGGCGACGACGCTGCCCTCGTGTTGCCCCGCATCGGCAGTCCCGAGGTCAAAGCCGAGCTCGTCTCGGCGACCGAAGCAGCGGTCTCTCGAGGCGTTTTTGGAGCGCCCACGTTCATCGTCGACGGTGAGCTCTTCTGGGGCCAAGACCGTCTCGACTTCGTCGAAGAGCGGCTCACGCGTCCTCTGGGCGCTCCCTGAGGGGCCCGCGGATCAGCGCCTCGACGGCGGGAGAACGCGGGTTTCGGGGCTCGCCATGTTCACGTAGAGCGCGCGTGTTTGCTGCGCGTCGAGACCGTGGAACTCGAGCCCGAGGCATGGCCCCATGGCGTCGTATTTGCGGCGTCCGTGGATGACTCGCGTGACCGTGGCGAAGACATCGACCCAGAGATCCTTGCGGGCGGGTCGAAGCGACAAGATGACTTCTTCTCCGGTCAAGACCGGCTTGTCCGCACGAACCATCGCTCCGAACGGCGAGAGATCGAGAGTGAGGCTCGAGACGACGCGGAAGTCGCGCTCGCGGAGCACCTCGCCGTACGGAATGTGCACGTGGCGTCGGTAACCTCTGCGGCGGGGCGGGTGGACGAGCTTCGTCATCGAGGGACTCCTTTCACTTCGAAACGAAGCTTAAGAAGGCACCTTTCGCGCGGCCAACTTCGCGCACGAATGACGCGACGGGTCGCCCGCACGGCGCGCTGGAGCGGTCAGGACGATAGCGAGACCACGCGCAGGACCACGCGGCCTTCCACACGCGAGCCCTCGAGGTCGACCTTCGCGTGGATCACGAACCCTGTTGGGCCTTCGTCTCCGACGAGGGCCTGACGGAGATCCCACACGAAGTCGCCTTTCTCGATCGCGAGATGCTTGGGGCTTCGGGCCTCTGCGTCTTCACGAAGTCGGCCGTGGTCGGCCACGATGGCCTCGAGGCTCGCGCCGATCGCGGGCTCGTCGAGCTCCGCGTTGTCGAACAGCGTTCGCGCCGTCGCGAGGTCGTGGCGCGCGAGGGCTCGCACCAGGGCAAAGCTCGCGTTTCGAACGAGCGCCGTGAACGAGGCCACGTCGCGTGTGATGTCGAACGGACCCGTGTGGGCCGCCGTAGCCTCTTCGAGGGCGTGCTCGTCCCGCTTTTGAAGTGCGTCGAAGTATGCGGGATCGCGCATCTTTTCCCACTCGTCGAGCAGGCTCGAGTCGGCTTGACGGACCATGCCGCCGAGGTAGGCGACCACCTCGTCGAGGGCCGGTGTCTTTTGAGCGTCCGGCACCGATTGCACGAGCGTCTTGTAGACCTCGGTCAAGTAGCGCAGGAGGAGTCCTTCGGTGCGCTCGAGGCCGTATTCGCGCACGTACTCGTTGAACGAGAGCACCTGCTCGATCATGTCGCGCGCGATCGATTTGGGCTTCACGTTGTGCGCGACGACCCACGGATGGATGACCCGAAACGCGTTGTACGTCGTGTACGAGAACTCGCGGATGGGCACGAAGAGCTCCACCTTCTCGAGCTCGGCGATCCGCTCCTCGAAGGGCACTCCGGCCATCTTCATTTCGGCCATTTTGAGCTCTTTGGCCTTGTCGAGCTGACGCATCAAAATGGGTTCGGGGTTTTCGCAGATCGACTCGACCACCGAGAGAATGTCGAGGGCGTGCGTGTCGAGCTCGGGAGCGAGATTCGGGAGGGTCTCGAGCAAGTAGAGCGCGAGAGGCTGGTTCAGCGCGAAGTCGAGCTGGAGCTCCGACGCGAGGGCAGGGTACGAGCCGGTGCGTCCGAAGTTTTCCGGCTCGCCGTCGTCGCGGGGCTCGAGGACGAGCACCTTCGCGTCGAGCAGCGACTTGTAGAGCGAGGCCGCGTGGCGCCCGATCTTTCGCTTCTCGGGCAGCCGCTCGTGGGAGCCCTTCACGAGGCGGGCCATCTCCATGCAACCCCCACCATCGCGTGTGACGACGTCGAGGAGCATCCCGTGGGACACCGAGAAGCGGGACACGAGGGGCTCGGGGCGGCTTGCGACGAGCTTCTCGAACATGGCCTTGTCCCATGGAACGAAGCCCTTTTCCGGGGGTTTGCGGCGAACCATCTTGCGAAGCTTCTTGGGATCGCCCGCCGCCTTCGCCTCCATGCGGAGGTTCTCGATGACGTGCTCCGGCGCTTGAGCGACGACGAGCCCTTCGGTGTCGAAGCCGCGCCTGCCCGCGCGTCCTGCGATTTGCTTGAAATCGCGCACGGTCAGGATGGCGGTCTTCTCGCCGTCGTACTTGCACAGCTTGGTGAAGACCACGGTGCGAATGGGAACGTTCACGCCGACGCCGAGAGTGTCGGTGCCCGAGATGACCTTGAGCAGACCACGCTGAGCGAGCTTCTCGACCAGCAGGCGGTACTTGGGCAACAGCCCCGCGTGGTGGAGCCCGACGCCGTGCCGCACATAGCGCTGCACGTCTTTTCCAAATGGGCTGTCGAAGCGCGTGCCGATGGCGGCCTCGTGGATGGCCTTCTTTTCTTCCTTCGAGCAAAAATCCACGCTCATGAGGTTTTGCGCCTCTTCGGCGGCCCCGCGCTGCGTGAAGTTCACGAGGTAGATCGGGGCTTTGCCCCCATCGACGAGCTTCTGGAGCGTCTCGTGGAGAGGCGTGTCGCGGTACTCGAAATGGAGCGGGACGGGACGGTCGTCCGAGCGCACGGTGGAAACCTTTGCTCCCGTTCGTGCCTCGATGTCCTTCTCGAAGAGGGTCACGTCGCCGAGCGTTGCGGACATGAGCAAGAAGCGGACGTGAGGGAGCTGGAGAAGCGGTACCTGCCACGACACGCCGCGATCCTTGTCCGAGTAGTAGTGGAACTCGTCCATGATCACGTGGCCAAGGTCGGCGTTTGCGCCTTCGCGCAGGGCCATGCTGGCGAGGATCTCCGCCGTGGCGCAGAGAATCGGCGCCCCCGGGTTGATGCTCGCGTCTCCGGTGAGCAGGCCCACGTTGTCTTTGCCGAAGTCTCGCGACAACGCGAAAAACTTCTCGTTCGCGAGCGCCTTGATGGGCGCCGTGTAGATGGACCGTTCGCCTTGGGCGAGCGCGAGAAAGTGGGCAAAGAGCGCGACCAAGCTCTTTCCGGAGCCCGTGGGCGTCGCCAAAATGACGTGCCGGTCGGCTACGAGCTCGAGGATCGCTTCCTCTTGCGCGGGATACAGGGTGAGGCCCTGACGCTCGACGTGCGCGAGGAACGCCGTCAGCACGTCGTCTTCGGTGGCGCCATCGGAGAGGAAGGGGACCTTGTCGTAGAGCAGGCTCACGTAGAATCCTTTCCAGTAACGTCAGTTCGAACGCGCAAGCGAACGAGGTCGGACGCGGCGAGTGGGCGTCCGGACTTCTCGGCGCGCTCACCGTCGCAGGCCGGAGAGCCGCGATCGAGCTCGCGGCAAGTGGCCGGTCGATTCACATAGACGCTGCAAACGAACCGAGGGGCGCCTTCGTCGCCATCGAACACGAGGGCGGCGCATTGACCGTTGGTCATGACGAGGTAGGCACGATTGCCGGCGAACCAGACGAGGGCCTCGGCGGCACTACCGAGGCGCGCGTAGTCGTCGCCGCGGACGGGCACGTAGGTCTCGAGTCGGGAAAAGCAGCACGCACCGCACGTGATGCACGGTTCTCCGCCATCCGAGGTTCCCGAAGGCGTCGATTGTGCGTTCACCGCGCTCTCTCTACCACCTCGTGGGCAGCTCGGCGCGAAGGCTGACGTGCGAATTTTCCGAGGGAAGGACAGATTTTGAGTCCTTATTGAAAACGACTTTCATTGTGTCCATCAAGAAGCTATACCTTGGATTCAGTCGGGAACGCCTCGCCACGAGGCGTGCAGCACCTCGAAGGATGGAATCGACATGCGCAATCAACGAAAACTCGTCGCCCTCGGTCTCGTGGCTCTCGCGTCTGCCGCCGCGCCCATCGTTGCCTGCGGCGATACCGCGGGAACCGGCACCGATGCCGGAGCCGACACCTCCCCGACGAGCACGGGCACCGCGACCGGTACGGGAAGCACTCCCACACCCGACGCGAGCCTGCCCGATACCTCGACGCCCCTTGACGCGAGCGACGGCGGCCCGGCGCCTGCTCCCGTAGTGCCCGAGTCCGCGCAACGCGTGGTTGGCGCCCTCAATCCGTACGGCCTCACGTGGGGCTCGGACGGGCACTTGTACATGTCGGGTGCGACCCTCGTGGCCGGCGATCGTCAGTTGGCCGTGTGGCGCTTCGACAAAGCGACGAACAAGCTCGATACGACCTTCGGCACCGCGGGCGTGCTCACGGTCCCCATCGGCGGCGACGAGACCTCGTACGAC
>JAYUKI010000135.1:0-5644 GCA_043764595.1 Myxococcales bacterium | reverse complement strand
TCGATTCGAGCGTCGTTCGAGCTTCGAACGGCGCTTTTTGTGCTCGAGCTGGTGTAGCCGGTGCTGGCCATGACCTCGACGTGCGTGTGCAGGCCGATGGTCTCGACGCTGCCCGACCTGGCTTCTCGCCGGCATTTTTTGTCGCACCTTTCGCGGACGGCGGCTTCGCTTCGACGTCGCTCCGGGAGGTCGTGGCCTCGCTGCCCACCGTGCGCCTCGATCCAGACGCGCTCGCTCGATTCGTCATCGACGAGCCCGCCGCCGCGAGCCGGTCGACCCTGTATCGTGGAGTGGAGCGCGTGCGCGGGGGGCGGGCGCTTCGTGTTCGGACGGGGACCGCTTCGGTCGAGACGAGCTCTCCGCTTCCGCAGGGCACGGAGGTTCGCGGCGACGACCTCCTCGAGGTGTTTCGCTCCGAGCTCGCTTCGGCCGTCGAACGCGGGACCGAAGGCCGCAAGACGATAGCCCTGCCGCTGAGTGGAGGACTCGATTCGAGTGGCCTTTTTGCCACTCTCCTCGCGCTCGGAAAAGACGTCAGGCCATTCACGATCGACTTCGAAGGTGAACCCGACGATCGCCCTCACGTGAAGGCGATGGAGGCCTTCACGGGTATCCCGGTCGTGCGGGTTCCGCCGGAGGAGCTGGGTCTCCAATTCCCGGACATGCTGGCGTCGCTCATGCAGCCTTCGCCGCTGCCAAACACCTGCCTCGAGCTCGGTGGCGCGGTCAAAGGGCGCGAGCTGGGCGGCGAAATGTGGATGACCGGAGCCGGAGGGGACGACACCTTCTGCGGCGACCTTTCGTCGCTGGCGCGCGACCTTCGCGTGCGTCCCCTTCGCACGCTGGTGGACGTGCTCGGTCTCGAAGTGCCGTGGCGCGCTACTCCCCGAGCACGCATCCAGCACTGGCTCTTGGAACCGCATTTTCCTAGGGTTTTGGCGCGCGCGATGGCGAGGCGTCGGGTCCGAGTCCGTCGTGCCTCGTTTCCATTCGCGGGCCCGCGCCTCCGTCGTGCACTCGAAGCGTGCGATGGGGATCTCGAGGCCGACCGGCCCGCACACCTCACGGCGGAGGAACGGTTCCGCGCCTACCTCGAGAGCGGCTGGTCCACCGACGCCGAGGAGGCCCGCGCCGAGGTCGAGTCGTTCACCAAATTTCGTCGGGTCGATCCGTGGTTCGACAGCCGTCTCCTCGCGTTCTTGGCGCGAGTCCCGGTGGCCGCGCTCCAGGCAGACGGACGACATCGTGGCCTCTATCGACGCGCGTTCGCAGGAAGGCTTCCCGAGTCGGTGCGCCTGCGCAAAGACAAGGGCGCAGCCGATCCGTTCATTGCCCGTGCGATCCTGGCCGCGGGTGGAATGAATTTGTTTGCAGACTACATGGATTTGACCGCATGCTCCGACGCGGGGCTCCTCTCCCCGAAGCCGTTCCGGGCGTGGCTCGCGAGAGTGGCAGAAGCTCCGCGTTTTTTCGAGACGCGGGCGTCGTGGGTGCTCTGGCGACTGGTCTCGACCGAGGCGTTTTTGCGGAGGCATCCTTGGTAGCGGGCGGACCTCCGTTCGACGTCGATTCGGTCGAGTGGTCGTTCGTCGCGCGCGACGAGGCGGGCGATCAGTCGTACCGAGTCGGCAAACGTGGAAGATCGATCGTGGCGGAGTGGGGTGGGTCGGTGTGGCTCGAAGCCACGGCCGCGGGCGAGCGGATTTCGCTCTCCACCGCCGCCGATGTGGACCCTTTTTTGCTTCAAAAGCTCGAAAATGGCGCCATCTCGGCGCTCCTTCGCCGGCTTCGAGGCGACCTCACGTTCCACGGCGGCGCGGCCTCGCGCGACGGCGTCGGGCTCCTCGTGCTCGGCGACAGCGGCATGGGCAAGTCGACCACGGTCGCCGCCCTCGTGGGCGCAGGGTGCGCGCTCGTGGCGGACGACATGACCTGGGTCGATTTCGACGGTACGCGGCCCACGCTCGTTCCGTCCGAGTCGCACTTCTTCTTGGCGGCCGAGCCCATGCGTGCGCTCGGGCTTTCGGCGCTGAGCGATCACGTGTTCTGGGACGCGACGACGAAGTGCGGTGTGGTCGCGAGGGTGGAGCAAGCGAAAGTTCCGCTCGCAGCGATCGCGGTGCTTGGGTGGGCCGACCAGCTCGAGGTGAAAAGGCTACGTACGCTCGACGCGATGACCGCGATTCTCCCCCACGTCGCACGATGCGGGATCATCGACAAGGACGCGCGCCTCTCGGAGTTCGAGAAGCTCTCCCACGTCCTCGAGCGGGTGGTCGTGTACAGTGTCCATCGACCGAAGAACTTCTCGGCACTTCCCGAATACGTCGAAGCTCTCGTGCACCTCACCCGAACATCGTCATGAAGCTGGTTCTTGCTCCTCATGTGTTTGCTCGCGAGTTCGACGGCGAGCTCGTCTTGCTCGACCTCGATGGCGGCGAATACTTCGGCCTCGACGCCGTCGGTGCCACCATCTGGCGTTCGCTCGGCGCCACGGGGACTCTGGACGCAGCCGTGGCGGCCGTGGTGGCCGAGTTCGACGTCGCCGAGCCCCGCGCCCGCAAGGACGTGGATGCGCTGGTCGCCGAGCTCGAGCACCGCGGCATTGTCCGGCGAGAGCTCTGAACGCGATCGCCTCTACGCGGTTTCTTTGCAAGTATCTAGAACGAAACAGAAATTTTGGGCAGGAGGTACGGGCCATCCGTGACCGCGCTGCTACGATGAAGAGAGATGCCTCCCATGCGCTTGCGACCCGTCATCCTCGTCACCGCCGCCCTCGTCGCGGCCTCTGCCAGCACGTTGGTCGTCTCCTGTACCGGCGACGACGGCTACCAGTACCCCGACGCATCGGTCGACGCGACCGTGCCACCTCGTGACGTGGCCGTGCCGATCGATGCGCAGCCGCGCGATACGGGAGCCGACGCCCGTGATGCCGGTGACGCCGGCGATGCCACGCGCGTCGATGCCGCCGATGCCGCGGACACGTCGGTGATCACACCGGATGCTTCGGTCATCTTGGCGCATGCCAAAAACGAGATCGAAGCCCTCTGCATTCTGACTCGCGGGTGTTGCATGGCCGCGGGCCAAGCCCAATTCGACCTCGCAAAGTGCCGAGCCGCCTACGAGGGCTTTGGGTTTCAGGGCGACCTCGTCACGGTCGACGACCCCGTGCTGCGCGGCGGAAAAGTTACGGTCGACACAGGGCGCGGCGCCCAGTGCTACTCGGCCATTCGAAACCTTGGATGCAAGAACATCACGTCGGCGGCGTACTCGTCTGCAGCGACGGCATGTTTCCAGACGCTCCGAGGAACACTCGCGCCGAACGAGAGCTGCCGAGCCAACCTCGAGTGTCAGGATGGGTTCTTCTGCGAGCCCTTCGCGGACGGTGGCGTCTTTCCTTCCGACTCGGGCGCCGACGCGGGCGACGCGAGCGTTGCGCCCATCATCGGGCGGTGTGTGGCCCTCAAGGCCGTCAACGCCTCGTGCACGTCCGACTTCGAATGCGGCTATCGCGGCAACGGCAATGGCTGCGATCCCACCACCAACCGATGCGTCGGGCCCCTCGCGAATGGCGCCGACTGTCGGTTCAGTGGCCAATGCTCGAGCAAAGTCTGCCTCGGCAACTGCGCGCCGCAGATTGCGGATCTCATCACGCTCGCGGAGTGCGACGGCTTCCGCTAGCCGCCGGCTCCTCTACGTACCGACGCCGTCGTCCGGAGCGGTGGCGAGTGGTGGCCGAAAGCAAACCACCGGGCGTCGCCGCGTTGTCGCTCCTCCTCGGATATCCGTCGTCGCTCCTAGCGATGCTTGCTAACCCAGCGAAATCCTCGGTCCAAAAACCTGATCGGCGCTCTAGGGCCGCTCGGTGATCCGTGGACAGTCCTCTAGGTTCGAGCCATTCGTCGGCCGCGAGGGCTGGATGTCGACGTTCTCCGGAGCACCAAAGGCTGCGATCAGGGCAAAGTGCTCGTAGGTACAAGGCGTCACGGTGAGGTGAGGCTCTCCACGGAGGGCCTTGCCCCGTGCGAGCTGCGCCGTACGGTCGGCCGCGCCACCGCCAGGTCGCTCACGAGCGGCGCCATGGCCGAGCTCGATGAGCCCGAGCACAATACCGGCCACCGCCCATGCCTTGGTCGAACCTCGCCGTCCGAACGAAGCCACTCCGAGCGGTACGACGCAAAAGACAGCGCCAAGAAGCGCGCGCTCCGCGTGATGGGTGGGCGCGCCGTCGTTCAAGTTTCCGTACACGAGAAACGCGAGGATTCCGGCACACGCACCGAGCGCCACGACCCTGGCTCGGCGTAGCTCGTCGTCACGTCGGAGCGTGCCGAGAAGCACGGCCGCCGCCGCAACGCCTTCCGGAAAATGCACGACGAAGAGCCGTGGATAGGCGAAGAGGCGCTCGCCGAGGGGCACTTCCGGCTGTCCGCTCTCGAGGGCCTTCTTGAAGCGCGCCACCCGGAAAAGGAAGTGCGTCGCCGATCCGTGCGAGACCTTGTTCCAGGCCATCCACGCCACCGCTCCTCCGAGGGCCAACACGATGGCGGCCACGCTCGCAACGCGTACGCTCTTTGGGTTTTTTCCTGCGCCCGCAGCGAGTGCACACGCCACGACGATCGCCGCAGGCCACGCTTCGTAGCGCGACAGCGTGGCCGCACAGACGAGGGCGGCCGCGGCCCATCGGGTCGTCGGCGTGGCTCGGTCGCGCGGGAGTGCGGCAAGCAGGATCGCTGCTCCGACGAAGGCAGCCGTGGACGCCTCTGGAACGGTTGCGGCCGTCGTCCACACCGTCCAGGGAAGGACGGCCACGAGTCCCGCTCCGACGAGACGCGCGGGCCGTGGAATCCTCCACGCCACGAGCCCCAGGTGGAGGACGACCCCGCCCAGCAGGGCGACGACGACGGAGGCCCAGCGCGCGACCTCGATCGAACGACCAAAGAGCACCATGGCGGTGCCCATCGCGTGGAACGGGAATGGAAGCCAGCTCGTCCCACTCGGATCGAGCTTTGGAGCGCCGACGAAGCGCTGCGCGATCACCGTCCGGGCATAGTCGTCGTCCGAGATGGCGCGGAACCCCGAACCAAGCAGCGCCAACACTCCGAGCAACCGCAAGAGGACGATCGACACGAGCTCGATCGCCAGCGCACGCCGGCTCGTTGGTATGCGAGAGCCCTCGCCCGCTGGGGTCGCTCTCACCGGCGAGCTCACGCGAGGAGGGGCAAGCCCGGGCCAAGCGCGCGCATCACCTGACGATTATTTGCCCGAAGGAGCAGGAGCGCTGGTGGGCGCGGGAACGGGCGCGACGCTCGTCGCAGGAGCCGCCGAGTCTTTCGGACGCGCAGCGCCCGACTGACCCTTCTTTTCCTTTTCCTTCTTCTCGGCCGCTTGGCGATCCTGAAGCGCGTGATCGCTCGTGAAGTAGGCGATGCCCACGCAGTTCAGCATGAAGAGGGCGGCGCAGATGCCCGTTCCCCGCGTGAGGAAGCTGCCTGCTCCACGCCCGCCAAAGACCTGGTTGGTGGCGCCGCCACCGAGCGCCGCACCCATGCCCCCGCCTTTGCCCTGTTGGACCAGGATGAGGAGGATGAGGATGAAGCAGATGGTGACGTGGACGATGCTGAGGAAGGTGTTCACTCGGGGGCTCTAC
>JAYUKI010000134.1:0-1705 GCA_043764595.1 Myxococcales bacterium | reverse complement strand
GGAGCGCGACGGCCGGATCCGGAATGTGGTGCACCACGCTGTTCGAGCACACGACGTCGAAGGGCTCGTCGTGGAGGGCAGGCGTCTTGGCGTCGTCCTCCCTCAAGACCACGCGGTTCGAAAAACCTGCATGGTGCACGTTGCGCTCCGCGACGCGCAGCATGTGCTTCGCGAGATCGGTGCCGACGACGCGCACGTCCACATCTTTCGCGCAGAGCGTGAGCGGGATGCGTGCCGTGCCGGTTCCGAGATCCAGCACCCACGTTGGATGGGGCCGAAGCGCCAGCAAATCGTCGCAAAATGCGGCGTTCACGGCGCCGTGGTCCATGGCGTCGTAGTCCTCCGCTTCGGTCTCGGAGTCCATGACCTCGGGCTCGAGAACCCGAGGCAGGATGGCTTCGCTCGTCTCGCTCATCGTCCGAGCGCGATCTCGCGCTCGACCAGGGTGTCGGCCTTCTGCACGAAGTCGATGAAGCCGGCGTATTCCTTCCCGGGCTGCACGCGTGCTGCCGGGATGTCGATGAGGCGGACGAGCCTTATCGAGTGCCCCTCCACCATGTCTTTGACTTCGACGACGCGCTCGCCGTCACGCACGGTTCCACCTGGAAGCGTGGCCGGCATGCGCACCGTCTTCGGGACCACGATCTGGAAATCGAGCTCGAAGTGCGACGACGCTCCGAGAAGGAGAGGGGTCTGCCGATTGGGCATGGTGGCGAGCTGCGCGAGGTGAAGCGGGAAGAGCGATTTGAGCGCGAATCCCTGGCCTTCGACCCGAACGAGCTGGGACACCTCGGCCTTCACGCGCATGACGAGAGGCTCGCCGAGCTGGCTCACGTTCTCGAGCTTCACGTCGCGTACGCGTGCGCCCGGGAGGTTTCGCGTGAGGAGCCGTGTCTCGACGAAGTCGAAGAGCTTGCTCTCCGGCACCTTGTCGAACACTCCACGCATGCCGATGCCCACCTTGCCGGTGAACGACTGCACGAGCTCGACCTGGGCGGAGCCGTCCTCGCGGAGATCGGCGCGCCCTTTGATGACGATGCCGTCGGTCACTCCGTTCGCGTCGATGGTCTCGCGCGGCGTGCCGGTCTTCAGCACCACGGCGGTCTGCCCACGCACTTCGGCGGGCACGTACGCATACGGCGCGAACTTGTCTTTGACCGTGAGCCAGCGCACTCCCCGGCCCGTGTCCACGCGGAGCAAGAGGTTGTCGTACCCCTCGATTTCACTCATCTTTCCGCGCGCCGGCATGGCGAGTTTGTTCTTCGCGATGGCAAAGTCGACCGGCACGCCGAGCTGCCTCAAGAGGTGCGAAAAGGCGGCCTGGCGCGAGCCCGACTTGCCGAGGATCGCGCGTCGACCGTCGTTCTCCTGGCCCTCCTGCACGTTCTCGAGGACCCAGTCGTAGGCCTTGCGAGCCACGGCGTCGCGATCCGTGAGGTTTGCACCTTTCACGATCTCGAGCGCACGGCGCTTGAGGCGCGGGTCGAGGGGCGTCTCGTCCGTCGCGACGTCCACGAGACGTGCGAGCGAGTCTTCGAGCGACTGACCCCAGCCGACGCGGACGCTCGGCAAGAACTCGCGCGGCGACACGCTGTCCGGCTCTTCCGGCGCGGGAGGGCTCTCGTCCATGCGCCACCTGCGCTCGACGAACATGCCCTTGTCGGCGACCTTCGGCGGCGGGACCTGCCCGAGGATCTCGATCTCG
>JAYUKI010000133.1:0-5647 GCA_043764595.1 Myxococcales bacterium | reverse complement strand
GATCTCTATTTCCGCCGTATGGCAAAGGTACCCCTCCTCACTCGCGAAGGCGAGGTGGAGCTCGCCATGCAAATCGAAGAAGGCGAACGGGCCATCGTGTGCGCCATCGTCGACTCCGAAGCTGCCGCACGGGAGCTATCCCTCGTTGGTCAATCGCTCGAAAAAGGCAAGCTCAAGCTCCGTGACGTTCTTCGCAACGTCGAAGAGGAAGAAGCCTTCGACGACAACGCCGTAAAACGAACCGCTCGACTCCTCGAGCGCGCCTTCGTCGAGCTCTACGTTCGCGCCGACAAACAGGAAGACCTTCCGAAGGTTCGGGCAAAGGTCATCGCGGCTCTCGAGAGCGTGCGCCTCGACCAGACGGTCGTGGCTCGCGTTGCCCGTCGCCTTCGGGCCCAGGTTCAAGCCACCGGCTCGGCTACCGCGAAGAAGCGCATGAAACGGACCTTGGCGGACCTGGATGCCGGACGTCGCATGGCCGAGCACGCCAAAGCACAGCTCGTCGAAGCCAACCTGCGCCTCGTCGTTTCGCTCGCGAAAAAGCACACGAGCCGTGGCCTCCAGCTCCTCGACCTCGTGCAAGAGGGCAACATCGGCCTCATGCGTGCGGTCGACAAATTCGAGTACAAGCGCGGCTACAAGTTCTCCACGTACGCCACGTGGTGGGTTCGCCAGTCGATCTCGCGCGCCATCGCCGACCAGGGCCGCACGATTCGTGTGCCGGTCCACATGTTCGAGAACCTCCAGAAGCTGACCCGCACGAGCCGTTCGCTCCTTCAAGAGTACGGTCGTGAAGCCACGCCCGAGGAGCTCTCGGAGAGCACCGGCCTCCCGGTGGACAAGGTTCGTGCGGTGCTTCGCATCGCCCGCGAGCCGATCAGCCTGGAAACCCCGGTCGGGGCCGAGGGCGAGGCCAGCGTGGGCGAGTTCATCGCCGACGACGGCAGCCACTCCCCGGACGACGCCTACGCCAAGATGCGTTTCCACGAACAAACCCGTCAGCTTCTGAAGACTCTGACGCCGCGCGAAGAGAAGATCCTTCGCCTGCGCTTCGGAATCGACGAGCCCCGGGACCACACCTTGGAAGAGGTCGGCGAGAGCTTCGCGCTCACCCGCGAGCGAATCCGTCAAATCGAGACGAAAGCGCTGCGCAAGCTGCGGCTTCCCTCCGAGCACCGTCGACTACGCACCTACCTCGACAGCTGACCTCGAAAGAAAAAGGGACGAACGAGGGTCCGGGGCTTGCCTCGGGCCCTTTTTCCGTTGGAAGTAGGGTCACATGCAAAGGCACGCGCGCATCGAACAGGCTCTCACCGCGGCTCTCGCTCCGACCCACCTCGAGGTCCTCGACGAGAGCCACAACCACGCCGTGAAACCCGGAGCCGAGTCCCACTTCAAGGTGGTTCTCGTGTCGGGTGCCTTCGAGGGAAAGGCCGGCGTCGCACGGCACCAGCTGGTCTATGGGGCGCTCAAAGCCGAGCTCGCTTCCGGTCTCCACGCTGTCGCTATCACCGCGCGGACTCCCGCAGAGTGGGCGGCGCGACCCGAAGCGCTGCTATCGCCGCCCTGTGCAGGCGGAGAAAAGGGCCCGACCGCGAGTTAGTTCGCGAGGTTTGCGGTCGAATTCGCAGAGCGGAAGTCGGCCTGGTTGTTGTCGGTGTCGTTCCCGTTGGGGATGCGCTGAACCGACTTGCCCGGACCGCCAGGAGTCGGGGCGGGATTGCCTTCCGTCAGGCGTTTCGTCGTGATGGTCCCGTAGCCAACAGCGTCGACCTGTATACCAAGCTTGTTGAAAAGCCCGACCTGACCGTTGTCGGCCGCGAGCTGCCCTCCCATATACGTTGCGTTTTTTGCGCCGGGGAAGGGACTGCACGCTACGACAAAATGCCCTCTTGCGAGCACCTTGTGGCTGATGAGCCCGTCGAAGAACGTGCTCGGAGCGCTTCCACTCGATGCACTGTACTTGAGCGACCACCCTTCGAGGGAAACGTCGCACGTGCCCGTGTTGTAGATCTCCACGAATTCGTGGTCGGCGCTCGTGCCCTCGGTCTGGACCTCGTTGATCACGAGCTTGCCGTTGCAGGCGCCCGAGTCTCCGCCAGAGTCGGTTGGAGGAACCACGACGTCCGTACCCACGGGCCCATCCTTGACCGATGCATCGGGAGAGCTGCCATCCGGAGGGAGCGCCGTGGCGGTGGACGAGGCGTCGGGCGTAGAAACGCTGCCATCGCTCTCCGTGTCGACCGGGTCGCCTACGATACCAACGGCGCAGCCCGTTGCGACGAGGACCGCGAATCCGAATGCCCCCGCTAAACGCAAGCCACGCATCTTGTCTCCTTAGCGCGAAACTTAGTGCCGTGCAGATTTCGTAGCTTCGGAAGCTTCGGCGCGCAGGATGTCGGCGAGGGCGTCACTGAGGGCCAGCTGGAGCCCACGGCGATCCAAGTCGCCCGTCATCCCTTCCGCATTCGTTGCGCCTGCAGGCACGCGGCGCTCTCGAAGGTCGTGTTGGGAGCTGGGGGCATCTTGGTTGGTACGCATGGTCGACAATCTCTCCAATCGAAGCCGTGTTCGGCAAACTCCTGACGACGATCGCCGGGAGTCTTGGCTCAAGACGAGCCACCTTCAAGGAGTATTTCCGTCAAGGACCTTTTTTGTGATGTGAGGATGCGCGCATGTCCCACACGTGTCATGGCGCGACACGCGAATCGCATTTCAGAAACCATTTCAATAAGTTACAAGAAATGCAAACCGAGGCGTGCTCCAACGAAACACGCCTCGTCTTGCCCGTCGAGCATGTGGAAGCGCAACCCACACGCCATGCACTTCTTAGGGTCGCCGAGGCTCAAACGAAGAAGTCGGGGATGAGCTCGGCGCCAGGGACGCTCGCGTACTTCGAGAGGTCCGTGACACCGGCGGCAAGAAGAACGTCGTCGTCGACGAAGAACTGACCGGTGGATTTCGGGTCGGAGCTGTTCATCGTCAGGATGACGTGCGCCGCGTCCGCCATGATGTCCGGCGTACGGCTTCCCTTCATGACGTCGTCGCCGCCGAGCAAGTTCTGGACGGCGGCCGTGGCGATGACCGTGCGTGGCCAGAGAGCGTTTACCGCAATGCGCTTCGAGCGCAGCTCTTCGGCCATGCCGAGCACGCAGAGGCTCATGCCGAACTTCGCCATCGTGTAGGCGACGTGTGGAGCGAACCACTTGGTCTCGATGCTCGTGATGGGTGGGGACAGGTTCAAGATGTGCGGATTTTCGGCCTTCGCGAGGTAGGGAATGCAGACCTGCGAGCACAGAAACGTCCCGCGCGTGTTGATCTGATGCATCAGGTCGAAGCGCTTCATGGGCGTCTCGAGGGTGCCGGTGAGGCTGATGGCGCTCGCGTTGTTCACGAGGATGTCGACGCCTCCGAAGGTCTCGACAGCCTTCTTCACGGCCTCGATCACTTGGGCTTCGTCGCGCACGTCGACGAGGCACGGAAGGGCCTTTCCACCGGCCTTTTCGATCTCTTCGGCGGCCGAATAAATGGTGCCCGGAAGCTTCGGATGCGGCTCGGTGGTCTTTGCGGCGATGACCACGTTCGCGCCGTCCCGCGCGGCGCGGAGACCGATGGCCTTTCCGATTCCACGGCTCGCGCCGGTGATGAAGAGCGTTTTTCCTTTGAGGCTCGTGGGGCTTTGGGAAGCGGACATGGCCGAAAAGAAGACACCGGGCCTACCTGGGGGTCAACGGAAGATCCTTCCCGGGGGTCACGCGTCGTAGGCTGACACTCGCACCGCCTACCCGCTCACGTTCCACGCAGGCCATGGCGAAAGGCGTTCGCGCCGCAACAAGAAGGACTTTTCCGATGTTCAGGACCGTTGGACTTACCGCCCTCGCCTCCGTAGCCCTCTTCGCCGCATGCACCCGGGAGCGAATCATCGTCGTCCAGGCGCCCCCGACGACGAGCGCCCAGACCGCCGACAAGCTTCCGCTCGCGACGGACAAGCCCTCGGACGGCGACGGCGACAACGGAGACTGGGGCATCCGCGATCGCAACTCGCGTGACGAGCTCGCGGCGACGGTCCGAAAGGTCGTGGCGATGCCGAACGACAGCAGCCTGCAGTCGCGGGTCTCGCGACGGGGCCTCTCGATGGTGAACGTGGCGTGGGAAGATACGGGACGCTCGGAGGGATCGTCGGTCGGTCCGAACATCTCGGACCTCTCGCTCCAAGTCCGGCTTCGTGACGAGCGCGGTGGGTTCACCGGGGCCGTCATGCCGGTCATTCGCTTTCCGAACTTCTCGGACCGTACGGGCGACGTCCCGTCCGACAAGTTCTTCGTTCGCGTCGGCAATCAACGGGAAGGTGCGTTGACCACCGTGCCGCTCGCGGACGTGCTGAAAGACATTCGCAAGTTCGTTTCGCTTCCGTCGAACATCCAGGGAAGCGGCAACCTTTTTGCGGCGCGCGATTCCCACTTTCTCGTGAGCGCGCAAGCCGTGTTTCTTCCGATTCCGAAGACCGGAAAAGCCGAGTTCAATCCCGTTCTTTTCAACTACCAATCGTTCCCGGGCTCCCCCGCAGTCCTTTCGATTCTCGTCACGCGTCAGGGAACGAGTGTGAGTGTCGTGGAGAACCGCGGCGAAGACGCGACCGCTGCCGGATGGGGTCAAGAGCTGTATTTCAACAACGGAGGCCAACGCGCGGCATTCACCGCGGAACGCAAGACCGACGTCGAAGGCCGCATTGCAGCCCAAGGCGGCCCGAAGACCGAAGACGACAAGTCGGCGCTCGCGAAGGGCGCGGACGTTTTGTTCCTCGTCCAAGTGCCCCTCGTCCAGGTGTCTCGCCCTCGGCGAGGAGGGTGGGGCCCAGGTTTCGGCGGCGGTGGCATGGGAGATCTGGGCGGGGCCTCGAAGGGAGCAGCCCCGGCTGCGGCGCCCGCGAAGCCGATGGGAGGCGCGCAGGAAGAAAAGAGCGACGTCGAGCAAGCGGTACTCGGCCACGGCCCGAACCTCGGGAAGTTCGACGAAGCTCGCGGGCTCAAGCTGGAACGTGACACGCGCTTCCCCGTACGCATCACGGTGCAATTCTACAAGGCCACGAGCAACGGCGTGGTGAGCGACGTGGACCTCGACAGCATCTCCCGGTCGATTGGCAGCGTGTACGAGCACGCGGAGTTCGTAGGCTCTCTGGTCCTGCCCGAGGGCGACGCCCGAAGGCCCACGGCGTGGCAGCGGATGCCGCGCGAGTGGTTCCCTTGGTGAGCTGACATCAAGTCGAGCGCGACCGAACCGGGCGCGCGTGGGAAAAGAGGGATCGGGCCTGCGGGACCGGTCCCTCACCGTTTCGAAGCGAGACTATGGGCCACCCGAGAGCGTGACGTACACGACCGGGATCGCGATCCCAATCCCCACGAGAACGGCGCCGCGTCCGAAGAAGCCCTTTTTTCCTGGAATCATAAAGATCCCCGAGAGGGCCAATACGAGTAGACCAATGGCGTACGCGTCGGCCACGTAGGTCCACTGCTTCTTGCCACGGTTCAAGTGGAGCCAGTTTGCGGCCCGCAGGAAAAACCGCGGCTTCTGGCCCTCGTCGATGGCCCGCTGCGCCTCGAGATCCACGTGCACGGTGCGCTTGTCGAAGGTGACATCGAGCTTGGTC
>JAYUKI010000132.1:0-1707 GCA_043764595.1 Myxococcales bacterium | reverse complement strand
ACACTTCGATGAGAAAGCCGCGATACTCGCCAAAGCATGCCACTCATCGAGACCGAAGAAGCCGCTCGTCGCCTCGCGCGCGCCATCGCCAGCGATCTCAGCCTCTACAACGAGGAGAAGATCGTGAACGGCATTACCCACGACAACCTCTTCGAGTCGCTCGCGGAGGAGATCGAAGAAGGTCGCGCCCTCTACAAGCGTCGGGTGGCGCCAGAGCTCTACCCGAAGAACTATTACGACCGAGCCCTCGTCGACATTTTGATCAAGGCCAAGGGTCACATCAAGTCGAAGATTTGGTGACCTCGCGTCGCGGGCCCCCGGCCAAGGGATCGCCCTCGCCAGCGCGCGCCGAGCCCGCCGAGCCCGCTTGGCCCGCGATCGAGCGGTTCGACACGAGCGTCGAGATTGCCGTCACGGATGGCGACAAGGGAAAGCGCATCGATCGTTTCTTGGTCGACGCTCTCACGCACCATCCGTTTGCTCCCTCTCGCGCCGAGCTTGCCCGCTGGATCGAGCACGGCCGGGTCACGTTTGCGCGGGCTAGGACTGGCTCGACCTCGGGCGCGACGTCGGGCTCGGGCGCGACCGCGACCGCGACCGTGACCGCGACCGCGACCGCGACCGCGACCCTGTTGCCTGCGAAGGCCGCCGACAAGGTCCGCTTGGGCGACGTGATTCTCGTATGTCCGGAGGCCCCCGCGCCCACGGAGGCCCTCCCCGATCCCTCGGTCGTGTTCGATGTGGTGTACGTCGACGACGATCTCGTCGTGGTCGACAAGCCTGCCGGCCTCGTGGTGCACCCTGCGGCGGGACATCTCACCGGGACCCTCGTGAATGGCCTTCTGGCGCGTGGCTACTTCGACCGCGACGTGCTCGAGCCGGCCAAAGACGCCGACGAGGAACGCGAGGAGGACGAAGCCGAAGGTACCAGCGACCCCATCGCGCGCTCGCGTCCTGGTGTCGTTCATCGGATCGACAAGGACACGAGTGGCATCCTGGTCGTCGCGCGGACTGCGTTCGCACGCGAAAAGCTCAAGGTGCAGTTTGCCGAGCACACCTGCGATCGCGTCTACGAGGCTCTGGCCACGGGGGTGGTAGGCACCGAAACGTACGCCACGCTCTACGGTCGTAACCCTCGGAATCGAATGATGTTTTCGTCGAAGGTTCGCGACGGGAAGCGGGCGGTCACCCGCGTCTCGCCGATGGCTACGTTCGGAGCTCTCGCCACCCATCTCGAGTGTCGCCTGGAGACGGGGCGGACGCACCAAATTCGGGTTCACCTCGCGGATGCGGGGCACTCGCTGCTCGCCGACCGCATGTACGGTGTGACGCCGAAAAACGGGGACGTTGCACGCATTGCCGCGGCGCTCGGACGGCAAGCGCTGCATGCGCGCAGGCTCGGGTTCGTCCACCCACGCACGGGCAAGACCGTCGTGTTCGAGAGCGAGCCGCCCGCAGACTTCCGGATCGCACTCGAGGCACTTCGAGCGCTCGCTTGAGGCGCCGCCGCTTTGTTCGCCGGCCCGGGGCCGATGGCTCGAGCACCGTTCGTGTTTCGTGCTCTGGCTAGAGCGACAAACAGGTGACGGACCGAGGATTTCGCACGGTTAGCAAGCTGGCGCACCTGGTACGCGCGAGGACGACGGATAGTCTTCTATCTTCGGAGGAGGAACGACGCGCAGCGCCGCTAAACGTGCGAAAGCCGAA
>JAYUKI010000131.1:0-1708 GCA_043764595.1 Myxococcales bacterium | reverse complement strand
CAGATTTCCCACCTCGAAGGGAGAGCCTGGGGCATCTTTCGCGAGGCACGCATGAAAGGTCCGCCACGAAGCCTCGTCGCTTGGCTCGACACCACCGCTGGCTCTGCGAGCCGAGAGACGTCGGAGCGTGCCCTGTTGTCGGCGTTGGTCACGTCCACCGGCGCCGAGCGGGCCTTCCTTGTCGAAGTCGACCCACGACCTGGAACACCACTGCGCGTGATCGGCCTCGACTCCGAAGGGCTCGCGATCGGAGAGCCCGAGCGTCGCGTCGACACGACCGAGCTTCGCGCGCTCGCCTCGGGAGCCCCGCGGGTACTACGGACGAACGCGGGCGACGGCTCGCGGATCCTCGCGGTTCGACCGGGCGAGCGCACAACGACGGTTTTGGTCGTGGAGCACCGCTTCGCCAAAGGACGCTTCGACGACCTCGTCGACTCGGACATGCTCGCGTACGTGTCCGCCGCGGCCATCGCGGGTCACCTCGCAGCCTCGCCCGAACGCACTGCCGCCCACGAAACCCGTGAACCGTCGTGGCCGCACGTGCCACTCGCCAATGCCCAGGAGGCCGCCGAACTGGGAGCGCGTGGGGCCTCATCGGACGAAGAAACCACGTACTTCCCCGGCACCTCGAGCGGCACGTTCCCGCAGATCGTCGGCAAGAGCCTCGCCCTCGAGCGTGCCAAGGCCCGTCTCGCCGTGGCCGCCAAGAGCGATCTTCCCGTATTGCTCACGGGCGAAACAGGCACTGGGAAAGAGGTATTCGCACAGGCACTCCATCTGGCGAGCACGCGGGCCAAAGGGCCTTTCGTTGCACTGAACTGCGGAGCCATTCCCGAGAACCTCTTCGAGTCCGAGCTCTTCGGGCACGCTCGCGGGGCCTATACGGGGGCCGAGCGGGCACGGGCGGGCCTCCTCGCGACGGCCGAAAAGGGAACCCTCTTTCTGGACGAGATTGGCGAGCTTCCCCCGCCGCGCCAAGCGGCTCTCCTGCGCATCTTGGAGACTCGGCGCTATCGTCCCGTGGGCGGCGACGAAGAGCGCGCCTTCGACGTACGCATCGTCGCCGCGACGAACCGCGATCTCGACGTCGAGGTCGAAAAAGAACGCTTCCGCCGCGACCTGCTCTACCGGCTGGACGTGCTCAAGATCGAAATTCCGCCCCTGCGCGACCGTCCAGAGGACATTGGCCCTTTGGTCGACCATTTCCTGCGGCGCGCAGGGAAACCTTTGGAAATCGCCAAAGACGCGCGCGCTGCGCTCGAAGCGCACGGCTGGCCGGGCAACGTAAGGGAGCTCGAGCACGAGATCGCACGCCTTCTCGCGCTCGGGGTACCGCGAGTGGGACGGAGCTCGCTCACCCGACGAACCCGCGAAGGCGCAGCGTCCGCCGGAACCATCGCAACCGAAATCCGAGCTTCGATTCCCGAAAAAGACACGGAGCGCAAAGCCCTCGAAGCTGCCCTCGCCTCGCAACAGGGCAACCTGACCCACACGGCCAAAGCGCTCGGGCTCACCCGACAAGGTCTCAAGAAGCGAATGGTTCGACTCGGGCTAAGGCCCCCGGTCGAAATGGGTGTGTCAGCTTCCGTCGAGACCGACGCGAGGCCGGTGCCCGAGGAGCGAGCACCGGAAGCCTACTCCCGTAGTCTGAGGAGCGGAGCGACGAGGCCACCTGCCGCAGCGAGAGGATCGGCGGGAGATGGCACAC
>JAYUKI010000130.1:0-5659 GCA_043764595.1 Myxococcales bacterium | reverse complement strand
GGACGATCCCACCGACTACGTCACTCGGATAGTGCACTCCAAGGTAGACGCGCGAAGCACCGATGAGCACGACCATGGTCGCGGCGTAGATGACGAAGCCGATGCGTTCGCCCGACCGACTGGCGTGACGACCTACAACGATGGCCGCGGTTAGATAGACCGCCGCCGACGCGAGAGAGTGGCCGCTCGGATACGAGAGGCCGGTAACCTCGACGAGCCGCGGCACGGCCGACGGTCGCGAACGCTCAAGAAGCGCCTTGCTCGCACTCGTGAGCAGCCCCGAGACGAGCGAGACCAGGACGAGACTTATCGCTCCTCGTCGGTCGGCCTTGGTGACCAAGAGCGCCCCGAACGTGACCGTGAAGATGGCGACAACGAGCGGGGAGCCCAGCGCCGTGAGATCGACGGCAATTGCGTTGAGCCACGGTCGGCGAAACCGCGCGATAAACCGGAGAACCCATGTTTCCACTCCTAATTTAGGTCGGGGATATTGCCCACGGACCGTCACGGTTCGCGAAGGATCGGACCGTAAACGAAAGAAGCGGGGTAGGGCTGGTATTTGAGAGTCCGGAATTGCGCTTCGGGCGCGAACGCGAGCTCATTGAAGAGCATCTCCGCGCCGCCGGGTCCACCGTGCACATAGAGCAACAATCGCTTCGCTTTGTGCCGCTCGCGCGGCACGAAGAGCGCAGGTGGCCGGCCTCGATGCTCGAGTCCATCGATTCGATGAGGCGACGCTCACCATGATGGCAACGCGTGCTCGACTGACGGGAGGCTCACGGCTTTCGCCCTTCCGCGCCGCGGTCGTGGTCTTGCAGAGGGCAGCGCATGGCAGAGACGATCGTGCGCAGAGATTGGCTGAAGCTTGTGGCGGGCGCCGCCACCGGCGTCCTGTTCGTGCGCGGCGCGACGGGCTGCGCGTACTACGCGGCGGAGAGCGGCGATGCGTACGCTCCATGGAATTTCCCTGGCGCGGAGACGAAACCGGAGAGGATCGCCGCGCGCGCCGGAGTCCTTGCGTCGAGTCCTCACAACACCCAGCCGTGGGCCTTTGTCGTCGACCCGGCGGGGATCGAAGTCCACGCGGACCTCACGCGCGACCTCGGAGTGTGCGACAGCCTCCTCCGCGAGCTCTACATCGGCCTCGGGTGCGCGGTGGAGAACATCGCGATCGCCGCGCGCGCTTCCGGACGAGCGGCCGTCGTCGAGCTCTTCCCAGACGCATCGCGGCCTTCGTTCGTCGCGTCGATTGCGTTGTCGGCGGCGCCGCCCGTCGCGCACCCGCTGTTCGGCGCGATCGCGAGTAGGCACACGAACCGAGGTCGCTACGCCGACACCCCGGCGGCGGGGATGTTGTCTTCCGCGCTTCAGGCGCTCGTGACGGAGCCGGGCGTCGCGCTCCAACTCCTCACGAGTCGCGCGGACATGGCGGCGTTTCGCGCGGGCACCATCGACGCGACAATCGCGTTCATCGCCGATGACGCCATGAGCCGCGCCAGCAACGTTTGGTATCGCCATACCGCCGCAGAGATCCTCGAGCATCGGGACGGGATCACGCTCGACGCGAGCGGCAACGGCGCCGCGACTCGGTTCTTCGGCAAAAGCGGCGGCCACCCGAGCGACGAGACGGCCGACAGCTACTGGCTCGCTGGCACGCGCGAGGACCAGACCACGGGATCCGCTTTCGCGATCCTCTCGTCGCCGGGCGCAAGCACGCGCGCCGACCAGCTCCGCGTCGGTCGCGTGTTCCAGCGGCTCCACCTCTGGGCGACGAGTCAGGGGCTCGCGATGCAGCCGCTCAACCAGATGACGGAGCTCCAAGATCGCGAAGAGACACAAGGGCTCGCGCCGACGTTTACGAACGCGTTGGGCGCTCTCCTGGGCGCACCGGGTCGGCGCGCGCAGATGCTCTTTCGTATCGGTTACCCGTGGAACGCCGCGCTTCAGAGCCCGCGCCGGCCGCTCGAGTGGGTGCGCCAGTGAAGCGCGCCGCAGCGGCGGTCGCCATCGCGGGGATGCTCTCGACTCGCAGCGCCTTCGCCGACGAGGCGGCAAGGCCTCCGGCGCGGTGGGTCCCTACGACCGCGCTCGCGCTCGGATCGTTCGACGAGCGGCTCCGCGTGCGGGTCGACGGCGCCGACTACACTTCCGACCGCGCAACATACCGGACGTTCCTCGCGCTCGGCGTCGGTCATCCTTTGGTCGTCTTCCGCGACGAGCGCTTGGCGATCGACGGTCACGCAGGGATCGGAGTCGGTCCGACGTTCGAGACGGGACACTGGCACGTGCTCCTCCGCGAAGACGTCACGTTCGCCTACTCACCCGCGCATTGGCTCACTCTGCGCGCGGGATTGGGGCTCGGGTTCTCGATCGACGGCACCACGAGCCAGCGCAGCTTCGCGGAGCTCGCGCTCCCGATCTCATTCACGCTCTTTCGCACGATCGAGATCGTCTATCGCCCGATGATGAGCGTGCCCGTCGGAGGCGAGACCACTCCCGTCTTCGGTGGTGAACGCGAGCGCTCCGCTCGATTCGCGGTCCTCCCGTTCGAGCTCATGCTCCGTTTTCGCATCGGCGCGCTCGCGTGGTAGCGGCGATGCGACGGCGCCGCTTCCTTCAGATCGTCACAGGGTGCGCTGGGCTCGTGGCCGTGGGCCTCGGGCGCGCGGGGCAGGTCGGGCTCCTTTCCGCGTCCGCAGCCGCGGATGCATGGAACGACTTGCCGAACCTAAGGGGCGCGCGCGCGATTGTCGGCGCGGGGATCCTCGCCGCGAATCCACACGACAGTCAGCCGTGGAAGTTCCGCCTCGGCGATGGCGTGCTCGATGCGTACCTCGATCGGGAGCGCTCGCTCGGCCCCGTCGATCCCTGGCTGAGGCAGATGCATATCGGCATGGGGTGCGCGATCGAGAACCTCGTCGTCGCCGCCACGATCCAAGGGCTCGTCGCGGCGGTCGGTCTTTTCCCCGTTCCCGGTGATGAGACCCACGCCGCGCGCTTGGTCCTCTCCGCATCCGGAGCAGGGGCGTCGCCGCACGGTGCCGCGATCGCCGTCGGCACACGAACCGCGGGCCGTACGATTCGACGGCGAGGCTCACGCCCGAGGTGGAGGCTTCTCTGCGCGCGCAGGTGCGCGACCCCGACACCGCGCTCGAGCTCTTCGCCGCGTCGTCACCGTCGGGTCGTGCGCTCTCCGAGGCCATCCTTTCGAGCACGCGTTTGCTCGTCCTCGACGACGTCTTCATGAGGGCGACCGACCGATGGTTTCGCTGGACGCCGAGGGATGTGCGTCGGGAACGCGACGGTCCCTCGCTCGACTGCGCCGGCCTTGCCCCGGCGACCCGCATCCTCGCCGAGCTCGGTCCACGTCAGGATGAGGAGAGCTTTCATCGATCCTGGGTGGACGCCACGCGCGACATTCACCTCGCTACCGCCCCAGTGTTCGGGATCCTCTCCGTTCGTGATTCGACCTCGAAGGAGCATCTCATCGAAGCCGGTCGTCTCTGGCAGCGCCTCCACCTCGAAGCGACCCTCCACGGCGTCGCGATGCAACCGCTCGACCAATGGCTCGAGCACGCGGATCGCGCGCGCCAGCTCGGAGCCCCCGTGCCGTCGCTCGGGATGGGGCTCGCGTCCGGCTTCGCGCCGGTGATGATGTTTCGCGCGGGGACGGCGCTCCGACCCGCGCGTCCGAGCGCACGCCGCCTTCTCGACGACGTCCTCTTGGCGTGAGCGAGACCGCGAGCTCCCTCACCGCCGCAGCTGGCCGAGCGCATCCTTCGCCTTCCCACGCCGCGCACTAGTAGGGTCCGCCGCGAGTGTGCTGTCCGCGCGTCGTCGAGCTCCGGCTCGATGCAAGCTTCGGCCCGAGGCGGTCCAGAAGACCCTCGACGCGGTGTTCGAGCGCCCACTGCGCGCGAATGCTCGCAATGGGCCACATCAGCGCGCCTTAGCGCAGGACGTCGGCATAAGTATAGCCGGTGGTGCACAACTCCGCGAAGGAGCCTGGAACGAGCGAGCGCCCATTCCGCCCGTCTACGGGACCCTTTCCGACCGGAGCACTCGCAGAAGCCAGGCGCTGCGATCCCACGCGAACCATGACGTCCCGTTGGCAATTGAGCGGTTGCTCATCGAAATTCGACCGAACGTTCTGTTTGCGGGCCGTGAGGGATACACGTCCGAACGATTTACGTGCCTACGTTCCACATGGGCAATGTCATTTCGCAAACTCTCGGAAGCCCCAGAAGATGGAGAGGCTGCCCGCGGCGAGAACGACAGCTCCGACGACGACCCAGGTTGGCGAAGGCCCCTGAACGGGAGCGCAATCGGCAAAGCAGAGGATTGGGCGTAGATGCACGATCCCCAATCCCTGCAGAAGCCACAGCCCACCGAGCAAACCGGCAAGGATACCAACCACCAATGCTGCCTTTTTCATTTGATGCACCGCTTCATTTGACCGACGCGAACATTGGCGCAAACCCTCGAGCGGATTGGTCAATGGCGAGATCGTTGCAAGAGAGAGGCCGGAAGCTTTGCCCGCCAAAAGCAGTCTCATGTTTCGCTTGTTTGGAGAACGCGTGCACATCCCGCAACGGCAACTGGGCGCGTCTCATCAGAACGATCCGACAACGTGACCAATTCGATGGAGCGCCGCCCTACCTCGGCGCGACGGTGCCAACGCGAGCGTGGCGGGAATCACGCCAAAACGGCATCCAGGTCGATTCCGACTCTCCCGAATCGAGGCTTGAAGTCGCGCGTGACTGCGCGCTCGAGAATCGTCGCATAGCGCGCCGATGGCATGAGCCCCAGAGCCGATCCTCCGAGTCGATGGCGTCCACGCGACCCATGCAGGCGGCCGCACGTACTCCTTCAATTTCGGCACGTCGCGCGTCACTTTGATGAAGTCCGCCGTTCGAGTGGCAGGTCGAACGTTCTGCAGCCTGAGGCGGGCAAAAGCGAGGGCGCTTCGGCCGCCTGCACCCGGCTCGCGGCTTGCAGCCACGAAGCCACGACGATTCGAGACGCCGTTCAATCAAGCCCACGGAAGACGGCAACCGAGTGCCCGATGAAACCTGTGCCGAGGGCCGCAGTGGCTCTTTCGATTGCTGTCGTCGTTTCTGCGGCAGCAGCCTCTCTCGTCACGCTCGTTTGGCGCGGCTCGTTCCCCGATCCGTCGCCTGCATCCATCGAGAACAGCGTGCTCGCCGAAGCGCGTGGCTGGAGCGCTGCGACCCTGCTCGTCGCGATTCCGCTCGCGATCCTCTCGCTTCGGGCGGCATGTCGCGGCTCGCTTCGCGGCCGGCTCGTCTGGCTCGGGGTGCTCGCGTACTTCGTCTACACGTACCTCGAGCTCGCCGTCAGTCCTCCCTTCACCGCGCTCTATCTTCTCTACGTCGTAGCGTTCGCATGCGCGATTCCCGCGTTGGTGATCGGTGTGGCGTCGATCGACGTTGCCAAGCTTCCGGTTGCGTTCGGTGAGCGGGCTCCGCGGCGGACCGTCGCGATTTTCTCGATCCTCTTCTCCTCGCTGCTGGCGCTCGCCTGGCTCAAGAGGATCGGCTCCCTCACGCTTGCCGGAACGTTCGGTTGGCCCGGCGGCGAAGCGGCCGTCGGCCACGTCGTCCACGCGCTCGACCTCGGCCTCCAAGTTCCGTTGGGG
>JAYUKI010000129.1:0-5663 GCA_043764595.1 Myxococcales bacterium | reverse complement strand
CGCAAACGCCAGCTTGGCGTCAAGGTGCGGCGCCAAGTCATCCTCGCGAACACCATCGTTGACTTCTATGTGCCCGAAGCGAAGCTCGCGATCGAAGTGGATGGCGGGGCTCATCGCGGGCGTGAGGCCTACGATGCCATGCGGGACAAGTACCTTGCCTTTCACGGCGTCCACACGGTGCGCGTCAAGGCTTGGCTCGTCGAACGTCGGCTTCACGAAGTGCTCGCAACTCTGAGGGACGCGCTCGCGTAAGCCGCGTAGCGGGCCCTCACGGGCCCGCTTCGTCTCAGGGGGGACGGGGCTCGCGGCATACTTGAGACCCTCGGGAGAATCGCGGGACCACCCCACGGCTCGAAGTGTTTGAGCTCTAACTCGAGCGCCGTGTATCACGGCACTTCGAGCTCGTTTTGCGCCAGTCCATCTAGACCGTCATTGACCCCAGCTGCCCCTCCCACTCCGCCAGTACCAAGTGCTCCAAAGGAAAGCGTGGAAGCCCCAGTGGGCTTCGGTCCTTTGTAGAGAATGGCCACCGATAGGCCACCCGCGCCGCCCGAGCCTGCTCCTCCGCGTGCTCCCTGGCCGCCGCTACCGGCTTGGCATCCGTTTGAGCCGGCGCCACCACCGTTGCCGCCGAGGCCGCCCCCGCCCCCCGTACCCCCCGTACCCCCCTTGAGGGTCACTCCGTCAAGCTGAATCGTCGCGTTGATGGAGAGGAGTGCCACGCTCGCGCCACCACCCGCGCCGCCTTTGCCACCCGTGCCTCCACATCCTCCGGTGCCGCCACCGCCGCCACCACCGGCGATACCTGCTCCACCACCGCCGCCTTGCCCGGGTCCGCCTGTTGCTCCGTCCGTCCCGCGCGAGGGCTGCCACGTGGTCGTTAGCGTTCCCCGTGCCGTCGGCGCTGCGGCGGGCAGGGCATCTCCAGGGCGCGCGCCGCTTCTGCCAATCCCGGCGAAACCGTTGTCCGTGCAATTCGCGCCGCTCTCGCCACCATTGCCGTTGGCTCCGACGGGATTCTCTGGGATCCCATTTGGTCCACCCTTGGCACCATTGCTCGCCGCCCCCCCGCCGCCTCCGCCGGTCGTTGGTACTCCATTGCACATTTTGGATGTTGGTCCGCCCGGCGTCACTGTGACGGCGTCCTTGCCCACGTCCCCCATGGCGCCCATCGTCCCGCCAGCCCCTGACGCTCCGTCAAAGCCCTTCTTCGCGGTTGCGGCCACACCAACGAGCTTCAGTCCCGACACCCCATTCACCAAAATTCCGATGCTGTTCGGACTTGCGGTGGTTCCCTCGGCAGCCTCCACCTCGATGTCGGCAATGCGCACCGCCGATGCGGGGCTGGCGATTGAAATGCCGAACTCGGGCTTCGCTGAAACCACTTTGGCCTTTGCGCCAGCTTTCGCGAAAGCGCAATCGACGCCGGAGTAGATCTCCACGTCGCGCTTGATGTCCAAGCTCTCCGTGTAGCTACCCTCGCACACGACGATGCGAACGGTCCCACCCGAAAGAGCCTTGCCAATCGTCTTAAACGGCTTTGCTTTGCTCCCGGGTCCTGAGTCGTCCCCGTTCGGCGCCACAAACGCCCCAAAGACATCCGTCAGGCACTTCTCGGGGTTCTTCAAAGGTTCATTCGGAGTGTCACATCCCGCAGGAATCGGGGCATCCGGCTTTGCATCGACAATCCCCGTCTCCGGAACCACCCCATCCACCAAAGCATCCCCACCCCCATCTCCATCACAAGCACCAAAATCACACCTCCCCGGCCAAGACAAACACCCCCCAAACCCCGCCACGCCCGCACAAGCCAACATCAAACCCACGCCAATTTTCCAATTTTTCATGGGGTTCCTCAGAATGTGCCGGTCAAGAGCGCGCCCATGGGCGCAGGGACAAGTCGAACTCGGGCCACTGGACGTTCTTTCCAGGGCGTGGTCACGAACGCCGTGATCAGCGCCGCCGTCAAGAAGCCGCCACCCGCGATCCAGCCCACGAGCGCCATGCTGCTCTGCGCCCCCGTGCGATCCGCGGCGTCCCCAACGGCGCGGCAGGGGGCGCTGTTGATATCCCCGGCGCACGGGGCGCCTGCGCTGAGATCCTTTGTGTCGGAATTGGACCCGCTCGCAAGGCCGGACCCGATGGCGCCTACGGCAATGCCTACGGCGCCGAGGCCCGCAAAGGTGGCGGGAAGGAGCCAGCTTCCGGTCTCGGTTCGGCCCGGCGGGGGCGTGGGCCCCGGTTCTGCGAGCTCCACCGTGACGGACTTGCCCGCGGGAATCGTAATCTCTACCGACTTCTTCGAGCAGCCCACCGTGTGCTTTCCCGGCATCACGTCAAGCGGCGCCTTCATCGGGGCCATGCCGACCACGTTGCCGTCGACCGTCAAGGTCTCTCCTGGAGCGGCCTGAATGCCGAGACGCGCCGTCTTGGCTTCGAGCACCGGCAAGATTTCCCGCTTGGCAGACTCCACCTTTGCGGGCGGGGCGCTAGGATGCGCCATCCACTCGCGCAAGTACTTTAGCGCGATGTCGGGATGGTCGTTCGTTTCCGTCAGCACCAGATTGATGAGCACCGGTGCACCACGGTAGAGCGCCAAAGACTGAAGAAACTTGTCCTTCGCCTCCGATTGTTTTCCCTGCTTGAGGAGCTCGACTCCCTCCTTGAACCGGGAGTCCGAGTCACGCGTTTCGCGGGCCTCACCCTGCGCGTAGGCCGTCATCGGCAGCGCGCACAAGAGTCCAATCAAAATAAGCCGCTTCACTGTTTTTTCTCCTCCATATAGGAGCCAAAAGGAACCGAGACCGTTGGGGCCGGACCACTACGCGCGGTGCCTGGTACAGGCGGCGGTACAGCCGGGGAATGCATCGACGGAGCTCCAGACGCAAAGGGCAGCGCTGGGACGGGCTCGATCCGCGTACCTGCCGAGGCCTTTGGCACGACAGTATCGGGGCCGTGCTTCGGACCGTGCGTGGGCTTTTCGGCCGACGCGCTCACAGCCGGTACCACGCCCGGTGCGATAACAGACGGAGCGGGTGGCGTGGCCGGCGAGAGGCTAGGGAACGTGGGTTGCGACGTGGCGACAATTGTTGCGCCTGTCACGGCTGGTCCCAACGCAGATGCGGTGAGCGAAGGACCCGAGACGCCGGTTCCCTCGCCACGGTCCTGCCAAAACCAGCGCCCGATCAGCACGCCGAGAATCAGCGTGGTCAGCATGCCCGCGACGACTCCGATGCGTAGCTCGGTGCGCTTTTCTTCACGGCGCGACTCGACAGGCGGCGCTTCCGGAATCGCGTCCTGCCTCATGACGGTCAACGCTTCACGACTCCCGCTCGCGGCGTCGCTCGTGTTTTCGCCTAGGCGAACGCGAACCTGCTCCGCGATGCGCTCGGCCAGCGCGCCCTTGTCGCCATCGGGAAGCGTGACCGAACGGCCGCCGATCAACCCGCCGTTTTGCTCGAGGGGCGCCACGGCTTCGACTTCTTCGCGCCGTAGCACGCGGCCCTTCGGCGGCTCGCTCTTGGTGTCGGGGGCGGACTCGGTGGACTGCGATGTGTCCGCATCCCCTGTTGTGGCCCCAGCGATCTCGCTCGTCGCGCCGAGCCTTCCACCTTCGGGCTTGGCAGTACCGGCTAGGGGAAGCTCGACGGTCGTGAGGTGTCCGATGTGCGTGTCCAACACGTCCTGAGCCAAGCTTTCGGTCTTCGGCCCTAGGCCGGGATCGGTGCCTCCCGAGGCCTCGTTCGGCGTGGGGTCCGCCGCGTACTCGCGCGCATTCGGTTGGAGGCCCGACTCGGTGGCCGAGGCTTTCCAGCGTGGCAAACCAAGACGGCTTGGTGTTCGGCGCTCGTCGGAGAAGCCATTCACGATGTGAGACACCGTGTTCGGTTTTCCAGCCGGCTTTCGAGCTTCGTACGTTGCTCCGCCTTTGACCAGCTCACGCAGCTCGTTCACGAGGTCCACGTCCGCAGGAACATGACGCTGCGACTCGTCGGTCTTTTCGTCGTTCTTTCCCATGACATGCCTCTCAGTAAACGGTCGGGGACATGTAGTCCGGGTTCGCGGGTTTGCTCGATCCCGCGGGAGCGGCTTTCGGCTTGGCCGATGTGGCAGGCGGAGGTGGCGGGGGTGCCGGAGGAGTGGAGGTGCCGTCGATCAGGTAGCAAAACTTGCACGAAGCCATAGGCGGCGGTGACGACGGCGGGACCGGCCCCGCTGGGGCGCTCGTACTCGGTTGCGAGGGACTGGGCCCACTCTTCGGGGAACCCGTCGGAACGACCCCAGCGCGCGACGCGGGGCCACCGGCATGTGCGGCCGGAGCGAGCGAGGTCGCAGGGCTCGACGTGACGGTCGCGAAAGAAGCGACGGTCACAACCGGAGCGCCGGGAGCGACGGGAACAGGAGTGGCAGCCGGCGCTGGAAGTGCACCCTGCACGGCGAGCGCGGGAGCCGAGGTTGCGGGCGCGCTTGGCGCAGGTAGTGGTTGTCGGAGGGAGGTTTGCCGTCGGTCCGGAAACCTTGGGCTCGGCCGTCGCCGATCCGCCGAAGGAGTGGAAAAGCGAGACGCCCAAAACGACCAGCGCTGTAGCCAGCGCGAAACCCGCCGAAACAAAGAGGGCGATGGATCGCCAGTGCTTCCCCCTTTTAGGACGCTTCACGTCTCGAAGCAAAGCGGCGGCGCGCTCCTTCCAAAGCCAAAGCCTAGAAACAGGCAACTCGACGAGCGAGCTGTTCGCAGCCGTAAACCCTCGACGTTGGCTGTTCTGCACAGCTGGCTCGCGCGGCTGCATTTGCGGCAACAAGTCGGGGGCCATCACCGGTGTCTTGTCCGCGCCCAAGGCAAACGTAACCCGTCCGCCCGAGGTGGAATGCTTGCGCATCGAGCGCTGTGCCGCCTGGGGCGATTCAAGCGTGCTGCCCGCTAGGACAAGGTGTTGCCGAACGTCCTTCGGCACCGTCTGCGGAGCGCGCTCGCCACGCCCTGCGCGAATGGCTTCGACTTCGGCATCCGTCAGCGGAGGTGAATCGAGTGGGAGCCCGGCGACAGCCTGCTCGATGGCGCGCGAACGCTCCAGCCGCTCGGTGGCCTCTTCAGGCGTCTCCACCACTTCGGGCTCGCCCCCGGGGAGACCTTGGCCGGACCGCGCGATCTCCGCGGACACGCGCTTCCGCATCCACTCGTAGGGTTCTGGAACGGTCTTCGCTCCACGCGGCGCAGGCGTAAAGCCCTGCTGCGTTAGCGTGGCGTCTTCCTCCGCCTCGCGCCGCGCCTTGATGCGCTCGTGGATGATCTCGAGGGAGCGCACGAAGGCTTCCGCCGTTCCGGGACGGTCTTCGGGATCGTAGGCCAGACAGCGATCCAGCAGATCCTCAAGCTCAGGATCGACGAGAGCGATCTTTTGCTTCTTGGGCCCTCGAAGGAGGTTGAGCTCGCGAATGACTTCGTTCACGAGCTGGGGCTTCGGCCGATCGACGAGCTTGGCGCGGACCCACTCGCGATCGGACACGATGTTGCCGAGCGGATGGTCCCGCGTCAGCATGAGGAACATCGTGACGCCAAGCGCGTAAAGGTCGCTCTGCGGAAACGCGCGGCCTTGGTACTGCGTAGGGCAGCAATACGGATGGCTGCAAATGACCGGCAACCTCGCCGAGTCCGGCGATCC
>JAYUKI010000128.1:0-1711 GCA_043764595.1 Myxococcales bacterium | reverse complement strand
AGCCACCAAATGGGATTCGTCTTCTAGCGCCGGAACTGCGTTCCTGCAAGCTCGAGGAGCCAAACAGGGACCACAAGTCAATATTGCCGCAATTTCGGGCATTTGTCAGCTCGTTGGGCCGTCGAATCGAAGGCTCGACTGAACAAAAGGCTCTCTCGTCCCGTGCCGGACCGACCGTGTCCCCCTTCCCCGCGGCTCGGGACCATGCCAACGAGGCGTGGCGGCGAGGCGGCTCACGAGGAGCACGCAGACCCACATGCGAAACGGCGACCAACGCCGAGCACGCACGCGGACCTCTTCGGCGGACATCGTGTCGGCCCGTCCGACGATCGCGCTTACGGCGCGAAGGACGCGTGGCTCGTCGAGTGGAAGCGCATCCACCGAGCCCGCACCCCGGTGAAGGATGTGATTCGCCGTCCACGGGCCCACGCCACGCAGGGACTCGAGCTCACGCAGAGCTTGGTTCTCCGGCATCGCGCGGAGACGCGACGCATCGAGCTTTCCTTCGAGTGCGGCCGCGGCGATTCCGTGGAGACGACGAAGCTTCTCGCTCGGAATACCCGGGACCTCGCGCACCTCGAGCAGAGCCGCCGGATGCGGCGAGACCAAGAAGTGTCTTCCGAGCCCGAAGGCTTTGGTGCCGGTCGCGGCAGCCAGGCTTTCCTTGGCTTTGGCAGCGGCTTTCATGGGCACGCGCTGGGCGAGCACGCCCCACACGGCCGCTTCGTACGGGGACGGAAACACTACGGGCCGGAAGCCAGGACGCTCGGCGAGCGCGGCATGCACGACGGGATCTTCGGCACAGACCGATTCGAAGCGCGAAGCGTCCACGTCGAGGGACAAGATCCGTTCGACTTGAGCCACGAGGCCAGGCGCATCGCGGGAGGCCGAGCCCACGACGATGTCGCCTTCCTGAACGAGCTTCACGACGACTGGCGCGAAGTCCGCGTCGCTCGCGAAGCCGAGAAAGAGCTCGCCTTTCCGAGTGGTTGCCGAGCTTCCTGCCTGTGGGGTGAAGCCGCACAAGAATTTCGCGGACTCGGCGAGTTGGAACGGGCCTTTTGGAAAGGAACGAAACGTGTCCATGGGAGCCTCCTCGGGGTCTTCGAGGTTCTACCCGCACGAACTGTCAGCCTTATGTCAGTATATTTGCGCGACGAAGCCTTACGTCAGTATATTTGCGCGACGAAAAAACCCGCGACTCGGAGCGAGCAGCGGGTCCCTTCGATTCGCCCGATTCGGATCGAATCGAGACGGTTTTGAACGTGGACTACTTCAGGTCGGGCTTCTTGGCAGTGCCCGGCTTGGCCGGCTTCTCGGCGGGCTTGGCGGGGGCGGCGGCCGCGTCTTGGTCGACGATGATGAACTGCACACGACGGTTTCGCGCGCGGTTCGCGGCGGTGACGTTCGGGACGAGCGGCTTGCCTTGGCCGTAGCCACGCGCCACGAGCCGCGAAGAGTCGACACCGTGCGAAGCGAGCCACGCCACCACCGCATTCGCGCGATCGTCGCTGAGCTGCTTGTTGTGGTCCGCCGTGCCGGAGTTGTCCGTGTGGCCTTGGACCTCGACCCGCTTCAGCTGCGGGCTGTGGATGAACACGTCGGCGATCTCGGTGAGGAGGCCGGTCGACGCGGGGAGAATCTGAGCCGAGTCGAGCGCGAACTGGATCTGGTTTTTGATCGTGATCTCGTTCTTGCCGACCGTGACTTG
>JAYUKI010000127.1:0-1711 GCA_043764595.1 Myxococcales bacterium | reverse complement strand
CGTGCCCTTGGGCGACGAGAGGGGCGCACATGACGCTCGAGAGGCGCAACGCGACCACGCTTTTGCTCGAGCCGAACTGGTCGTCGGTGAGCGCGTCCGAGACGATGAGCGGGCGTCCCGTCTCGATCACGCGTCGCACGATGCTGTCGGAGACCTGACCGCTGGGGTCGGTGATGGTTTCTTTGTTCACATGGCGTGACGCACGGACGTGGGCCTTGCTCTCGCCCGGCGCCGAGGCCCCCGTGTAGGCGTCGTCCAGCAGCAAAATGAGACCCTTTTCGGCGCCCGTGACGTCGATGACGGCGTCGAGCATGGCCTCGAGGAGGTCCTCGAGGTCCTTCATGGTCATGAGCTTCTCACTGAACTCGTGGAGCTTGCGCACGCCCGCCAGGTGGTTCACCGACGTGGGCATCGCGAGGGGCTGCTCGAGCTGGGTGATCGTGGGCTGCTGCTGGATGCGCACGTTCACGGGCTCGTCGAACATGCTGAACAGAAACTCGCCCGTGCCGAGGGTGAGGCGGTCACCGTGCACGAGGCGAGCACGGCGCTTCTTCTTGGCGTTGATTTGGATCTCGCCGGTCTTGTCGATCTCGTCGAGGTTGAAGTCGCGGCCGTCGAAGACGATTTGCGCGTGCGCATCTGCGAGCCCGGCCACGGGGACGGCGATGTCGTTTCCCATCGCTCGGCCTACGGTGGTCATCGGCTTGTAGAGGACGAACGTTCGGGGAGAGCCTTGGGGCGGAAACCACTTGAGAATGGGCATGGGTTTTTTCGCGGTGCGTCCACGTGAGGGACCGACCGGAAGGAAAGGCATTTTGCCGCACTTTCGGCCGCTTGACCTGAAAATCGGTCATGACGCACGAATCCTATCCCGTCCGGTTCGGTGCGAGGGCCTGGCCGAGGCTCGTTTCGACATCTTTGACCTTCGCGAAAGTCCCAGCTAAGCGATCGTCTCTGCGGGACGACGCCCAACGCACGGAGCGTGGGGCAGAGTGGCCTGCGAAGGGGAGCTCGAAGATGAAGGTGAAGACCTTTTCGTGGGTGGCGCTTGCGTTCGTCGTCGCGGCCGCCGTTGGCGCACAGGCCTGTGGTCCGGACAAGCCCCCGCTGACGCCCGACGCCCTCGACATCGACGCCGCCGCCGTTCCGGACATGCCGGCTCCCAAGCCTTCGGTGACGGCCGTGCCTCCCGGCTGACCGAATGGACCGAGCCTCGGCGCCCTCGACTCGCGTCCCTTCGCGAGCGTGGGCGCTTTCCTTTTGTCTCGGCGATCGGGAGGAGCGAGGAGCTCCTCGCAGACCATTTTTGAATAGCGTATCGCATTGCGTTATGGCGCGCGCACGACGAGAAACGCAGGGGACGATGTAGGTTTCGTGAAAAAGGCGGTCTCTTCGACGCCTCCTCCGTAGACTCTTTGGCGAGGGTCTCTCGGATGTGTCAGTCCATCAGCGAGGCCCTGTAGGTTCCTCGTCGAGCTGCACACCGGGCTCATCTTCGTCACTGCCTCGAAAGTCACCGTGGAGCGTCATCGCATGAAGTCGTCCTCTCTCGTGCTTCTTCCGTTTCTGGGTCTCTTCGGACTCGCCGCCTTCTCGGGCTGCGCAACGGGCGTTGCGGACACCGGAGAAGAGCCCCCGCCGGACGAGCTCAATTCGGATGGTGGTGTCGTTGCCGCGGATGGCGCTCCTCTGCCGCCCGTGAAATGCACCC
>JAYUKI010000126.1:0-5672 GCA_043764595.1 Myxococcales bacterium | reverse complement strand
CAAAGAGAGCGCGCGGGTACGCGGCTTTCCCCTTGGGAGGGCGGCACTCTACACATGGAAAGGGCCATGTCAAGCGTCGGGGGCGTCGCGGCCGTCGTGTGCGCCCCGCTGTCGAGGTCGCGCGGCGGAGCCTACTTCAATCCGGACGTCCCGTCTCCCTCTTGAGCGAGGGTCTCCAAAAAGGGGCTCGTCGTGCGCTCCTTCGCCAAGCTCTCGCGAAAAAGGCGACCTCCGGGCGCGGAGGCGGTAAGCCCGTCCTCGCGAACCCCATGGCGTCGTCCTCGAAGCCACAGCTCGCGCCCCGAGGCGCTCCACGTCCCGAAGGTCTGCAGAAGCGCGTGGCCTTCGTGGCGGCGGTGGTCTACGCGGCGGTCGCTGCGCTGCGCGCGACGTCGTTGCATCATGCACCCACTTGGATCGCCGCCGGAGCTGCGGTCATTCTCGCGTACCTTGGCACGAAGCCTCGCCCGAAGGACGATCCGGCCGACGATGCCCCGAGGCAGCTCGCGACGTTCGGGCTCGCGCTGGCGCTCGCTTCGGTCGTGGTGCCGGAGCCGCTTCCTCTGCCGTCCACGCTCGCGGCGCTCGGTGCGGCAGCGGCGACCGTCGCTGGGCTTCGGGCCCTCGAGCGTGCGACGGGACCGGCCAGCGTCGTCACGAAACGAGGGCACGTGTCGGTCGCGTTCACGCTCGTGGCCTGTGCACCCGCTGCGCTCGCGGTTCTTCGGCTCGGGCTCTCGGGCGTGGGGAAAAAGGTCCTCGCTTCGAATCTCCCGAGCTCGCCAGCGCTCGAGGCCATGCTCCCGGCCACGGCGCTCTTTTTTGCGGCTCTCGTACGGATGCGTGCGGCACGGCTCGAGCTCGGGGCGCGCGAGCGGACGCGTGTGGCGTTCGGTCTGACCGTGCTCTTTCCGATCGTGGCGGCGGTGCTCGCGACCACGTCGAGTGCTCCGGTCCTCGCCCACGTGCGGTTCTTTGCCGCGGCCTCGGGCCTTGCCCTTGCGTGGGTGCTGCTCCACGGAGACCCCGTGCAGATTGCACGGATTGCGCGTCGCGCGCTCGCCCTCGGCCTCTATCTGGGGCCGGTGTGCGGGCTCGGAGCGTTGTTCACCGCGACGCATCCCCAGGGAGCGCCCGCGTACACGTTCGTGACCGGGGTGGTCGTGTTGGCGCTTTCGCTCTTCGTGGTGTCTCTCGAGACGTCGCTCTTGCCAGACTCGGGCAAGCTCTTGGCCGCCGTGGCGCGCGCGCACGCGGCGCTGCTCGAGAGCGAGGCCAGCGAATCGGTCCGTCTCGCCCTCGAGCACCTCCGCGAGGCTTCGGGGCCGCGAGGAGGCTCGCCCGAGCTGTGGATGCTTTCGCCGCCGCGCGTGCTTTCGATCGATGCGGCCGGGTATCCCCACATGCGGAACGCCGAGCTCCCGATGACCCTGGTCGACGTGTGCACGGCCGAGCCGTTCGGTGCCTTGCGTACGGAAGTGCTGCGCTCGCTCGAGGTGCGCAGGCCCGATCTGCGCGGCCTGCTCGCGTGGCTCTCGGACCGGAGCGCCATGGCGGCGGTGGTGGTGGCGGCCAGCGGTGAAGCCGAGGGCGTGTTGCTCGTTCCTGGCGCGTCGCGCGAAGAACCTCTTGCCCTCGAAGAGGCGCTCGCGCTGAAAAAGCTCGCCGATGCGCTGTCCGCGGCGTGCCAAGGCGAGAGCGCACTGACGCGGAGCTTGGGACGCGAGAAAGACGCACGCGATCGCGCCGAGCACGCGACGTTTCGTGAGGAGCGCATCGGCCATCGGGTCTCGCTCGACGAGAACCGCAACCTCGCCGCGACCACGCGCCTGGCCCGCCCGGCCCACGTTGGGGTGTATTCTACATCGATTCGGATGGCCTACGAGACGCTCGAGCGTCGCATCCATCGAGGGGCTCCCGTGGTGCTGGTCACCCCGTCTGGCCATGGTGCCGTGCCCTATGTGGCGCGCGCTCACCTGTCGGGTCCGCGGCGGGAAAAGCCTCTCGTCGTGGTCGACGCAGCGGCCACGCAAGAGCACGATTTGGCGGCGTGGAAGGATCCGAGCACCTCGCCGATCGGGCTTGCGGACACGGGCCTCCTCGTCGTGGTCGACGTGGGAGCGTTGCCGCTCGACGTGCAAAGGCTCTTGGCTCGGGCATTGTCGGACAAAAAATGCCCTTGGGAGAGGGCCGAGCCCCTCGACATGACGGTCGCGGTGACGACCATGCGGCACCCGGAAGCGCTGGCGGACGACGGGGAGCTCGATCCGCAGCTCGTGTCGCGGCTCGGAGACGCGGCCATCGAGCCCACTCGGTTTCCGCGTCTCGCCGAGCGCGCGGAGGATCTCCGAGCCATCGTGACCGACGCCCTTGCTCGCGAGGGACTGCGCGCGCGCGGCCGGCCCGTGGGCATCGACGATCGCGCGTTTGCGATGCTCATGGAGCACGATTTCCCGGGCGAAGATGCCGAGCTCACGTCGATGGCCAAGAGGCTCGTGCTCGCGATCCCAGGCGACGTCGTGGGCGTCGCCGATCTCGAGCGCGTCCTTGGGCCCACGCCCCCCGAGGAGTGACTCGGTCAGGCGAACGAGAAGGGATCGGCGTCCGTACGGCTCACGACCACGTCGACCCCGGACAGGCTTTTTTGCAGCTTGTCCCGGAGCACGTCGAGGGTCTTGCGCTCGCTGTTCGAGTGCATGGTACACACGATCGTGACGCCGGCTTTGGCCGCACGGAGGGCGTCGTGATGGCGGAGCTCTCCGAGCAGGAAGAACGTGGCTTTCTCGCGCAGCACCTCGGTCAGGAGATCGCCGCATGCGCCCGCGCCCACCGCCGCGCGTGTGACCTCGCCCTCGAGCGGGCCCGCCACGAGCACGTTCGAGAGGCCGAGCGCATCTTTCACCTTGGCAACGAGCTCGCGAGGCGAGGTCGGGGGAAGGTCTCCCACACGCCCGTAGCCCGGCGAGAAGGCATTTTTCTCCGGGGCCGGAGCGAGGCGAACGAGATCGTAGGCCGGAGTTTCGTAGGGGTGCGCATGGAAGAGCGCCGCCACGATCGCGGGGCTCTTCGCGATGGGGCACACGACCTCGAGCCTCACCTCGGGGGCGTGCTCGAGGACACCGCGCGCTCCGACGACCGGATGCGAACCGTCGCCGCCTTGGAACGTGCCCGTCCCCTCGGACCGCCACGAGCAATTCGTGTAGTTTCCAATGACTCCCGCGCCGGCCTCGGCGAGCGCGCGGGCTACGTTTTCGACTTCGTTTCCGGGCACGAACGTCACAAGCTTGTAGGCTGCATCTTTCTCGGGCAGCACGCGGAGAGGCTTCCGCGCGACGAGTCCCAACGCGTCGGCGAGCACGTCGTTCGTGCCGCCCTCGGCGCCATCGAGCGCCGTGTGAGGCGAGTAGATGGCGATGCCCGCGCTGGCCGCGTCGAACGCCACGTCCCCACGGACGAAGGTCTTTTTGGCTTCGAAAATGGGCGGGTGGTACGCGACCACGGCGGAAGCTCCGCCCGCCCGCGCTTCGTCCCACACGTCGGGGGACAGATCGATGCAAAGGAGAACCTTCGTGAGGGGCGCTTCGCGATCGCCGACGAGCAGACCGACGTTGTCCCATGAGGCCGCGAAACGCACTGGAGCGATGCGTTCCATCGCGATGCACAGGTCTCGAACTTTGAGCATGCCCGTGGCTACCACGACGTCACGCAGGATCGAACACGGTCTTCATGAGCTTCTCCAGGCGCTCGGCTTCGCCGTGGGAGAACCCTGCGACGTGAGGCGAGTCGACGTCGAGGACGCCCAAGAGCACTCCCTTGCGAAGGACGGGGACCACCACCTCGGAGCGCGAGCGATCGTCGCACGCGATGTGCCCGGGAAAGGCGTGCACGTCGGCGACGAGTTGCGTCGCGCGGGTGGTGGCGCAGGCTCCGCAGACTCCGCGATCGAAGGCGATGCGAAGGCAGCCCATGGTGCCCTGGTAGGGGCCGACCGTGAGCAGGCGCTCGCCCGTGTGCCGGTAAAATCCGCACCAATTGGCTTGAACGAGCGTCTCCCACAAGAGGCACGCGAGCGTGGCCATCACGGCGATGTCGTCGGTCTCGCCGGAAACCGCGGCCAAAATGTGCGGCATGGCTTCGTCGAGTCGCTCGAGCCGGTCGATGTCGGACAGCAGCGTGCCCCGCGCCACGGGCGAGAGCGTGATGCCCTCGCTCACGGCACGACCTCACCGAGCTGCAGCACCCAGCGATCCTGTTTGTCGTCTCGGCCTTCGGTGAACACCGTGGCCAAGTCGCCGAGACGTACGAGGATTTTGCCGGTCTCTTTGTCGCGGAGCGAGGCGCCTCCATCGGCCATCACGAGCCAGGAGCCACCGCGCGTGCGCCCGACGTCACGCAGGTAGAGCTTCACGTCCAGCGGCGGATCCTCGAGGGCGATGTGGAGCTTCGACGTGGTGAAGCCCATCACTGTGCCGCGACGGCGCGGACGTTGTTCGGGCGGGAGCGTGACGTCGGCGGCGAGCAGGTGATCGAGGTAGTAGCGAGCGACGAGATCGTTGGCTTTGCGCTGCGTGTCCTTCGAGCGGTTCGCGGCGACGACCACCGTTTCGCGAACGGACGGATCCGTGTCGCCCGAGCCGGTGAGGAGGTCGAACATCTCGTGGTGGACGAAGACGCCCACGATTTCGCGCATGGGGGCCGAGTAGCGGGCGTACGCCTCCGCGCCGACGCCGTGGTGCTTGCCCACGTCGGCCGAGAACGACGAGCGCGCGTTCACCACGATGGCCTGGCGATGCACGGCGTCCGCGATGCGTCCTTCGCGCCCTTCGCGAGGGAGCTGCGCCAGGAACTCGGCGAGCGAGCGCTCTTCCGGATCGAAGCAAAACTCTTCGCCGAGGTGGTGCACTCCGACGACGCCGTCCAAGACTTCGCGGAGGGTCCCGAGGCGCTCTTCGGCGGGGGACGGGTGCACGCGGTAGATGGGCTGCACGTGCGGAACGGGGCTCGCGAGCAGCATCTTGGCGCCCTCGCGGTTCACGAGGAGCGAGAGCTGCTCGTTGTAGAGCTCGACGCCGGCGCGGGGCGAGTCGCGAAGCTCGAGGGTCTCGCCGTGCTCGCCGGTGACGACGAACTCGGTCTCGCCGCGGCGGTAGCGGGCCACTTCGCGGGTCTTCGCCTCGGCGGCCAGGGCGTCGCCCACACCGCGCAAAGCCTTGAGACTCTTGGTGAACTCGGCCTTGGCGAGTGGGCCTTTGCCGGTGTCGTAGAAGGCTTGCACTTCGGGAAACGAGAGTTTCGCGCGGCTTCGCACCTTGGCGCGTACGACCTTCGCCTGGAGCACGCGGCCTTCGGGATCGACGCGCACGCGGAATACGAGCGAGCGGCGTGGACCGTCCGGGTTCAGCGAGATCATGCCCTCGGAGAGCTCCCTCGGGAGCATGGGTACGGAGAAGCCTGGAAGATACACGCTTGCGCCGCGGGCCAGCGCCTCGCGGAAGAGGGCGCTCTTCTTGGGAACGAAGTGCGCGGCGTCGGCGAGCGCGTAGTCGACGGCAAAACCTTCTTTGGTGGTCGCCACGTAGAGGGCTTGGTCGAGATCGCGCGACGTTGGACCGTCGATCGTGACGAACGGGAGGTCCGTCAGATCCTCGAGCGAAGGATCGCGGAGGGAGGCC
>JAYUKI010000125.1:0-1714 GCA_043764595.1 Myxococcales bacterium | reverse complement strand
AAGTCCGCGGCTTTGGCCAATACGAACTGGGGCGCGCATCGTTCGAAGGGCACGCCGTCGAGATCGCCGAAGTGTGCAGGAACGAGCCCTCCCTCGGCAAAGCGTTTTCCGCTTCGATCGATCAGCGAGCGCGCGACGGTCATCGCGGGGAACGCCGTGCCCGTGAGCCGCAAGGCCACGACCACGTTCGGATCGCGCTTGGCGACGGCGTACACCAGCACCCGCGCACCCTCTTCCACCGCGACCGCCCAGGCCACGGTTTCTTCGTCGCAATGGCTCGACGAGCTCGCGGCAATTGGAGCCGTGCGAGCGACACTCTCCACCATGGCGCGCGCAAACTCAGGGGCGTTTCCGGATTCGACGAACGTGACGTCCATGGTCTCGAGGCTCCTCGTGGCTTTCGTGTCCTCGTACCACACGGGTGCGGACCCGAGGATTGCGAAGGGCGGTTCCTTCGCGAAAAATGGGTCAAAATGCGCCGATTCACCGCCTTGGAGAGGGCGAGACGGGCGACCCCAGCATGTCGCTGGTTTGCGGCCTTTCGGCCGCGATAGGGGACCGTCGAGCGCCGCTTTGTTCGATCTTTTTGAGTGACCGGGTCCTGGAACGGGTCATGCTGAAGCGAGCACATGAGCGTCTTTGCGAGTCGAGCTTGGGTGGGCGTTGCGGTGGGGTCCGTGGTTCTCGGGGTGGCCTGCGGCGACCCCTCGAGCGTCTCGGATGAAGCGCGCGTCGACTCGAAGAGCGACGCCGGACCGGACGGTCGCGATGGCGGCTCGCTCGGGGATGCGGAAAAGCCTGGGACGGATGCCGCCTTTGTCGTGGAGGCAGGCGCCGATGGGGCCGCCGTGGATGGCTCGATGGACTCCGGACCCCCGCCGTTCCAAGACGACTGCGCCGGGAAGGTCGTGGCCTGTCCGACCGTGCCCGTCGGGTTCGTGGAGGGCAGCGGCCTTCGCGCCGTCGATCGCTGCGCCTATCCAATGAAGCCCGTCGCAGGATTCGGCTCGAACGGAGCGCTCCTCGATGCCCTCGAGAGACTCGCCCCGAAGAGGCCAATGGCCACGGTGCTTGCGGACACGAACCGGATCGCGACGCAAACCACCACGGTGCCCGGAGGACCTCCGGGAATCGACTACGCGTTTCGTTGGAACGCCGAAGACGATGCCTCGGAGACCTGGATTCCTCAGGGAATTACGGGAACCGCGGATGCCGACGTCACGGGGCTCGTCGGTGGAAAACGCGCCGTGCTCGTGAGCTTTTACGAAGATGCGGGCTTACAAAAAGGCGTGCGAATCGCGATCACGGACGTCACGAATCCCGCCGCGCCCCGCTACCGTTTTGCGCTTCTCGTGGAGCCTTCTGGAACCGTGGTGGCGCCGACCTTCGCCCAGGTGGATATCCATGCCGGAGGAATCGTCTGGTATGGCACGAAGCTCTATGTGGCGCAGACTGGAACGGGATTTCGCGTCTTCGACATGAGCCGTATTCTCGAAGTGGCGGTGGATACGGATACCATGGGATGCACGAACGGTGTTTGTCGCGCCGGGCTCTACAAATACGTGATTCCACAGATTGGTGTTTTTGCCGACACCACCACGTGCGGGCACATCTTTTCGTGGGTGTCCCTCGATCGGAGCTCGAGCCCACCCTCGCTCGTGTCCGGCGAATATTGCAGCACGGCGGCCTGCACGAGCCCTCTTGCCGGCAAGGT
>JAYUKI010000124.1:0-5675 GCA_043764595.1 Myxococcales bacterium | reverse complement strand
GGACGCGCTGCATGAGGTCCGCGACCTCGCGCGCTTCGATGGTGGCCGAGAGCACCTCGACCTCGGTGACGACGGTTGCATTCTCGGCGAACACCCGGCCCGGACGACCGCCCTCTTTGCGCTCGCCCAAGATCGTGTCGCGCACCGTGGCGTGGATCTGAGGCCAAATCACCGAGAGCGAAAGCGTGCGGCAGCGTCCACGAATGATCGAGCGGAGGTGGTCGACCATGACTTGGATGTAGTTCTCGTGATTGAACCACTTGTCCTTGTCCTCGGGCATGAACGTGACCGAGTACGAGACGTGGATCGCGATGCGAACGAAGTCCGAGGTCTCGACCGTGATCATGTCGCTCACTCGGTTCCCTACGGTGCGCAAGAAGCAGGTCCGAAGCAGGTTCGCGTCGGTCTTCGGCGTACCGGTCGAGAGCGAGAGCGAGCAGAGGGACTCTTCGTAGCCGAGCAGGGTGACACAAGGGCCTTCGACCACCCTGCGCGACTGGGCCATCGTGACCATGACGGCCGTGTTGTTCGGCACGACGATCGAGATCGCCCACGGCGTGACGATGGGCGTGCTCGTGGCCTTGTGGGGCTCGCTCGCCGCGACCCAGAGATTCCAGTCGGTCGGAGGGACGTTGCGTGTAATCTGCACCTCTTTGCGAGGATCCACGAGATAGGATTGTTTGCCCCGAACGAGGCGCACTTCTCCCGTGGCGAGGTCGCGAACGTAAATGCCACTCTTTTGGTCGATACCAATGGCCTCGATGAACACCCGTTCGTGGTCGTTTCCGACGACGGCTTGCCCCGTTTCAGGGGAAAGAACCTCGATTTCGTTGAACGGAAAGAAGAACGTGGATACGCCCGAGAGCAGGATTTCGTCGCCCGGATAGTAGTGTTCCTTTTCGACTTCCTTGTCGAACGAGAAGCCGCGCGGCAGCTTTCGGGTGAGCTCTTCTTTGCTTATGGCCGAGATGACACGGAGCCACAGAGCACGCTGGGGCAAAAGCTCGTAGGCGTCGTAGACGCGGCTCCGCGAGCCCACGGTCATGAAGGTGTCGTAGGGACCGGGGAACACCCGAGCGGGACCGAGCTTTATCTCCCGTTTTCCGTCGGCGTCGACGATGACGCAGTATTCCTTTTCACCCAAGACGACGGCATTCCGAATGAGCCGCGACTTCTGCGCTTCTTTCTCGAGGGCCCTTCGCAGGGCCGGCGAAGCGAAGAGCTCGGCAAGGCCAGGAGCCTGCATACCGCCTGCAGCCGGGGCGGATGGAGCCCTCTGCGGACCTTGTGCAAGGGGCGCGGACGCTTTTCGGTGACGCGAGCGCGCGGATTGGTTCACGATGGCGTTGGGGACGTTTTGGCGCGGTGAGCCTTTGGCGACTTCGCCTTCCGGCTCGTCGAAAAAGGCCTCTTGGGCCGCTTCTTCGAGAGGAATAGAGGCGAGCTCGTCCCGCGCTTCGGCCGACGCGACAGGCGAAGCCTCGGGCTGCATTTGGGCGAGCAGGCGCTGCGCCGCGGAAGCCGTAATGGCCGCGCCCGAGGCATCGACCGACGTGTCCGGGACGATGTCGACGCCCGTGGGCGGAATGTAAAACTGGGTATCCAGGCCGCGAATCACGATGAGCTGACCGCGGCGAAGGTCGACGGGGCCGAGCTGTCCGAGCCCCGTGGTCTCGTCGACCAGGTTCTCCGCCGTGGCCCGCGTGATTCCCGCCGAGCGCGCCGTGACTTCGTAGTACGGAGCCGACTTGTCCACTTCGCCATAGACCTTGACGACGAGGTACTGGTTCGAGGCGAGCTCGTGGGCGTCGCGTACCTCGGCGCGCTGGCCGGGGCGCAAATAGAAGCTGCACGGGCCCGGAATCATCGAGCGTGTGCCGTTGCGCAACGCGCGAGACTCGTTCCTCCCGGGTCGGAACTTGCCGTTGGGCGCATTCTCGGTCTCGACGAGTGGATTGAAGAGCATGGCGTATTGGTTGTCGCCAAGCTCCACGATCTTCTGGGGCTTGCCGGTGACGTCCTCTCGGAGGCCGCCTTCGCCGTCGTCCACGACGACGCGGTCTGCAGCCGTCGGAGACACCATCGTCGGGCCGACGTGCAAGGTGACCTCGCCCTTGTCGTCGTCCTGGACCCAGAGAAATTGCCTGTCCGTGACCGGAATCTTTCGGCTCGTTCGCTCCATGGCTCTCCCTCGCATCGTTCGGCCAAAGCCGTGCAACCGTATCCCCACGAATCTAGGTGGCGTACTGCTTTGGCAAGATAGAGTCTATGCGACTCTTTAGCAAGTCCCCGCTATTTGGGGGATCCGAGGGCCTTTGCGCAGCCTCGAGCGACGGCGTCCCGGGCGCGCTCGCGCGTGCGCACGGACGTTCCGGCTCCACCGAGGGCGACCGCCTTCATGGCGACGCACGTCTTGCCGAGACGGGACAGGTTTTGGTCCGCGGGGTCGAGCGCCGACACGACCCAAGCACGGGAGTCGTCGAGGTCGGCGATGGCTTTTGCCAAGACGGGATCCATGGCTTCGGAACACCGGTGGGACGTGGCCGAGAGCTCGCTCGCGAGCTGCATGTGGCTCTCTTTCGGGCGAGTCGAGAGCGCCTTCTCCCAGAGAACCGCCGAGCGAGGACAGCCGAGCGAGCCACGCCTCGAGGCCGCCGCCAGGAGGCCCGGTTCAGCCTCTTTGGCGAGCCACGCCAGCATCTCGTCGTCGGTCTGCGAGCGGTTCGCGGCGAGGCTCGTGCACGCCGTATCGTCCCGTTTCTCCGGAGCCACGGCCCGAAATGCGGCCAACGCTTCACGGCTCGCGTCGGGGGAAGACAGCGCGTCGCAGATGGTGGCGCGCGTCTTCGGCAGGTCGAGGGCGCGTGTGACGGCTAGCTTTGCCGGCGCGCCGAGGCTCGTGATGAGCGCCCCGAGCTTCGCCGCGTCTTGCGGGGAAGCGGCTCGGAACGCGGCTTCGAGCTCGGGCAGGAGCTCAGCGGTGCGCGGGTCCTTGCGTGGGAGCGCCGATTGGGCCACCACGGCCCGCGCCGGATCGGAGAGGCCCTCGCGGAAGAGCGAGAGCGACCACGAAGCCCCGCGCTGGGTAGCCTGCCACGCGGCGATGAACGCGTTTACGTCACTCGCCTTGGCGCGTTGCCCCACCACGGCCAGCGCCCTCGGGTTTTGATCGGCCAGCCGTCCGAGCGCGGCGGTGGACTCGGGGGACGGATCGGCTTCGAGGAACGCGAGGTCGACTCGGGCTTCGGCGTCGTGCACGTCCTTCGACTTGCAGGCTGCAAGTATGCAAAATGCAAGGAGAAGGGCACGTGCGCGCGCCGGTCTCTTGGGTTCGAGGCGCTCGGATCGTTCGGGGGCATGCCGCATGTGCACTCTCCACGATACACGGGCCGGTCGCGATCATGCCGGACGTTCCTTGGTTCGCATCCTTGACGCCGTGGCGTGCGGTCTGGCATCGAAAAGGGCATGAAGATTCTCGTGACGGGCGGGACGGGATTCATCGGAGAGCGGCTCGTCCGCACGTTGGCGGAGCGCGGCGACGAGGTCACCGTCCTCAGCCGAAGGTCCGGCCAGTCGAAACACGCGACCCAGGTCGTGTGGACGCCAGAAAAAGCGGGGCCGTGGCTCGACGAAGTGAAGAGGGCCGACGCCATCGTGCACCTTGCCGGGGCAGGCATCATGGACAAGCGTTGGGACGAAGAGCACCTTCGTTCCTGCCGCACGAGCCGCGTCGTCCCCACTAGGCTCATCGCCGAAGCGATTGCGTCCCGCACCGAGAAACCCAAGGCCTTCGTGTCGGCGTCGGCCGTCGGCTTCTACGGGTTCCGCTCGGACGACCGCATCTGCGACGAGAGCTCGCCCAAGGGCGACGACGTGCTCGCGGGTCTCTGCGCCGAGTGGGAGGAATCCTGCGCTCCCGCAGAGGCCGCCGGGGTCCGCGTCGCACGCGCACGCATCGGCGTCGTGCTCGGTCCCGAGGGGGGCGCGCTAGCGCAAATGCTCCCGGTCTTCCGGCTCGGCCTCGGAGGGCCCCTCGGAAGCGGGAAGCAGATGCTTCCCTGGGTGCACGCCGAAGACGCCGTGAGGGCGTTGCTCTTCGCTCTCGACACGCCTTCGTTCTCTGGTCCGTTCAACGTGACGGCGCCCACGCCGGCAAACATGGCCACGTTCGCCAAAGAGCTTGGACGGGTCCTCCATCGGCCAGCGTTCTTCCGAGTGCCGGCCTTTGCCCTTCGTATGGTGGTGGGGCAGGGCGCCGACGTCGTCCTGACCGGGCAGAACGCCATTCCGAAAAAGCTCCTCGAAGCCGGTTTTTCGTTCTGCTACCCGGAGCTTTCCGAGGCGCTGAGAGAGGCCGTCGGCAAGACCAGCGCGGCGTGACTGCTTCGTCCCCGGCAGGGCTTCCGGGCGCCCTTCGGGCGGACTGAAGACCTCGCTTCCGAGGTCAGCCCCGACGGAAAGTTGCCCCTGCCAGCCACTTCCCGAAATGATCCGTAGGTGGACCCCTACCGCCGACTCTTCGGTGCCCTGACCGCTCTGTCCGGTCTGCTTCTGCTCGGGGCGCTCGGGTATTGGCTCCTGGGACATGGGCGGTGGAGCTACGGCGACTGCCTCTACATGACGACGATCACGGTGACGACCGTGGGGTTCGGCGAGCTGCCTCACATGGCCGAAGTGAGTGGGGCCCGTTTGCTGACCGGGATCATCGCGGCCACGGGCCTCGGTGTCGTCGCGTACTCGCAAGGCAGCTTGACCGTGCTCATCTTCGAAGGCGCGTTTGGCGAAGCCTTCCGGAAACGTAAAATGATCAAGACTATCGAAGCGTTGCGTGGTCACGTCGTCGTGGCCGGTGGCGGCGCGACCGGCCGTCATGTGGTCGAGGAGCTCTTCGCGACAGGAACACCGTTCGTCGTCATCGATCAGAGCGAACCCCACATGAAGCGTCTCTCGGAGGAGCTCTGCGAGGGAAAGCTTCTCTACGTGGTTGGCGACGCCACCGACGACCATGCGCTCATCGCGGCGGGCGTGAGGCGCGCAAGCGGCGTCGTGGCCGCCCTCACCGACGATCGCGACAACGTGTTCGTGACCCTCAGCGCGCGCAGTCTGAATCCGACGGCGCGCATCGTGAGCAAGGTCATCGACGATCCCACCGAGGCCAAGATGCTGAAGGCGGGTGCGTCGAGCGTGGTCAGCCCGACGCAAATCGGCGGTCGTCGAATCGCCTCGGAGCTCTTACGACCGACCGTGAACGAGTTCTTCGACCAGATGTTCCGGGACAACCGGACGCTTCGGCTCGAAGAGGTCACCGTGCCGGAGGGCTCGTCCTGTGTCGGAAAAGCCTTGAAAGACACGCTCATTCGCAAAGAAACCCGCCTCCTCGTGATCGCGGTCAAGAAGGGGACGGAGTCGTTCGTCTACAATCCCGAGCCGGACCTCGTGCTCCGCGTCGGGCACACGCTCATCGTGATGGGTGAGGTCTCCTCGGTGCTGAAGCTGCGAAAGCTCATCGCCGACAGCATCTAGAGCGCCGAACCGCTTGATTCGGTCGGCTTTTCGCCGATTTACGTCGCCGTGCTTCGTTGTTCCTCCTCGCCTAGCAGCAGTAGGACTCGTCGTCGCGCCTCGCACGGCTCGCAACTCGGCGAAAATCCTCGGTCATCAAGCGGTTCGGCGCT
>JAYUKI010000123.1:0-5679 GCA_043764595.1 Myxococcales bacterium | reverse complement strand
TCGACGCCACACGGTACTTCTTCGGTGTCGGAACGACCGCGCTCTTGCACCCCCTCCGCAATCACCACGATCCGAAGGTCGTGGCGCGCCTTCTGGATCAGCGCTGGTTGCGCCTCCGTGACGCCGTGGCCATTGCCGCGCGGCGCCCAACCCTGCCGGAAATGGCTTGGACCCTGGCCACCCGCGATCGCTGGTTTTTCCAGCCTGCCATTCGGGAGGCGCTTGCCCAAAACCCCTATACGCCGACCGGGCTCGTCCTCGCGATGATTCCAATTTTGCCTACGGCCACGGTTCGTCGTCTCGAGCGGTTTGGCGCGCCCGAGGTGCGCACCGCCGTCGACCTTCACCGCAGTCGTGCGTGAAGGCTCGCGTTCGGCGCTCTCGACTCTTGGATAGCCAGGCCAATCAAAACGCGAACGCGATGATTGGGCCCACTCCGAATCCTTTGAATCCCGTGCCCGTAATGGTCTGATAGTTCGCTTCGGCGCCCAGGGCGAACGAGCGCGTGAAGTGAATCATGAAGCCGCCACCCACGAAGAGGGCCGCACCCGTTGCCGAAGCTGCCGAAGCGGTATCGCCACCGGCCACGTGGCCAAGTCCTCCGCCGCCTTCGACGAACGGTGCAAATCGGTCGATGGGATACACGAGCTTCAGGACCGGCATACCCACATAGACGTTGGGGTCCGTGAAATAGCCTGCCAGGCGCACTCCGGGCACCACGATGACCGAGCCCGTATCGAACCCCCAGCCGAGGCGCACTCCGAGAGAGAATCCAGCCTTTCCGCCCGAAAAAATGACCCCCGGCGCGAGGCCCCATTGGAATCCAGTATTCCATCCGACGACGATGGCTCGGCCTTCGCTCATCGGTTCAGGAATGCCATCTTCGGGCAAGGCCACGGGCTCGGCAGGCCCGGGCTCCACGGCCGGCTCGGGCGGCACCGCCGGGAGCGGAGGCGGAGCAGGCGCAGAAGGATCGGCGGGCGCTGCGGGAGAAACGGGGCTCGCGGGATCGGGCGCGGCCGGCGGTGCTGGCGGCTCGGATTGGCGTGCTCCTGCAATGCGTGTCGAAAGGACCAGTGCAAAGATCGCGGCGAGAGGCAAGGTGCGGATGGCGCGCATGGGGCTTCGGGGCATGCTAGCCGAAGGCGCGGACTCGTCGCGCGTCCTACACTTCGACCGCAGGGAAGGCGCAGCAGTTTCGAGGTCTTGGCCCCTCATTTTGGTCGAGTGGACGGAGGGGAGAAGCCGGATCGGTGCACGATCTCGCCCCCGGCCGCATGGCACGCCCTGTGTAAAGCAAGATGGCATGGATCGACACGCCCCCCCTGTCCTCGTCACGATCGAAGCGGGGTCTTCCGTCCGCGCCACCGGCGCAGGGGCACGAGCCCGGACTCGTGCACTGACCCTGATTGGCGTCTCCAGTGGCCCTCCGGAACCTCTGGAGCGCGGGCTTCCCTCGTTTGCTGCCCCTGAAGACGAGGAGTTTTCCGAAACGTTCCTAGGTCTCGGAAGCACACTTGGTACGAACACTCGGCGCTCGACTGCGGTGGACGTTCGCGGGGCGTCCGGCGAGACGGAGGACATGGACCTCGAGGCTCGCATCACCCTCACGATGCCCTTCACGGACGACGGGGCGGAGATGGTTGCACCCGAAGTAGAGCCCGCGTCCCGGGTCGTGGCCAGAGCGGTCGAGGCCGCTCCCTTGCCGGTTCTTGCGTTCGGCATGGGCGAAACGTTCGGAGACGTCCTCCAGAGTGCCATGGCCCTCTGACCGCCGCCCGACAAGCGATCTGCCGCCCGACAAGCGCAGCGTTTCCGTTTTGGCGTACAACGAGCCTCAGTTCACAAAATCTGTTTCGTAGGCCAAGTCCGCGTGGCATCGTGCGTCTCGGTCCACACGACGTGTGGACGGAGGAGTGTCTTGCCATGCGCGGGTCCGTTCGTGCCACCTTCGTTGCGATGTCGCTCGCTTCTTTTGGGCTATCGTGCGAGCCCGTCCCGCCTCGGCTCCCCGCGCCAGCAAAGCCGCCCGCGCAAGCAAATGCCCCGCCAGCAACGCCGAATCCGGCCGAAAACATACTCCCTCCGGATACCGATGCACTCCTGGTTTCCCTGAAGTCCAAGGGACACACCGTGGTGGTCAAAAAGGATGGGAAAGGCCGCGTGAGCGAGCTCGAATACCGCGAGTCGGAGCGCGCGGCGATGTTCGTGAATTCCTCTCCCGAGCCCTACGTGCGTGCGTTCATGAAGGCCCACGGCGACCAACTCGGATATGGCTCTCTCGGCGAGCCCGTCACGGACGTCGCGATGGGCGACGAGTCCCAAGGCCATGCGACCCTCGTAGTTCCCTATCCAAAGGCCGTGGGATGCAAAGGCCTCGTGGTGGTCTTTCGGTACACGACCATGATGGACAAGGGCGGCGTCGTGGGGATGCCGCTGGGGTGGAGCCTCTTGTGTCCGACCGAGCCCAATGGAATGCAGCTCATTCGAGCCGCCCGGGAGCACACAGACACCAGCAGCATCGTCGCCGAACGGGCCATCACCGAAGCGCTCGAGACCGAGCCCGTAGTGAAATGGCTCGTAGCGAACGGGTATGGAAGGCCCTCCTTCGTGCTCCGCGAGGGGGGCACCCTCCGGGTTCAATTGCGCGATCTCGGTGGACCCGAAAAGCGCTCGTCCATGGTGCTGGCCACGGAGCTCGCCGAGAAGGTCGCCGCTGTGCAAGGGATGCCAAAGCTGGATAGGGTCTTGGTTGGCCACCCCCTCGGGGACGGAAAGCCCACCAAAGAAATCAGCGAGGTCTCCTTCTCCCATTCACGCCCGCCTCTCGACGGTGCGTGCATCGACCCAAAAGTGAGCATCGGTCTTCGTGGCTGGTACGATCCGAACGACCGGCGGCCATCGGTAGAGTCCGTCGAAGTGACCTGCCTGCGCGAGCCCAAAGGGCCCCGGCCCCCGGCCGATTCGGCACGAGCGCTCCCCAAGTCGTTTGCCACGAGTGCCGAGTACCTTGCCCAGTGCGAGTGGCCCAGTCGCCGTGACGCCATGAGCGGCCTGGTCGTCGATCGTCGTGGAGACGTCTATTCGTATGACGGCGTCGCGCGAGCCCATGGAGCTTCGGTAAACGAGCTCAAGCAACGGCTCCGGCACGACAAAATGTTTCACGGCACGCTCCCCGCGTCCGACGTGGAAAGCCTCGTTTCGCTCATTCCGAAGGTCGCCGCGGAAAAGATGGTGCCGACGCGACGCCTTCCCGACCGCTCGGGGGAAGAGTGCGTATTCTTCCGTGCAGGAACGAGCAAAGCGTCACTCGTGGTCGTCCCGCTCGACGTGACCGACGCGAGGTACCACGGCCGCCGCCAGGGTGAATTCACGACGGCGGCGTCGAAGGTTCTCGAGCGCGCCCACACTCTCCAAGCCCGAGGCCTGTGATGCGCCACCCCGGTGTTCTTGCCATTTCCGCCGTACTCGGGCTCCTGTCGGGGTGCGCGGCGAAGCTCGCCGAGAGCCCTTCTGGGTCCCCACGCTCGGCCGCGCTCACTCCCAAGTACCATGCCGAGATCGTGGCGATGGGGAGTGCATTCTTTTCTCCGGACGGACACATCTACCTTCCGTTCGGGGACAAGGTGCTCGTGACCACTCCCCAGGACCCCGCCCAGGGCGAGATTCTGTCGCACCAAGGCTCGCTCCATCCGATTGGAAAACGTCTGTTCGGAACGGTTCGGAAACGGTCCTCCCCGGATGCCGCCTTCGTGGAGCTCGACTGGCGACTCGCCGAGCTCGGAAGAGTCGCTGTCGCCGGAGCCACTCCGTTCGTCGACCTCTCTCCGAGTGGCGCGTATGCCACCATCATGTGGTATTTCCCGAAACCCGAGCGCGGCGACAAACCGCGTCCCATTTCGGCACTCTACCGGACGCACGACTTCTCCGAGCTCCTGCCCGATGTGGGACGTTCGAGCGTCGGAGCGATCGGCGCTCTCGAAGCTTCACCGGACGAACGGTACATCGTCGTCCAAAACAAAGTGGTCGACACCAAGAGCGCGAAGGTCGTCTTCGCGCACCGCTCGCTCGACCGCTCGGCCTACGTCTTCGAGGGGCATCGCCTGCACTGGCTCTTTGACGATCTGCTCGAGACGGTCGATCTCGACACCGGGACACGCACGTTGGCGTGGCAGCCCTGCCGTGGAAAGTCCAAAGCCGATGCCCGCCGCGGAACCCTCTATTCGGCGTGCGCCACGGGCCTCGCCAAAATCACGTTTGCCGAGGGCGTTCCCACGACCACGCTTCTTCCCTATCCGACCTCGTTCGAGCCCAATGATGTTCGCGTCGAGGAGTCGGGAAGAGTCACCGTTTCCAAGCGAGGTCGGTCTCCGGAGCAAGGACTCGTCGAAGCGCCTGGCTGGGTACTCGCCCCGGGGAGCACGACCTTGCAGAGCGACGATGGGGTCTTCGCTGCGGGCCAGGCCTTCGTCGAACGAGGGCCGAGCGGTCAAAAGGAATGCCGTGTCGTCCTGGCCGATGGCAGGCTCACATCAAAGAGTCTTTGGAGCTGCGAAGCCAAAATGTCCCGGGACGGGCGCTTCTTGCTCTCGCCCACGCAGGGAGCTTGGGTGCTCCGGTCGCTCCCGGACGAAAAAACGTTGGCCACCTTCGGAGGAGGCTTGACCAATGCCTTCGATGGCAAGCTCACACTCGAGGACGGAGAGCTCGTCGTCGCAAAGCAAGAGAACGACACGTTCAAGGCCGTTTCGCGCATACGCCTCGGAGCGAGCGCGCCAAACGCGCCTGCGCCTGCCCCGCTCCGCGTACGGCTGGAGAGGCGTCCAGAGGGCACGGCGGTCAATACTCTGACCGAGCACGAGTCGGTCGTTCTCGAATCGGGCGCAGGGGCCACGATTGCCAAATTCGAGTTCACTCCCTTTTACCGCGGCACGGCGTTGCTCGCCGGTGGCGAGATCGTGGTGCACTCGAGCGCACCAGGCGAGCTGGGCCTCCCTCAGCCCTACCACTGCAAACGGGATGGCCAGTGCGCGCCCCTTTTCGAAGGCGGAAGAGTCCTTGGGTTCGACGGTCCCGAGGCTCTCGGTACGTTCCACGTCGAAGGCGCCTTCGCGTTCGTCCGGGAGGACCTTCGCACCCAAGTACAAGTGTCCGTTCCCTTGCCCGAGGCCATGCGGGGCGTCCTCGCGGTCGAGGACGGGTGGGTGCTCAGTCTGTCGGAGGGCGGGCTCGCTCACGTGAGCCGAGCGACGAACCAGGTCGATCGGGTGTCGGAGTCGGCCGTTCCAGGGGAGCTTCTCGGTTCGACCGGGGGTCGCATCGTGATCGGAGGCCGTGGTTCCGTGGCGTTGGTGGACCCTGTCTCGTTGGAGGTCGTCGAACGCTACGTGCTCACCGAGAAGGGCCAATTGCACATCGATCGCATGGGCCGGTACACCATCTTGGGAGACGCGCAGGCCGTCGAGGCCGCGGTGCTCTGCACGGATGGCAAACGCGCGGTCGCACGCGAAGCCTGCCGCTGAGCCGTCAGGTTGGGTCGTTTTCGCCCCGAAACGCCGGGAAATGGGCACCGATCTGGCACTTTCCGTGCCCCACCCGAGCCCCCAGCCGCGCAAATTTCCACCCTGAGCCCCTCGCCACGGGTTCGTCGCGCCCCTTTCCACGAGTTTCGGCTAAGCT
>JAYUKI010000122.1:0-1723 GCA_043764595.1 Myxococcales bacterium | reverse complement strand
CGACGCCTGAACGGTACTGCTCAACGGGGGGGTGGCTCCCTGGCGACCGGTGGTCCCGTTGAAATTGGGCCCGTCCGCCGCGTCGAAACGAATGTGAGGCCCGACGTTCGAGCCCGAGAAATCGATCGGAACAGCCCGGCGAGGTCAGCTCGGTCGAATCGGGATCTGAACCGTGAGATGGATGCGGCTGCGAATCTCGTCGTAGATCTGAGTATTCACGCCTTCGGCAACTTCGAGCGTGATGGCCATCGCGTAGTCAATCGTCTCGTCGAGCGTGCCCGTATCCGCCAGACATGTGACTGGGATTCGGAGCACGCCGCCCGGAGCGAAATCGATTGCACCGCGGTCCGCGACGAGGACTTCGTGCTGAACGGTCCCGCGTCGCACGGCACGGTGATCGGCGTCCCTACGGTCCACGCGCAACGTGTTGTCGGCCTTCCCTGGGAGCGTGAAGTACACGTTCGCCGCGCGATACTTGCGGTTGTTCGGTCGCAGAGGTGTGAAATACGCGAGCGTTATGGTCAGGCGCCGCCATGTCGCGTGGGCGTGCAATGAGGGCGGCAGAGGCACCTCGTGAACGACGGTCGTGTCGGCTTTGAGCGAGCCCGACGCAAGCACGGTCGCTCTCTCCGCCGAGCACGCGAGCACGCGACTTCCGTCCAGAGTGCCGTATCCGAGGATCGCCGTGGCCTCGTCTCTCAAGGTCTTCTCGTTGAAGTCGTTTCGAATCGCGTTCGATGCCGCTTCGAGCGCCGCCTTCGACCAAGATGCGGCGTGTACGATGAGCGCCTTGAGCCAGAGGGCACGCGCGACCTTCGCGAGCTCACTCGCGTTTGGCTCGTCACGAAGGTCGGCGAGTGTGTCGTAAATCTCGGCCGCGAGACGGCTCGTCAGCGCGGCGGCGTTGCTCGTCCCGAACGAGTAGCGGAAGGCGGTGAGATCGCCGGCTCGCCCGGGCGAGGCGACGCGTTGGCCCGGTGGAAACCGTGGTCGCGTCGCGACCGTTCGACGACCCGGGGCGAAACCTTCCGTGAGAACCACACGTCCGCCGGGAGCAAGAACGTCTGGCTTCACCGCACGACGGAAGCCTCTTCCCAGCGCGCTCACCACGCTCGGCAAGCCGTCGATTGCATTCGGTAGCCCGTCGCTCGTCGTCGGTGGGTGCCACTCGCCCGCCGCGTCATGAGGTGTCGCACCGACGGTGATCGCGTTGATGGATTCGGCAGGCGACAGAATCCGATGGTTGCGATGATTCTCGGCAATCGTCTTCAACGCATGCTCGGCTGTGGGGTGGCCTGCGCTCTCGAACGCGATGCCCTTGTGGTTGCCGGCGCTTACGATGAAAAGGACCTTGTACGTCCACGAGAGCCAGTCGAGCAGCCTGGCGAGTGGGCTAAGCGAGTGAAGGAAGGGTTGGTACGAGTCGCCCACCGAGAGGTTGAACACGCAGACGCTTCTCGCCGCCGGGCCCTCTGCTCCGTCGCCCACGACCACGCGTCGAACGGCGCGGTGGATGAGGTCGACCCAGAGCTCGTCCTCGGGAGCGAGCTCGTCGTTCGCGCCGAACGAAGCCGGCCGGAGGATGGGACGCACGTACACTCTTCGCGTGCTTGCGGGCTCGCGGGCACCCAAATCTCCGTGGAGAACGAGGGACGCCATCGCGGTGCCGTGCCCGCGGCTCGCTGCAGGATACGTTTCGGACCAGCCGTCCGGATCGTCCACG
>JAYUKI010000121.1:0-21354 GCA_043764595.1 Myxococcales bacterium | reverse complement strand
GCGGGTGGTGACCTCAAGATTTCGCCGGACACGTTGACGTCCCTCGAGGCCCACGACTGGCCCGGAAACATCCGCGAGCTCCGCAACGTCCTCGACCGCGCCGTCTACATGGCGCAGGCCACGGGCGTTCAGGAAATCAACTTCGTCACGTTGCCTTCGGGCGAACGAAGCGGACACGCGGCGTTCCACTTCGAGGCCGAAAAGAGCTACCGCGACACCCGCGCGAAGTACGACGCCGAGTTCGAGCGCGCGTACGTCCGTTGGCTCCTCGGTCGTCACCACGGCAACGTGAGCGCCGCCGCGCGCGAAGCCAAGATGGACCGAAAGCACCTCCACGACCTCGCCAAGAAGCACGGCCTTCGCGGCAGCGAAGCCGACGACTGATTTCCGTCCAACGAGGAACGTCGTCGAAAAGGCGCATCGCGCGTCCGGACCGAAGCTACGATCCTAGCGTGGAGAACGAGATCACACGGAGGAGACCCGCTTCACTCACCATGCGGGTCCTCGCCGTGGCCCTTGCCATCTTGGCCGCCCCTGGGCTCTTCCAAGGATGTTCCGGCTGCACCTGCGAGGAGTGCTTCGGCGCGGGGGTCGCGGATGGCGTGCGCCACGACGCCGCGAAGGACTACGTGTATTCTTCACCCATATCGGACACCGAACGCGAGGTGCGCGCTTACGCGACGGCGACGGGCTATGCGCTCCCCGCCGATCCGTTCACGCGGACCTCGCGGCTCGTTGGAAAGCACACGATGTCGGAGGATCGTGAGCTTCGCGTCGAGGTCTTCCCGGTCGGAAAAGACCGCTATCGTCTCGAGTTGACGCTCTCGAGCACGTACACGGCAGGAGATGGCGGCGTGCAGCGCACGGCCTCCAGAAACCTTGGCGGTGAGTGGTCCATTGCCTCGCATGTCGATTCGGTGTTTGCGGCCAAGACCGAAGAGAAGGCCGAAAAGAACCGCGAGCGCGCGCGGACGGTCGGCCGTGGGTGCGATCGCGGCTGCGAGCTTGGCTGCCGTGCCTGCGAGACGTGCGATCGCGCCCTTCGCTAAGGGCCCGCCGCAAAAGAAGTCGTCGACTCGCCGCCGAAGCATCCCCAACGGCAGCGTTGAAAATTCTAGAAATACCGCAGTATGTCGGCGAATTTTCGCCTCGCCGTAGGGGCGCCTCGACGCCGATTCGATCGACTTATTTTGCGGCGGGCCTTACGAGCCATACCGAAACTCCACCATGAGTCACTCCTGACACCTGCGAATCCTCCTACTACGAAGACAGGCTCGCGCGCTTTCCCGAAGCCAGCTACGGCCACGCGCTCGAGCACATGCTTCGAGTGGATAAGGATCCTGCGCGCGCCGTTTCGCTTGGCGAGAAGAACCGCGACTTAAGGCCCAATGGCGAGGCGCGCACACGACTTGCGCAGGCCTACGTTCGGGCGGGACGAATCGCGGACGCGAAGCACGAAATCGAGGAGGTGCTCGCTTCGCGCTGGAAGGGCGGCGAGGCCTCGTGTTCGAGGCAGCTCACGACACGAACGCGGCGCATCTCGCCGAGACAAGAGCAGGTGCGTCGAGCGCATTCGCCATCGAGGGTGTGCCGTGGCTTCGCGCCAGTCTCCCACACTGACGCGAGAGGCTCACATGACCGCACATCCACTTTCAAGCAAAGGTGGCTCGACGCGCTGCTGCTTCTCAGCTCTGATACGCGCGTGATTCTCTCCCGCCGGACGTGGCGAAGCGCCTGTGTCGCAACCGTTGCTTTCGCAACCGTGGCCCTTGCGGCATGCGAGACGGATCGACCCGCATGCATCGATTCGACGTCCCAGTCGCTCCGCACGTGCGCGGGGCCGATAACCGTGTCCGGCATCGACGTCTCGTCTTGGCAAGGCAACGTCGACTTCACGCAGGTGGCCGGAGCCGGCGCGGGATTCGTGTTTTTGCGGCTGTCCTCGGGTCAGAACGTCGACACACGCTTTGCGGCGAACTGGCCCGCGGCGAAAAATGCGGGCCTCGTTCGAGGGGCGTATCAGTATTTTTGGCCGGCGCGTGATGTCGACGTGCAAGTCGACGTGCTGGTGCGAACCCTTCGCGATTCGGGCTTCACGACCGACGATCTCCCCCCGGTGCTCGACCTCGAGACGCTCGACGGTCTTGCTCCTGCCACTGTCGCCGCACTGGCGCAGCACTGGCTCGCCCGGGTCGAAGCCGAGCTTCACGTGAAGCCACTCGTGTACACGGCAAACTTCATGTCGAACGTGACCGGCAATACGTTTTCGGCGTACCCGCTCTGGGTCGCAAACTACGGTGCAACGTGCCCCCTCATGCCGACGGGGTGGACGAGCTGGGTGTTCTGGCAAAGCTCGGAGTCGGGCCGCATCGCAGGGGTTTCGGGAAACGTGGACCTCGACACGTTCAACGGCTCGATGGCCGATCTCCTCGCGTTCGCGCGCGCAAGCCACATTCCCTCGTCGGACGGGGGCGCAGACGCCGTCGCCGAAGGCGGCACGTCCGAAGGAGGAGCGCCTCGTGATGCGGGAGCGCCTGAGCCGCTACGCGATGCGGCGGTCCCACCCAAAGCACGTCCACCCATTCCGGCCCGTCCCGAGCTTGTGCCCTACGTTTCGCCAAATCCCTGCCCCTAAGGCGCCCGGTCGAAATGGGTGTGCCATCTCCCGTCGATCCTCTCGCTGCGGCAGGTGGCCTCTCCGCTCCTCAGACTACGGGAGTAGGCTTCCGGTGCTCGCTCCTCGGGCACCTGCCTCGCGGCGGTCTCGACGGAATCTGGCGCACTCATTTCGACCGCGTCTAAGCTGGCTCACTTCTACTTACCTGAACGCCACCCGATGGCCTCTTCATGTGCACTTCGGCGGATCGCGCGTATGCTGGACGCGGCGCTCTACGGAGTGTCGTTCTTGGGGGACTCAGGAGATCGCTTGACCGCACCGAAGCCGCTTTTCTCGTTCGCCGCTCCCATCCTTCTCGTCGCCACGGCCTCCGTCCTCGGATTGGCCTGCGGAGACACCGACTCGGCATCGAGCACGACGGACGAGGACAGCGGAACGTCCACGTTTTCCAGCCCACCGTCGAATCCGACCGGCGGTCCGTCGGGCACTGGGACGGTTCCCGGAACCAACGTTCCCCCTAGCGGTGAAGATGGCGGGCCGGGCGAAGAAGAAGCGGACGGAGGGGCTTCGGGAGATGCCGGCCTCGTGGTCGTGCCCCCCGGCTCTTGCGGGACGGCGAACCCACAGAAGGGCTTCATCGCGAGCCTTGCCGTGCGCGTCGGAACGGCCAATCGCACCTACGCCGTCAACGTTCCTGCGGGCTACAACGGAACGCGACGCTATCCTCTCGTCTTCGGCTTCCACGGCGATGGCGGCAACGGCGGGGCATACCGCACGTCTTTTCCCATCGAGGCTCAAGGCGGCACGAACGCCATCTTCGTGTGGCCCAATGGAACGAACGCCAACAACGGACACTCTTTCGATCAGGACAGAAACCCTCCGCAGAATGCGGACGTCTCGTTCTTCGACGCGATGGTCACGGCCCTCTCCACCACGTATTGCGTCGACTCCGCTCGCGTATACGCCCACGGCATGAGCGGAGGCGCGTACTTCGTCAACCAGCTCGGCCGATGGCGCCCAAGCGCCCTCCGCGGTATCGCGCCGATGTCCGGCGGAGGTCCATTCGGAATCGCGGGTGCCGACTTCGATCCGGCTACGGGCAGCTTGAAGGTGGGCCCAGCGCTGCCGGCGTTCATCGTCCATGGCCAGAGCGACGGCGCCGTGAACATCACCGAAGGGCAGAAGTCCCTCGCTTACTGGCGCGCGGCAGCCAAATCGACGGCAGGCCAAACGGCCACGTCCCCCTCGCCTTGCCAACGCCAAAACGGTGGTACAAAACCCGTGGTTTTCTGTTCCATTCCTGGACTAGGCCATACCCTTTGGACGGGGTCCGCCGCCGGCGTCTGGCAGTTCTTCTCGAACAACTGACCCGCGTCGCGGCCACGCCAAAACGTGGGTGACCGCAAACTGGGGAGGCTCGTCGACCAGGCTAGCCGCGTGCGAGATCGATGACCGTGACGACGGGCTCGGTGGCTCGAAAATCGCTCACGCGAACCCACGACGGACGGACGCGAAAGTACGCCACGTTGCCTGCTGCCGCACGTGCTTCTCCATCGGGAAACCTGGCGAAGTACGTTGCTTTGACGCGATCCAAGTCTTCGCCGCTTGGCTCGTCCGCGAGTCCCTCGAGCTGTACGGTGCGACCCTCGTCCCAGCCAACGACGAGAGCGACATTGCGATTTCGTCGCAAGTTCTGAGCTTTTCGTGCGTCGTCGAAGGTGTCGAACACAATCTCGAGGTCGTCGGTCACGGCGATGCCAATCACGGCCGCCTGAGGAGTGCCGTGCACCGACACCGAGGCCTCGACGGCCCACATCTGGGCGCGCAAAAACGAAATAAGGTCGGAGCGATCCATGCCCTACGGGTACCACGAGCCGCTCGGGGCGGCGAGCCGACGAACACGACGACGACGTCGAAGCGAAGGCCTCGCGTCACCTTGCCGACGGCACGGCGTCGGGCGCCTTGCCCATGGCTTTTCCGGAGACGGAGAGGGCCTGATGACCAAGCCGAACGTCGATGTTCGGGTAGGCGACCACGAGCTTCCGAAGACGCACGAGGCTTCCGACGCTCCGCGCGCGATCCGAGGAGAAGTCGCCTGGTTCTACGCCATTTTCCCATCCAAACCGCGTATGGCAAGCATCCCCTACCATGAGCACCGGCCCGGTCACCGTTCGAGCCAGGTATGCCGTGCTTCCGGCGGAGTGCCCAGGAACCCAAATGGCGAACAGAGAACGATCACCGAACACGTCGACGACTCCATCGAAGTACCCATCGGCATCCGGACGAAAGCGCCACTCGCCACTCGGGCCTAGACCGTCGAACGAACGGTCGGTGGAGCCCTGCACGAAGAAGTTCAAGAATCCTCGCTCGTCGAGCTCTCCTTTGCCGGTGTAGAAGGGCACTTCTTTCGGCAGGTCGGGCATTCCGCCAATGTGGTCGAGGTGCGCGTGGGTCAGGAATACGCCACGAAGCGGCTCGGTGTGCGCCGCGAGGTAGTCCCCGAGCGGAGACATGAAACGCAGCTTCTCGATCCCCATTTGGGAGCGAACGAGACTTCCCATCGCGGAGTGGCTCGGATCGTCGCGAAGTGCGCGCTCGAAGCCCGTGTCGACGAGGAATTTTCCATGCCGTGGGTGCCGCAGGACATGAAAATAGACCTCGATGGGCTCGTCGCCCTTTTCGAGGTGGTTCGACTTCGCGAGCGGGTGATCCAAGTTCAAAAGCCCTTCGCGCGGAACGGCCCACGTCGCCGCCGTGACCGTTTCTACGGTCAAAGGCCCAGGGGTCGAGAGCGACGAGACCATGTCTTTCGTGCGGGACGGGAGGCCGGCCGAATCCGGAGCATGCGGGTGCGTGGAGACCGCACAAGCCTGGGAAAAGGCGCCGAGCGTGAGGGCGGCGGCGAAGCGGGTGAGGTTCTTTCGGAGACGCATGCCCTAGGTGTACCCATGTGCTCATAGGCACGGGAGGGTACATTTTGCTATGAATCCATACGAATATGGATGCCTCTTGGGAAGACACCCGACTCTTCTTGGCGGTGGCAGAGAGCGGGAGCCTCGGAAAAGCCGCGAAGCGCCTCGGCATCGCGCAGCCCACCGTAAGTCGACGCCTCGCCGACCTCGAGGGCCACCACGGGTTTGCGCTCTTTCGACGTCAAGCCCAAGGGGTGGTGCTCACCTCGCGTGGCGCGCGCTTGCTCGAGCCCGCGAGGCGCATGGCAGAGTGGGCCGCGGAGCTGGCGCGGGCGGCCGCAGACCCGAAGGGGGGGCCAAAAGGGATCGTACGAATTACCGCTGCCCCGGGTGTGGCGTTCGATTTTCTGGCACCGTTCGCGGGTTGGCTAAAGAGCAAACACCCCGACGTCTCGCTCGAAGTTCTCTCCAGCGTCGGCGTGCTCGACCTGTCCCGCGGTGAGGCCGATTTGGCGATCCGCCCCACGTCCCGCGCCAAAGGCGACTTGGTCCAACTGGGTGCGATCGAACAAGAGGTGGCGTTTTTTGCGACTCCCGAATATGCGGCAAAGCTTCCTCCGAAGTACGGATATTCGGACGTGGACTTCGTGGGCTGGTGTCCACCGTACGACGTACTTCCGCCCAATCCCCAGCTTGCGGCCATTTTGCCGGGCTTTTCACCAGTCTTTACGTCCGACAGTTTCCTCGTACAAATGGCCGCTGCAGAGGCAGGAGTCGGCGCGATCGCCCTTTCCCGTTCGGGCCATCGCTTCTCACGGCCTTCGCGGCTCGTTCCCCTCACACTGGATCTCGGCGCCGCTCGAACGAGCCGCACGTCGCTCGTCGCATCCAAGGGAGCGCTACAAGTTCCGCGGGTCCGGCTCGTTGGCGAGCTTCTGGCGAAAGAACTCGCACACGCGGGCGGCCTCGCACGAAGGGCGCGGCCCAAATCGCGCTGACGCAAAGGGTCACCCCAAGCTAACCACAATGACGGCTCCGGTGGCCTGCGCACGCGTTGCGCGCCACTTGCAGATTCGAGGTGACGGCACCTCACCTCGATGCGGGCCGCGAGCAGCGCGTCGCGCCCTACGCATGTGAGTTTTCCGTGGTATTCGTGCCCGCGTTGGGTGCCCCGCTTCTTGCTTTCTGGGCAACCCATCGCGGCCGGGGGGCCGCACGTTCCCTCTTCCGGAGCTCTTCATGCGAACCCTTTCAATCACCACATCCATCGTCCTTGCCAACGCGTTCTTCGCCACGACACTCTTCGCGCAGACCGCGCCCGCCATTGGCGCCGCAGCCCCCCCGCCGGACGCCAAAGCGCTCGTCGCTGGCCCAAAGGGACCGGGCGACGCGCCGAAGCTCGAGAAGCCCTCGAGCGACACCACCAACATGAACCTTTCGGCCGGCGGGCTCGTCACGACGGGTAACTCGAAGACGGTCGCGCTGACGCTAAATGGCCAGTTCGACATGCGCCGCGGCGACAACGGCGTGCTCATCGGACTCCTCGGGAACTACGGCGAGAGCACGGTTGCACCGAATCCCTCGACGCCCACCGCGCAAAACATCCAGGGCAAGCTCCGCTACGACCGCTACTTCATCGACAACCTCGCGGGCTTCCTGCTCGCGACCGGACGTCACGACCGGTTCCAGGGCATCGGATTCCGTCTGAACCTCGACCCCGGTTTGAAGGTCATCGCCTACAAGGACGAAGCGCAGTCCATCTGGGCCGAGCTCGGTTACGACTTCCAGTTCGATGCTCGTAACGATACCGGACGGCAGCCGCCAAAAGACTCGCCGATTGGCACTCCGCCTTTCGCCGCGACCCGTACCGATCACTCGGCACGTGGCTATCTCGGATACCGAAGGAACTTCAACAGCGCCGTCACGTTCTCGACCGGCGTCGAGCTCCTCCAATCGTTCGTCGAAACCGACCTCGGCAGCGCCGACACCCGCGTGAACTTCGATGCGAACTTGGCGGCCAAGCTCGACTTCGGCTTCTCCCTCGGGGTCGGGTTTTCGGCCCGCTACGACCGCTTGCCGATTCCCGGAAAGCAGCAGCTCGACACCAACACCACAATGAGCATCATCTACGCGTGGTCCGACGCAGCGCCGAAAAAGGCCGAAGAGAAGTGCCCCGAGTGCCCGACCTGCCCGCCCGCAGCAGCGCCGGAAGGCCAGCCGAAGCCCGAGTCGGCCCCGACGACTCCTGGAGCCACGCCCGCCACGCCTGGAACGACACCGACCACCCCCGCGCCTCCGAAGCCCTGACGCCTTCGCAAGAGACGTGACTCGCGTCGATCGATCAGCGGTCTTGGGCAATCGAGACCGCTGGTTTGGCGCGTTTGGCCCGCGCGAAGTACGTCGCCGAGAAGGCGAACAACACGATGCACGTGATGGCACCGACGTACGAAAAGCCCTGGAAAAACGATAGCCACGGCAAGTGTGGCTTGCCCAGGCTCTTGCCGAGCAAAAGGCCCGTGCTGCCGAGGTACCCGAAAGCGTCGGCGAACGTGATAAGGAAACCCGCCGTGGCCACGGAGCCCGTGCTGGCGATCAAGCGATCGAACAAGACACAGTTGAACGGCACATAGCCCACGTAAAGACCGAGTCCGACGGCAATCATCCACGGCAGCGGTCCAACGATGCCCAGTTGGAAGAGCAGCGTGCTTCCCAGCACCAGCGCGGCGCCAGCGGTCATGAGGGCGTGGGTCGCGAGAAGCGCTTTTCGGTTGTCGCGAATGGCCATCATGAGGGCCACTCCCGACAACGCCCCGATGGCAACCGGGATCTCCGAAGTGGCAAGGACCGCGGGCCTTTCGCCATAGCCAAGGGCGTCCCACAGCTCACGCGCGAAGTTGTCGCGAAAATCGCGGAGTGCCGTGAGCACGACGTACGCTGCGACGAGCGCGACGAGGCCCGGGGCGTGGGCCCGCAGGAAGGCATGACGCTCGCGGGCGTTCATGGGCGCACGCTTCGTTCGCGCGTCTTCGTCCTCTTTCGTGGGCGGAGGCACCTGGGAAAGAAACCACACCGACACGAAGAGTGGTGGAGCGAACATCAGCCCGACGATCGCCGGCATCCACCTTTCCCCGACTCCGGAGTCGAGCGTGGACTTTCCGACCGACTTGACGAACCCGCTCGCCAAAATGAAGCTGGCCGACAGCCCGGCACCGAGAAAGTCGCTTACCTTTCTCCCTTCCAGAAACCCGAATACGAGACCCCAAATCATTCCTAGGGGCAAGCCATTCAGGAACATTCCAATCGCACAATACGGACTGGGCAGTGCTCCGAACAGGACGAGCCCCACCTCGGCTACGAAAATGCACCCCAGGATCGCAAGCGCTCGGCGCGAGGCGCGAATCTCGGAAACAACTTTGATCCCCAAGAACTTCGACGCGCAATAGCCAAGAACCTGCGCGAGGATGAAGAGTGCCTTGAGATCGAGGGCACCCAACCACGGAAGGACGACCTGTCCGGAGAGGGTCGCAACGGCAAAGGGCTTTCGAAAGCCGTACATGCAGAAGTACGCGAAGAATGCCGCCGTCACGCAATAGGCCGTGAACACCGGTACCGGGGCGCGCCGAAGCCATGCGGTGATGGCCGACCCAGTGGCTCTCTTTTCGTCTTCGGGGGAGTCCACGGAGCGGTTCCTTGACGACAAAGATAGGCGCAGGAACATTTCCTCGTGCGTCGATTTCGCGGAGCCCAGGTGACGGGTCCGCGGATGACACGAGGTGCGTCGCCGCCTACGCTAGGGGGAATGGAACCGCGGTATTTCGACACCCCGAATCGCTTCCGCGCTTGGCTCGAGAAAAACCACGAGCGTGAGACGGAGCTTTTGGTCGGATTCTGGAAGAAGGGTTCCGACAAACCTTCGATGACGTGGCCCGAGTCGGTGGACGAAGCGCTCTGTTTCGGCTGGATCGACGGCGTACGACGAAGCCTGGGCGAAGAGGCCTATTCCATTCGATTCACCCCACGAAAGGCTTCGAGCATCTGGAGCGCGGTGAACGTCGCCAAGGTTTCCGCACTCGAGAGTGCTGGGAAAATGCGTCCTGCGGGGGTTCGGGCGTTCGCGGCACGCTCGGCCGAGCGCACGGCCGTCTATTCGTTCGAACGAACCGAGGATGCAGCACTTTCGCACGAAGAGGACGCCACGCTTCGAAGCGATCCGAAGGCCGCCACCTTCTTCGATTCGTGTCCGCCGTGGTACCGCCGCACCGCGCTCCATTGGGTCGTTTCGGCGAAACGAGCCGACACCCGCGCCAAACGATTCGCGACATTGAAGGAAGACTGCGCCGCCGGAAGAACCCTGAAGCAGCTCACTCGCACGACCGGAAACGCGGCCGCGTCTGCGCCGCTTGCCAAAGCCCCGAAGCTTCCAAAGAAGCGCTGATTCGCGTCAGGCGGTGGCCGCCGCGATCTCGTCGTCGGAGAGGCCCGCCTCGCGCAGGACCGCCTGGGTATGCTCGCCTTGTTTCGGCGGAGGGCCATGGGTCTTGTCGCGAGGCGTGAGGGGAAGGCGCATCTGCGGGAGCTTGCCGCTCGGGGTGTCGAGATCGAAGAAGACACCACGCGCACGGAGGTGTGGATCCTGGGTGGCCTCTTCGGGAGTCAGCACGGGCTCGAGGCAGACGTCCTTGTCACTTGCAAACTGCACCCATTCAGCCAGCGTTTTCTCGGCAAAAATGGCCCGAAGCTTCGCAACGAGCTCGGCCTGGTGCGGCCCGGGCATCAGGGCCCCCATGTCGGGTTCCAGTCCGACGGCTTGGCAAAACCCCATCCAGAACTTCGGCTCGAGGGCCGCGAGCGTCATCGCGCGACCGTCTTTGGTGGCGTAGGTGTTGTAGGGGCCAATGCCTCCCGTGAGGGGCTCGTTCCCGCGGTCCGAGGCCTGCCCTGCGAGCACCGAGCCGTAACCCAAGGTGGCGAATCCGAGGCTGGTCTCGATCATGGCGACGTCCACGACCCGACCTTTGCCGGTGCGTTCCCGCTCGTACAAAGCGGACACGATGCCGAGGACGCTCCAAAGACCACCGCTCACGTCGGCGAGCTGGAATCCTGGCACTTGCGGGGGACCGCTCGATGGGCCCTGGAAGCCGAGAATGCCGGCCCGGGCGAGGTAGTTGAGATCGTGACCGGCGCGCTTCGCGAGGGGGCCATCCTGGCCGTAGCCGGTGAGCGCACACACGACGAGACGGGGATTTTCGGCCAGCAACGTCTCGTGGGAGAGGCCCAGCTTGGCGAGCACACCTGGACGAAATTGCTCGAAGACCACGTCGTACGAGCGCACGAGCTTCTTGAACGCGGCCTGGGCCCCGGGCTTCTTCAGGTCGAGTACACAGCTTCGTTTGCTGCGGTTCAATGCGACGAAGAGAGCCGACGCCTCACCGATGTACGGAGGCATATGGCGAATGTAGTCCCCGCCCTGCGCGTCCTCGAGCTTGTCGACCTGCGCGCCGAGATCGGCGAGCACGAGGGACGCAAAAGGACCCGGGAGCAAGCGCGTGAGATCGAGGACTTTGACTCCTTGGAGCGGCTGCATGCTTCGGATCCTTGCGTGATGAGAGCGATCGATCGACAAAATGTCGCGAAAAAGCCCCGCATGGACGAGCCGGCGGGGCCTTTCGCGGGGCTACCGCGTGCGCTCCGTGGGAGCGACGCGAGGAGCCATCATTTGTAGGAAAAGAGCTTCTGGAGCTTCATCGCGAGAACGTTGTTGCCCGCGACCTTGAGCTTGCCAGCGAAGAAGAGCTGCATGCCGTTGGCTTGGGGATTCTCGATGAGCTTCTGGAAGTCTTCGGCCGCGATCGTGATCGTGCAGTCGGCCGGGTTGTTTCCGGGGACGCACGAGACGCCAGAGTCGCTCACGTTGATGGCCCACTCGCCCTCGCCCGTGATGTTCATCTGGTACTTCGCGCCGATCGTCTTCGCGTCATCGGCGTTTTTCGCCAGCGCCGCCGGGAGCTCCTCGTTGAACAGCTTCTTGATATCGACGGCCATCACGACCTCCATGCCTTCAGTTTGGGAGAGGAAAATTCGCGCGAATGAATCGCGATTCAGTTGGCTACACGCCTCGCGTTCGCCCGTCAAGAGGCGTGGAAACGACGCCGAACGACGGGGCACTTCTCCCACGACACGAAGCGTGGACGCGGTCCTCCGACGCCGCAAAATGCGGCCGTTCGCCCCTTGAGACGGCGAAAGCTCCTCCAAGCTCGAAGGCGGCGAGGAAGGCTGGGCTCTGGCACGAGGGTCCGTCCGGACAACGCGACGCGCAACGGGTGTCCGAAAAGACGAAGAGCGCTCGATTTGTCGGCCGAAGTCGGGCGACTATCCACGACGGTGTCATTCGCGATGGGTTCCCGCCGTGCCGTTGCTGCTGCGCTCGCTTCGCTTCTTCGCGTTGCGCCGTTCGTCGCCGTTTTTGCGGTGGGGTGCGCGCAGGCTCCGGCCGAGAAGGTCCCCGGCGAGACGGACATCGCCTTCACCCGCGTGACGATCGTGCCAAAGCCTGGCTCGGTGGACGTCGATATCGGACCCCTCTACGGCAAGCTCGGCTCGCGTGCGGCCACGGCTCTCTTCACGCCGCGGAAGTACAACCCGTTTCGTGTGGCCGAGGATCGTCGTCGTATCCAGACGTACCTGGCGACCCAAGGCTACTTCGACGCGACGGTCGACGACCCCATAGTCCATCTCGACGAGGCAAAAAAGAAGGCCTCGCTGACGTTCGCGTACGACTCGGGGAAAGCCTATTCCCTTACTGAGCTTGCCTTTCGAGGACTGCCAGACGGCATCACGCTGGACGCCTTTCGCAAAGCCAAACCGCAAGAGCCCTACGACCTCGAGGTGCTGCGCATCGTTCGCTACGAAATGGCGGCCGAGCTGTCGCGCCACGGTTATGGGCACGCGCGCGTGTACGTCCGGACGTACCTCGACCGAAGCGCGAAGTCCGTCCACGTCGTCTACCTCTGCGACCCTGGACCGCGCACGGTGGTTGGGAGCATTCGCATCGAGGGCGCGAAGCACGTTTCCGAGGTCGACGTGCGCGATCGCCTCGGTCTGGGGCCGGGAGATCCCTACTCGCTCTCTGCACGTGATCGCGCGGAAAACGACTTGCTCGACACGGGAGCGTTCACCCAAGTCGTCGTTTCGTCGAATGCCGACGTCGAACAGTACCTCGGCGACGTTCCAGACTCCGGAGGAACGATTCCGGACGAGCGCATCGACGACTCGGGAAACCTCCTGCCGCGCGTCATCGACGAAAAGATCGATCTCGTCGTGCACGTCGACGAAGCGCCCACGGCGAAGATCAAGCTCCGTGGAACGGCCGAATTCGATCCGACGCGCATCGACCTCACGAGCGGCGCGAACCTCGAGCTCCGGAACGTCTTCGGCTCGCAGCACCATCTCATCGTCCGTGGGCGCATCGGATTCGGATACCTCTGGCGCGGAGACACGGATCAGCCCACCGGCCTCTATGGCGACCTCTTGCTGCGGTACGTTCGGCCCGGGCTCGTCGGACGCACGGGAGATGGGCGCCTTTCGGCACGCTACCGCGACGTCCTGTATCCGGGCTTCCACCTACGGGAGGTCACCGTGGGCCCTGGACTTCGCACCACGATTGCGAAAGGGCTGTTCTTCGACGTAGACGCGTACTTCCGAATGGCGGGCCAAATTGATTTTGGCCCCTTCGATGACGCGGAGCGGGCGCGTTTGGCTCTCGCGAAAGACAACACGTACATTGGCGCCGAGATCGGAAGCGCGCTCGTCTGGGATGCTCGGAACGATCCTGTGGAAGCGACGAGTGGGCACTTGCTGGCCTTGCGCGCCACGGCCAGCCCAATGCCGGGCGAGCGCTCGAACAGCTACGTTCAGATCGCGCCCGAAGCTCGCGGGTTTTTGCCGCTCTCGACCAGCTTTTCCCTCGCGGCACGCGCATCCGCCGGGTGGGTGCTCGGGTACGACGAGCGCGGCGTCCCACTCGGCCCGCGTCTCTTTGGCGGTGGCTCGTTCGGAATGCGTGGTTATGGCCGTGATCGCTTGTCGCCCATCGCCACCACGTGCGCGCCAGGGACGGAACCGAACGCGCCACCGGTGTGCCGAAACGAATTCACGGGAGGCTTGTCGCTTGCCGAAGCGTCCCTGGAGCTCCGCTTCTTGCCGCCGCTGAAGCAGGCGGGGTTCACGATCTTCGTCGACGCGGGCGGTGCCGGACGGCGAGCCAATCCGTTCGAGGAGGGTCTGGCCATAGCCGCGGGGCTCGGTCCTCGACTGCGGCTCTGGTATGTGCCGCTTTCGGTCGACATCAGCTATCGTTTCGTCGAAGCCGGGCGCCTCACGGAACGTGGACTGCTCGTTTTCGCGCGCATCGGAGAGGCGTTCTGATGACCCAGGAAACGAAACCAGCAGAAACGACCGCGCCGAATCAGGAGTCGAAACCATCCGGGTCTCGCTTGCGGCGTTACCTCTTGCGCGGGCTCTTGGGCGTCGTGGCCACGCCCGTCGTCCTCGTCGGGTTCCTCCATACGCCGCCAGGCGAGGCCCTCCTACGGGCGCGAGTCGAGCAGCGTCTTGGCGAGCGGGTCGGCACGAAGGCGACGGTCGGGGCCCTCAAGTTTTCCCTCGCCAAAGGGATTGACCTCGAGAAGATTGCCATTTGGGGGAACGACCAGAAAGAGGCCATTACGGTCGAAAAGGTCACCATCGTTCCCGGCTGGCAGAAGACTTTGGGCGGGACTCCGACTCTCGAGTCCTTGTCGGTCCACGGAGTACGCGTCGACGTGCGTGCCAAAGAAGACGGGCGCACGAACCTTACCGCGGTGTTCCTGGAAAAGAAGTCCGTCGAGCACGTCGTGATCCAAAAACTCGACGTGGGCGAGGTCGGATTTTCCCTCACGAAACCCGACGGCACCAAGGTGGCCGTAAGTGGGGTTTCGCTCGGCGGGAGCGTGGACGCCAAGCCGAATGCGAAAGCCTTTGCCGTCGATTTGGCGCTCGGCGTAGCCCAAGTCGACTTCGAAAAACCAGGTACCAAAGTCGCCGCCAGGGAGCTCGCGACGAAGGTGCACGTGGCCCTCGTGGCCGGCTCGGGCGACGTGACGTTCGGCCCCACTTCGGGAAACGTCGAGCTCTCTCGGGACGGAAAAAAGCCGTATCCCGTCGTGTTGGGGCTCCCGCCTGTGTCCTTGCGCCTCGCGCCAGGCGAGCTCAACGTGGCCGCCGAAGCCTTGAAGATCGCAGCGTTGTCCCTTGCCGTGGTGAAAGCCGAGGTGCGCCGCACGCCAGAGGGCGAGCTCCAGGGCGAACAGAAGCTCGAGCTCACGACCTTCAAGATCGAGGCCGAAGCGGTCAATACGCTCGCCGAAAAGAAGCTGCTCGCGAGCGACGTGACCTTGGACGTACGTGCCCATGGGCCTCCCGAAAAACTCGGACTCGGTCTCACTCTCGGTACGGCCGGCGGAACGTTGAAGCTCGACGGCACCCTCGACGCCAAAGAGAAGGCATTTTCCGCGACCCTATCGACTCGAAACTTCGACGTGAGACGGGTCGTCGCCGTCGAGACCGTGCCCGAAATTCGCATTGGGGCGCTCGTGCTTACGGCGAGCGGGAAGGGCAAGGACCAAGCCGCCTTGGACGCCCGTTTTGCCCTACATCTCGAGAAGACGACCGTGAAGGACGTCGCGATCGAGAGGCTCGACGTCTCGGGCACTTATGCGAACCGCGTGGTGACACTGGATTCCGTCGCCATCGACGCGTTGGGCCAGGAGGTCCGCGGCGACGTGCGCTACGAGCCCGAAACCAAGAACGTCGCCGCCAATGTCTCGACCAAAGGATCCCTCGGGGTCACTCTCGCGGCGCTGAAACAAGCCGGGATCGCCACCCCTAGCTCGCCTTTCCTTGCTTCGGTGTCCATCGCACGGCCCGTGAAGCTTCGTATCGACGGCACGACCGACAAGGGTCTCTCCGTCCACGTGGACGATCTCACCCTTGGCGCTGTCGGTGGCATGGTGCACGCCACTGGACGCGTGAGCCTCGTTGCCGGCGATCCGAGCAAGGGCGAAAAACGCTTTCGGGCGGACACGATCGATACGACGTTGGTGGTCGAAGGCCTATCCCTGGATACGGTCGGTCGGCTTCGCGGGAAGCCGTTGCCGGTTTCGGGAACCGTCTCGGGCAAAGTGCACGTCACAGGTCCGGTGGCTTCGCCCGACGCAGATTTTACCTTGGGAGCTCGCCTCGCCGATGGCGCGGGTCGCCTCGCGATCGACGGAACGAGCCGCTCCGGTGCGGTGAACGCGAACGTCAAACTCGAAGACCGGGAGGGCCGCGAGCTCCTCAGAACCGTGGCGAAGGGGCATATCGCGCAAAAGACACTTTCGAGTGGTGCGCCACTTTCTCTTTCCGTCGACGTTCCGAAGAGGCCACTCTCCGACTTTGCGCCATTGCTATCGGCGGAGATGGCCCAGAAGCTGCCGAATGCGACGGCCTCGATTCATGCCGAGATCTCCGGCACGGCGGCGCGTCCCACCGGAGAAGTGCACATCGTCGTCGAAGGCGCGCTCGTCAAGGCGCTCGCGCCCGCAACCCAAAAGGCCGACATCGCACTGCATCTCGAGCCGGTTCCCAAAGGCTCCAGACTCACTGCGAAGGCCGAAATTTCGGCCCTCGAGGGCAGCGCGCCGGTGCTCGTCGTGGCCTCGGCCGAGCTTCTTGGCCCTCTCGGCCAAGCGCGAACCGCGCCGCTCACGTGGACGGCGGACGTGACCGTTCCAGAGACGTCCCTTGGTGCGCTGCCTCTTCCGGCCGACAAGAAGGACGGCCTGGCTGGCAAAGCCAAAGTCACAGTGCACGCCCACGGAACGCGAAAAGACGTTGCGGCAGATCTCTTCGTGGGTCTCGCGGGATTCGCGAAAGGGCCTGTCCGCGGGATCGACGCCAATCTCGAAGCACACCTCGACGACCAGCACACGACGGCGACGCTCGCGTCCACATTTTATGGCACGCCATTGGTAAATGCGCGTGCAGAGGCGGCGTTGGGCGGAAAGGACCTTTTGGTCAGGAAGCTCGACGACGCCGATCCCGAGGTCGATGTGAGGCTCGAAATGCCTCGTACGGCGCTCACCAAATTCGTTCCACTCGCGCCGTCGGCGGCCAACCTCGGTGGCACCGTGACGCTGAGAGGGCACGCGCGCAATCCCGCGCTCGAAGCCAAGTTTGCGGCGGAAGGTCTGCGCACGGCTGCCGGCGGTGCCTTGACGACCACCCTCGACCTCGAAGGAAACCTCGATCTGCTTCGCATGAAGCTCGGTCTGGGCACGGGACTCGTGCTCTCGGCTTCGGTGCCCCCGCGTGCTTACCTTTCCGCCAAGAATGGCGAGGGAACGGTGCCCGTCATGGTGGCGATCACTGCTCCAAAAGCTCCATTGCCCAGCATTTTGCCTTCGCTTCGTCAGATCGATCCCTATCGGTTCCAGGGCACGTTCTTTTCGGATCTCGTGGCGAACGTGAACCTCCATGTGAAAGGCGAAGAGCGCTCGGTCGAGTCGATCGACGTGCGGGGCTCGCTCCGTTTGGGCGAAGGGCGGGTCGCCATTCCCGATTCGACGCGTGCCCTCGACGGAGTCGCCTTCGCCTTACGAGGAGAGGGAGCTTCGCTCGTCGTGGAGGGTCTCGCCGCCCACGAGCACGATCGGGAAAAGGCGAATCGTAGCGTCTCGGGATCTGGAAAGATTTCGCTGGATACGCGCACCGTGGACCTTGCCATCGACGCTCACGACATGCTCGTTTTCGGGGGCAATTTCGGGCAACCCGACGCGCCACGCGCGGCCATGACGGGCAAGCTCGGGGTGCATGCGGACCTTGCTCCCAAGGTAAAGCGCGTGGACGTTCGGATCGAATCGCTCGAGCTCCTTTCCCCGGACCGCTTTCCGCGAGCCCACGAACAAGAAGTATTGAGCCTCGGCGACGTCGTGGACCTTGGCTCGGGTGTGGGAGTGGGCAAGCTCGCGCGGAGTCGCGTGGCCGAGCCGCCGAAAGAGAGCTCCGAGCCAAAAGGGGAAAGAACCCTCGAGGTCTATGTTCACGTACCGAACCTGATTCACGTGAAGCAAAAGCCCTTGGATCTTTTCGCAAGGGGTGAGATCGCCATCGTGCGCACGACCGACGGCCGTACCCTCTCGGGAACGCTTGCATGCGAAAAGGGCAGTCTGATGGTCGGTGGTATCGAGCACACCCTCGACCACGGCGAAGTCCGCATGACCAGCGACGGACCGTTCCTCGATTTGCATTTCAAGCGAGAGCCGCATCCGGCGGCGTTGCGCGATTTCGCGACCGGTAGTGGCACGTCCCTCTACGCGCACATGATTGGACCGTTCGGGAGGCAGAAAATCAGCTTCTCGGGAGTGGCGGATGGTCTCTTCGAGGCGCTCGCGGTGAACAACGGGGGCCGCACGCGCGTTCTCTCCTCACCGGACGCGCCCGCGAGCCAAACGGCCCAACTGCCCCAGGTGAGGGAGCTTCGTCTTACGGCGTACATGGCCGCAAACCTTCCGCACCTCGCGTTCTTGAATCGAATGAATACGACAGCGGATCCGTACGCCGGGCGATTCGCCTATGGCCGCTTCCAAACCCTCGAGGCCGAGCGCTATTCGGCGGACGGCACACGAAGGCTTCGTACGACGTCGCGGGTGCCGGTCATCGGACAGAGCGAAGGCGAGGTGGAATACGACTACCTCTTCCAGAACACGTCCCAGGTCGTGTCGGGAGTCGGCGTGGTTGGTGGAACCCGAGCCGGCGGCGGTCCTGCGGTGTTCTGGGAATGGTCGAGCAAAGAGTGAAGCGGTCGTACGGCGGCTTTGGTTTTCCGGGATCGTCATTCCGGAAACGAGCACGGCGGTAGGCTGTCACAACTCGAACGAAACCCGATAGGCAATCAGCGCGAAGATGGGCAAGCGCAAAATGTGGAATCCGAAGTTCGAGTCGCCGGGCCGGGCGAGGACGTTCACCAGAAGAAGGTCGTTCTCTTTCAAGATTCCCAACCGACGCCCGAACGTGAACCCCGCGGCCAGCTCGCTTTCGTAGCCGCCTTTCCGGGGAAGCTGCATCGCACGGAAGGTCGGACCGATGGCTCCAAAGCTTGGATGCCGGAAGAGGATGCTCGCGTCGTAGCGCACGAGCAGCCCACCGTCGTGCATCGTCGTGTGGAACCAATCGAAGGAGTTGTCCGGGCAGTCTTCGTAGCGAACCGTGGCGGCCGTGGCGACGAAGACGTTCTCGTGGATGGGCAGGACCATGCGCGCGCGCCACTCGGCGAATCCCCAGTTTTCGGTCGTGAAGGCCTTGTCCTTGTCGATATCGATGCGAGCCTGACGCGTCCCCTCGGTGCCATTTCCGAAGGCGTACGTGCGCCAGACTCGACGCATTCCACCGCTGACCCCGAAGTTGAAGAAGAGGAATCGCGTGTCCACGTGAGCGCTTGCCTCGCCAAACCCCAAGCTGCCAAGGGCCGTGATGCGCGGAATGATCGCGGCGTAGTCTTCGCGTTCGAGGATGTGACGATGCTCCAGGTTTGCTTGGACGCCGACGGTGTAGGCATCGAAGGTGGCCCAGGTGCCGCCCTTTGGCGGATTCAAGAAGTAGTCGCGCGGCTGGGGCGGCGGTGGCTCCTCCTTCGGAACCACAGACTCCGCGCGAACGCTCGTCGCCCAAGCGATCGTCCCGAACAAGAGAGCCGTCGTGAAAATGCGCCGCACCGTCCGACCGATGCTACGGCCCTTTCGCGCGGCGATTCTACGAGAAAGGTGGGGGTGCGAGCTTTACGCAGGAGGTCATTCGAGGCGCGAGCTCGAGCATTTGGAGCCTCGGCTCAGAAGGCGGACGCCCAGGGCACGAAGAAGGTGGGGCCTCGGGAAAGCGCCGAAGCCCCTCGGGCGACCGGCGTGTCCGCTTCACGGGCAAGAACGGCGGCGTCGATTCCTGCGGCAGCAAGCGCGCCCAGGGCCATTCCCGCAATGCCCGCCACGAGCGCGATGCCCACGCCCTCGAAGCCTTCGCCCTGGGCGGCGCCAATCCCCAGACCGAGGACGCCGAGCGCCAGTGGCGCACCGAGTCGAAGAAAGACCGCTCCCACGGCCGCCCCTCCACGCTCGTGCGCACCGTGGATGACGGGCGAAGCCACGAGGTACGTTTCCGAGGGACAGCCCGAGAAACACCTTGCGCGGAGTGCCCTTGGTGGCCACCCCCGCGGCCAAGAGGCCGAGCGCAGCGCCATCGAAGGCCAGAGTCTGCCCACCGTACCAATCCTCGGCGCGCGCGCGCGGAGCGAGGGACGCAACGAACGTGAGGCTCGAAGCGACGACGAGCAGCCGAGCAAGAGGACGCATCGTGAAACGATACGTGGGGAGATGGCTCAAGCAAAGAGCTAGCCCAGAGGGCATACCCATCGGTGAAACTCCGTTCGAGCTCTCGATGAGCTCGGTGGGCGTTCCGAAGTCGATCGTGAGCTATCGGGCATTCGCACTTGCTCTCGGGCGCATCCGCCGTCGGAATCCCAAAACCATATGAAGCGCGCCGAGAAGGACGGCTACGACTCGGCGATCCTTTCGCGCCAAACGGCTACCCACCACGGTCCAGACGTTGCGAGACCTGCATGAACCTAGAGCGACAAACATGATGACTCCCTTCGGCTTTCGCACGTTCAGCGGCGCTGCGCGTCGTTCCTCCTCCTAAGATAGAAGACTATCCGTCGTCCTCGCGCGTACCAGGAGCGCCAGCTTGCCAACCGTGCGAAATCCTCGGTCCGTCATCATGTTTGTCGCTCTAGGTCGCATTCGAGAGCTCGCTTTATTGCTCGTCTCGTTCGGCGCGCTTTTCCTATTGGCCCCGGACCTTCTCACGGGCGGCTGAGCCGCACCGGTTGGGGCCGTCAGCAGTTCGATCCGCCTGGAGCAAGACCTCGAACGAGCTCTTCCACCGTGCTTCGCAGAATGCCATACGCGAAGTTGCCATAGAGCATGGCGCGGCCCCCGTCGAACACGTACGTGGGTGAGCCTTGGAGATGGAGCCGCTCTTTTTCGGCGTGGTCTTCGCACAAGGCAGAGAGGGCCGTGCCATCGTCAAGGAGCGCTTCGATGGGCGCGCGCGCGAGACCGAGCTCCTCGGCGACTTCGAGCTGCACCGAGCGCAGCGCAATGTTGGCTTCCTTCACGAAGAAGCGCTCACGAAGCGCCTTCTGGTAGAGTGGACCGGCTTCGTCGCCGCGCCCATCCGGAAGGGCAAAGACCGCTTTGATGGCCACGGCGGGCGCCCACGAGGTCTTTGGAGTGGCCGTGCGCCAACACTCCCCACTCACGTCTTCGCGGCCACCTTGTTGGGCAATTCGCCGGGTGGCGGCGATTCGCCCTTCTACGCCGTCTTTGGCCCAGGGTCCTTCGTTGAAGCGCCAGGGCACACTGCCGAACACGGGCACGATGCGGTAGTCGACACGAACATGCTCCCCGAGCTCCGCAAGCACGCGTTCGAGCTTTTGTTGGGCGACGAGTGCCCAAACGCAGAGGGGGTCCGACCAATAGCTGAACTTCAAACGCTTGGGCATGTCGTGCGCTCTTTTGGATCTCCGGTGGTCCCGGACGTTGCCAAAGGATACGCCGAATTCGGCGCTCGGACAGCTTCGTTCGGCCTCGCGGAAACGCGCGGGGCTCAGCGGGAGAGCTCCGTCGCCCAGAGGAACGCGACCACGAGGACGGCCACGACGGGCGAAAACGCTCGGACGGCAGCGGCGAAGAACGA
>JAYUKI010000120.1:0-5720 GCA_043764595.1 Myxococcales bacterium | reverse complement strand
CATCACGGAATGGAAGGAATCCACGAAGACGAGCGCGGGTGAAGAGGCTGCGATCTCGGCTTCGATCCGCTCGAGAACCTGGTTGAAGTGCCCAGCCTGCAGGTCGTCGCTCAAGTCGACGAAGCGCACCGCCTTGTCCAGCTTTTCCGCGTCGAAGAATGCAAACTGCTCCTGGTGGCGTCGCATCTTCGCCGGCTGCTCGCCGATCACCGTGAAGAAGACGGCCGGATATTCGGGCGAAGCCATGGCAAACATGAGCTGGTGGGCCAGCGTGGTCTTGCCAGAGCCAGGAGGCCCAGAAATCAGGTTGAAAGAGTGTTCTGGCAGGCCTCCGCCGAGGATCGCGTCGAGCCCAGACACCCCGGTTGGGAGCTGGCGAAATGTCTTATTTTGCATTGCTTTTCAGCTCCTTGAAGGCTGGTGGCGAGCGCCACGGGCTCTTTCCTTCGCGGCCAAAGCCGCTTCGCAAAGGCCCCACATGTACATACCTCGGTTTGCATGCGATAACCTTGCCATTGTCCCCAACGGCCTCCGATAGGCGAACTCGAGACAGGGATTGTGGTGGCTGCGATCGTGCATGACGGGCTATGCAAACGCCGTCTCGGGGAAAGCTCCGGATCTTGGGCGTCCAGCCGGAGGGGCTTTTGGTCCAAACGCGGGCTGGTAGGCTCACGGACCGGGCTTCGCCCATTCCATCAGAATGAAATAGGGGGCCTTCAAATAACGACCGATCTTCTCCGGCGGTCCGCCGTACGGTCTTGGCTCGGCGAAGTGGCGGAGCTGGAGGCCGACGTTCAATAGGCCTTTCATGTAGGTTTCGAGTGGACGGTGCCAGTTTCGAATGCGGATAGCTCCCCAGGAAACCTCGCTCGAGTGTTCGTCCAAGTAGCTTGCCTTCTTGTCCGCGCCGCGCGGCCGCCTTCCTCCGAAGACCATCCCCGCAGTCGTGAATCCGGTGAGATTGGCGATGAGCAGAGAGCCGCCGGGGCTGAGGACTCGCGCCATTTCGAAGAGCGCCGTGCGAAGGTCCGCGACGTCGATCAAGGACAGATAGCTCACCACCAAATCGAAGGAATGGTCTTCAAAGTCCAGTCGCTCCGCCATTCCGAGTCGGTAGTCTCCCGCGTGATCCAACGCGCGCGCGCGGGCCACCAGTGCCTCGGTCGGGTCCACGCCGGTCGTACGGATTCCGAGCGTCCCGAGCATGCGACAGAAGCGCCCTTCGCCGCATCCCACGTCGAGCGCGGACGCGCGTGCACGTTGCCGGACCAAAGCCATCATCGGCTCGTCCAAGACGAAGCGCCGGCCGAAGTCACCCAGCTCGCCGAGCTCGGCAATCCATGCCGCAGCGGACTCGTTCCAGCCATTCGATACGGGCGAGGGCACTGCCTTCTCGTCGCTCATTTTCTGGCACACACGTTCAGGCCACTGAAGTGGTCGAGCTCCACGCACTTCCACCCCTGCGGGCAAGAGCTCGGCGCGTCCAGCCAGCACCTCGTCGTGCAAAATGCAGCTCCACCGGGCGTGCCGGACGCGCACTCCAGGCCTTGCTCGCAACCGTCATCGGCCTTGCACGCGCCGCCTCGCGCCGCGCGACCGCATGCGGCCAGCGCGAAGAGAGCGGCGAAGCCGCACGCGGAGAGCGTGGTGGGGAAAGAGCGATGAGCCATGGAACAGCCTCTAAATTTAGCACGGGGATATGGACGGACGAGCCCGAGCGCGCTCGTTGCGGTGGCCGTTCGGAGGAACGCCCAGCGAAGACCAAGAGAGCTCACTCCGACATTCGCCTTGGGACCATGGTGGACTCGACCGGAACGGGAACGGGCACGGTCACCCGTCACGCGCCGGCGACAATGGACGCAGTCCCGATCGCCGCAACCGCGCCTCCAGCGATCATGGCTGCGGTTTCGCCCGCGATCGCAGCGCTCGTATTCGCGAAGTGCGGATGCACGACCCCGTCGTAGGCGGCAGCGTGCAGTAGCCTGCGCGCACTTCGGCCCGGCCCAACGGGCACGGCCTCGACACGATCGCGGACGTCGCAGTTGTTGCGCACGCGCATTGGGGTGGTAGACACGCGTAGCGCGCTTCTGCGGAGCTCGAGAAGAGCACGCCCAAGCGAGCCTCGGATTGGGCTCCGCGGAAAGGCGCTTTGGCAAGAATGCAGATTACCTTGCGACACCTGCGCGACCACGCGGTCTCACGCAGTCTCTTTGCGCCAACGACGCTCGCTCGGGCGATTGAACGGCTCGGTTTCGTGCAAGCCGACCCCATCCGCGCCCCAGCGCGTGCTCAGGATCTGACCCTGAGGCATCGGGTGAAGGACTACCGAGCGGGCGACCTCGAGCGTCGGTATTCGGAGCTTGCGATCGAAGAAGACCACTTCATCAACTACGGCTTTCTACCGCGCCGTCACCTTTCGTGGATGGTGCCTCGAGCTCCCCGGCGACCGTGGAGCGCTGCCACGCGTGCCCGTGTGGACGACGTCCTGGCGCTCGTGCGGGAACGAGGTGAAGCCCATCCTCGCGAAGTGGATGCAGAGCTCGCGCATGGCATGGTCAAGAACGCCTGGGGTGGGTCCTCGAAGGCCACGACGCACCTCCTCGATGCCATGCAATATTGCGGTCTTCTGCGGGTCGCCCGTCGCGAAGCAGGAATCCGAATCTATGCGCTGCGTGAGGCCGCCTCGCTCGACGCGTCGCCAGCCGAACGCGCGGCGGCGCTCCTCTCGATCGCGATAGGCAAGTATGCCCCACTACCCTCCACGAGCCTTGGAGGCTTGGCAACGCGGCTGCGCCAATCGACGCCGCAGCTCGCGAAGGAGATGGGTAACGCGGTTGCGTGCGCGCGCGTCGAGCTCCCGCGCGCCCGGGTTTCCGGCGTCGACTGGTATTGGCCTGTCGGCGAAAGCCCTGCCGCGAGCGAATCGTCCGAGTGCGTGCGCCTACTCACGCCTTTCGATCCGGTGGTGTGGGACCGCCAGCGCTTCGAGCTGTTTTGGGGGTGGGCGTACCGCTTCGAGGCGTACACTCCAGCGCCGAAACGGAAGCTCGGGTATTACGCGCTGCCCTTGCTCTGGCGACACGAGGCGATCGGTTGGGCCAACGTGTCGACGGCGGGGAGCGAGCTCGATGTGGATATGGGCTACGTATCCGGTCGCGCGCCGAAGGAGCCCGCGTTCGCGCGCGGCCTCGACGTCGAGCTCGAGCGCCTCCGAGCCTTCCTGCGTCCGGTCGAGGATTGAATCCTCGACCGGCTCGGTGATGGGCACTATTGCCTCGCGCGGTGCATACCGGGAGGCGATCCCGCGGGCGACCGGAAGGCCCGTGTGTCCCAGAAGGAATGCCGAGGACAAGCGCTTTGCGAGTGAGCAGCAGCCGTGATCACGGAACTATCGAGAAAAAGTACGTGTTCAGACTCTTGGGCCTGTTTGCCACCTGCGGAGAACCCGAGCGGAAGCCCTGCGGAAGTTGAGCTCGGGCAGAGGAAGAGCACGGACCTGTCCTTCGACCACGCGCTGCGGCGGGTAGTCCCAAAGGATTCCGAGCGAAAAGGCGACCCGCCCCGGTCCCTCGGAATGGAAGACCATGAGGGCAGGACAAAAGCTCGGCTGTCGAGCCTCCAACTGCCTGACTGGGCGGTGGGCCATTCCTTCCAGCCGACGCGACATACGCATCCAGTGCGTACAGGTGCAGACGATGCACGTCCGTCCTCTGTTGGCCCAAAAGAGCGTCCCTTGTGCTTTCGCACGTTTAACGGGCGCTGCGTGTCAGTGCTCGTGTTTGTCGCTCCAGCGATGTTTGCAAACCCGCGAAATTCTCGACCCTTCGACCAAATCGGCGCTCTGGGGGCGCTTGCGTGTTGCGGGCACGGAAGGTGCAGTCCCGCAAACCAACACCCACAACAGAAGGCGGGGAATCAATATGACGGACCTAAACAAGAAAATCGACGGAGCCGCCACCAAGGCCAAAGACCTCGTTGCCAAAGCAGGCGCAAAGGCCGGTGAGCTCGCTCACAAGGCGGGGGAGGCCGCCGCCGATGCCGCGAAGGCTGCCGAAAAGAGCGAGCATCGCCTGGAGGAGACCGCCGAAAAGGCAGGACACGCCGTGAAGGAGCTCGCCACGAAGGTGGCCCACGCGGCGCAAGAAACAGCCCAGAAGGTGGTCCATGGGGCGCGAGAGCTCACGAACAAAGCCGAGCACCGAGCCGAGGAGATTGTCGGGAAGCCAAAGGACGAAGCGTCCACAGACAAACCCAAGTCGTCCTAGTCGAGTCTTCGCGCAAGGAAGGATAGATAGATGTTGAACATTCTATGGGCCGTGGCTGCGATTCTTGTCATCATGTGGATCTTGGGCTTTTCGATGCACGTCACGATGGGCGGCTTCATTCACGTATTGTTGGTGCTGGCCGTCGTATCCGTTCTGGTTCGAATCATCATGGGACGAAGGATCGCCTGAACGGCGAGGCACTCGTAGTGCCCAATAGCAAGGGGCTCGCCGCGAAGAGGCGTCCGTGGGCTGACGAGCTGTTGCTCGGAACGAATGTCCGAGTGAGTTGCCCTGAAGAGCGCGATCCCCGATCATCCTTGGCTGTTTCATTGTCCTCATCTACGGGTTCGATGCTCTCGATTCTGAGCACGCAGATGAGGCACTCTGGGCGGCCCGACAATCTCCCCGTTACTGACGTTGGGGCGGTACTTGCGCCAGCGGTTGCCCGCAGTGATCCTTCGCTATGGGGAGGCGGGCCAGGACGACCGCATCCTAGCGACGCTGACCGCCCTTCCAAGAGTAGGTCTCGGGAGGGCGCGCATGGCCTCAACTTTGGGCGCGCAGATCGCGGGAGTCGTAGAGCGATGGTGCGTTGAACAGCTCGTCCATCACGGATACAAATCCCTCCTTCAATGTCTCGAGCAATGCAAGGCTCGGAAGAACCCCTTCGGTGGCGTCCGAGGCGTCGAGCTCCTCTTCGGAGTAGAGGATGGTCTCCACCGTGCTTCGGTCGAACCGTGGCACTTCGAAGCCGGGCTTCTCGGCCGCATCGGTGCCCACTCCCGCTTCGCTCTCGACGCGGGTGACGAAGCCGTCAAAGGCGTCCAGTAGCGTGCCCAACGACACGAAAACGCCTCCGAGCTCGTCGAGGAACGTCAGACCGCCGCCCGCTGCGTCCCACACGTACGTCTGGCGCTCGCCGTAGCGAACGAGTCCGAAACGAAGGCGCGCGAAGACGTTGCGTGACGAAGTGAGGTAGGCGAGCTCGTCGAGTGTCATACGCCGAGCCTACCGTTTTCGCCCATGCTTCGCGTGGGCCGGTGCGATCCAGCCGCTTCGCTTGCGGTCCGCCTGTTCGAAGTGAACAGGATCACTCACGCACATCCCACTCGGTCGGTTCGCGGCAAAGGCGGACGCCGAAGCCGGCATCGCGCTCGTGGGACGAGGCGCGCAAGGAGGCGAGCTCGCCATCCGAGGGGTTGGTCTCGCGCCTTGCCCCGATGGTGAACCTCGCGCCAATGTAGCCATTTCCACGAGCGAAATGTATCCGTCGTCGTGTGAGCAAAAGCCTCCCACCGCATGCGACAGCCCATTCCGTTGGCGGTCGGTTATACCTCGATCTCGATATCGGTGGGGCCTAGAGCGACAAACGGGTTGAATCCCGTCGGCTTTCGCCGGTTTAGCGTCGCCTCGCGTTGTCGCTCCTCCTCGGATACGAGAGTATCCGTCGTCGTC
>JAYUKI010000119.1:0-21376 GCA_043764595.1 Myxococcales bacterium | reverse complement strand
ATCTCGACACCGAGGTGGACTTCGTCGTGATCGGCTCGGGGGCCGGTGGCGCCACGGCCGCGGTCACCTTGGCCCGCGGAGGCGCCAAGGTCGCCCTCGTCGAGGCCGGCGCGTGGCGCGATCCGGAGCATTACCCGCACTCGGTCTACGGAGGAATGCGCGACCTCATGGACGACTGGGGAGCCCAAGTCACCATGGGCCGCGCCCTTTGGCCCATCGTGCAAGCGCGCACCATGGGCGGCACCACCGTGATCAACAGCGCCATATGCGTGCGCACCCCGGACGACATCTTCGAGAAGTGGTCGACCGAGCACGGCATCACGGGACTCAAGCGCCCCGTGCGCGATGCCCAAGATCGCATCGAAAAAGAGCTCTCCGTCGAAGAGGTGCCCGAAGCCGCCCTCGGACGTTCGAACCTCCACGCCATTCGTGGCGCGCAGAAGCTCGGCTTCCGCGAATCGCACGTGATGCGACGCTACGTGAAAGGCTGCGTGGGCTCGGGCCAGTGCCTCCAGGGCTGCCGCGAGCGAAAGAAGCAGAGCACGAACGTCACCTACGTCCCCGAGACCCTCGCGCTCGGAGGCCTCATCGTCTCGTCGGCGCGCGTCGATCGCGTCACCCTCGACGGACGACGCGCCACGGGAGTGATTGGCCGCTTCGTTCACCCGCGGACCCGCGCCGAGGGCACCAAGCTCCGCATTCGCGCCAAAAAGGGCGTCATCGTGGCGGCATCGGCCACGTGGTCCCCGGTGCTTCTCATGCGCTCGGGCCTTCGCATGGATGCGCTCGGAAAAGACTTTCGCGCGCACCCCGGCACGGGAGTCTTCGGCGTCTACGACGAGCCCGTCGACATGAACGTCGGCGCCACTCAAGGCTGGGCCAGCACGGGGTTCCGCCACGATCCGGGGCTGAAGCTCGAGACCCTCGCCATTCCGTTCGAGCTCGTGGCCAGTCGACTCTCGGGCGGCGGCACGGAGCTCATGAAGCGCATTGGCGAGTACCGCCACGTCGCCATGTGGTGCCACGCCGTTCGTGCCGAGTCCAAAGGCACGGTGAGCGCGTCGTTCTTCGGAAAGCCCCAAGTGCGCTATACGCTCGATCGCGCCGATATGGAGCGTTTCCGCCAGGGAATGGTCCTCGTGGCCAAACAGCACGTCGCTGCCGGAGCAAAGGCCGTTTTGCCTGGAATTTCCGGCATGCCGTACAAGCTCGACGCGAACGACATTGGCCTTTTGGAAGACGCTCCGCTCGATCCGCGAAAGTACATAGCCATTTTGAGCCACCTCTTCGGAGGGTGCGTCATGGGCAAAGATCCGAAGACCAGCGTGGTGGACGGGCTCGGCCGCGTGCACGGCTACGAAGGGCTCGTCGTGGCCGATGCTTCGGTCATTCCGACCAACCTCGGCGTGAATCCCCAGCACACGATCATGGGCCTCGCGGCCACGTTTGCCGCGGCACTTCTTTAGGGCGGAGTGCGCGTCGTCATCGACACCAACGTTCTCGTGTCGGCGCTGCTCAAAGAAGACAGCGTTCCGGCGCGCGCGCTTGGCCTCCTGCTCGACCAAGCCATCGTCTTGCTCGATCCACGCCTCGTGGACGAATACACGAGCGTGCTAGCCAGGCCGAAGTTCAAGAAGATCGAGCCGGCGCGGCGCGAATCGCTCCTTGCGCGACTGCTCGCGAAAGGCGAGCACCTGATGGACGTGCCGCGCTACGAAGGGCCGCTCGGCGACGAGGACGACCGTGCCTTCGTGGAGGTGGCCCTTTTCGGAAAGGCCGACGCCCTCGTGACCGGGAACGTGCGCGACTACCCGGTCACGCTTGGTTTCGACGTGCTCCCGCCCGCCACGGCCTTGGCGCGTTTGGAGCTGGAATCGACTATTTAAGGTGCGGCATGCGCTCTTTGAGGCGCTCGGCGAGCTTCTGGAAGTCGTAGAGATCGGGACGGCCGCCACCGGGAAGGCACGCGATGTCGTTCGCGGCGGTCGCGGCACGCTGGCGAAGAGGCGCCGCGAGACCGAGCTTGTCGCCCAAGGCCAAAAGGCTCGTGTGCTCGCTCGTGGAGACCACCCCGTCGACCTGGGCGATCCACGCCGCGAGCGAATACGTCAGGACTTTTTCCCATTCCCCGAAGCCCGACACGTCGATCGCGTCGATCGACTGCGCCACCTTCGTGGACGCCTCGACCTCGGCGTAGTCCTCGGCGGAGAGCTCGGCTTCCTTTGCGGCGCGCAAAAGACCAGTAGCCTCGACGCGTTGGAGCGAGCCGTCGACCCAACCGATGGCCGCGAGTGCAAAAAAAGACTGCTTCGGAAGCTTCATGACTCCCTCATACCCCACCTCGCAGCCGCATCATTGCCGAACGACGAGGTCCCGCACGAAGTCCGCGTAAGCTTCTTTCATGGGCAGCTCGTGATCGACGAAGAGCTCCCGGCGCGTGCTCTCCACCTCGGCCCCCGACCGTGGATCGCGGCCGGTCGTGACGACGTCCCGCCAGCGGACCGCGGTCCCTCGGCGCTGCCACGCCGGGATCTCGCTGAAGTTCTTTCCGTGGCGAAAAAGAAGCTCGTTTCGCTCCGCGACACTCACGCCTTTCAGCTTCGAGGTGGCTTCGTGGTCCGAGAGGCCTTGTCCACGAAGCAGCCAATACGAGTGCCCATTCAGCGCGTTTCGGTGGGCATCCTCTTGGCGCCACACGAAGTAGTCGACCACGTCGTCCACCGTGGGAAGCTGCGAGATGCGTGCGTCGAAGACCCCCATGCGTCCGAGCTCGAGGGAGAATTTGGCGCTCGCTTCACCCGCCAAAACCGACAATAACTTCCGAAGCTTGCGCCCGAACAAGGACTCGTCCCTGCGGAACAAGAGGTTCAGCTCGTCGCTCTGCGTGTACCCATAGAGGATCGAAAATCCCGTGCCGCATGCGAGGTGCCGCAGGGTCTCGACCATACAGTCGCGCATGCGCAAATCGTAGGGCTCCACGAGGCCCAGCTCGACGCGGGTGAGCTGCGAAAACGACCGGCCGTCGATGCGCGCGACCATATGCAGGCCCGGCAAGACCGAGTGGTCGTGGGCGGTCTCGTAGACGCGCATGCGGCGATCGAGGGTCTCGAACTTCATCGCCCCGGAAGGTAGCAAAGGTCCGGCATCGCGAAGAATCCGTGACGAAGCCCCCGGTCGCGCCTATACCGGGCCCGCGCTCCCCCGGGGCGGGCTTCGGCTCGGTCCAAGAGGAGCATCTGCGGACGTTTTCGAGGAGCGGGCATGGCGAAGGGGAAGGTTCAGTCGAAGGTCACCGAGGACCTCCACAAGTTCGGGTGGCACGTGACGAAAGTCCTCGGCGACGAGAACTACCCACCGTTCGCGTACACCGTGGGCCTGTCCGTCACCTACGACCATCCCGAGGTGGTCATCTTCGGTCTGAACGACGACCTCGACCTCATGCACCACGTGCTGGACGACATCGAGAAGCGTGTGGCCAAAGGCGAGCGCTTCGAGCACGGTGACAAAAAGCGCAACATCTTGCCCGGCTACACCTGCCCCTTCGCGCGCTTCCCGAAGAGCGCGTATGCCGATCATCTCGGCCAGGCCGTGCACCATCTCGGCGGGGAAAAGGCCTTTTCGGCCGTCCAGTGCATTTGGCCCGATCCGAAAAAGCGCCTCCCGTGGGACCCGAAGGTCATGCCCCCCATCCTCGCGCGGCAACCCGTTTTTTGCAGGCCCGACGCCGGTCCTAGGGACACGAAGTGGCCTTTCCCGGAGTCCCACTCACGCCGCGCGCTCACCACGATTCAAGTCGTTCGCGGCAAAGAGCCCGTCCGGTACGTGGGCCGCTTCCGCGACGGCGACTACCAGTTCGTGTGCGAGACCACCGACGACGAGAAGGACCTTGTCTGGACCACGCTCGGGTGGCTCTACGATCACGATCCAGGGCTCAAGGCCGTGGCCGCAATCGCTCGCGGCGAAGCCCGCATGCGCGACTCGGCCGTAGGCCGCTGGAAGAAGGTCGCGATTCCCGAGGACCTCGACCTCGAGTAGGCGCCTACAGGACCGAACAGGTTGAATCCCGTCGGCTTTCGCCGGTTTGGCAGCGCCTCGCGTTGTCCCCCGTCGGGGACTTTCGAGGATCGTCGCTCCTCCTCGGATACGAGAGCCCCCCGTCGGGGTCTTCCAAGGGTCGTATCCGTCGTCGTCGCTCCTAGCGATGCTTGCTAACCCAGCGAAATCCTCGGTCCGAAAACCTGCTCGGTGCTCTAGCGCGAACGGCGCGCCCCTTCGAAAGCGCCCTCGAGAACCGCGTAGAGCTTCGCTGCGCTCTCTTTCCATGTGCCAGGTCCCGTGGCCTTTACGGCCTCCGCGTCCCAGGTTTTCCCGAGCGCCGCGACGATCGCCTTCGCGAGCGCGCGAGGGTCTTTGGCGGGCACGAGAGCTCCCGCTTCGGGATCACGGAGGACGTCCGGAATTCCGCCCACGTTGGTCGCCACCACCGGACGACCGCTCGCGAGCGCTTCGAGAACGGCGTTCGGAGTGCCTTCGCGCCAGCTCGGCAAGGTAAAAAGATCGCTCGCGCCGTGCCAGCATGCAATGGCCGAAAGGGGTATTCCGCCCAGCACACGAACCGCTTCTCCGCGGCCCTTGGCCCAAACGTCCACTTTGGCTCGGGAGACTCCATCGCCCGCGAGGACGAGGGTCGCATTCGGAACTTCGCGGGCGACCATGTCCCACGCCGTCATGAGCTCGTCGATGCCTTTTGCGGGCTCGAGCCGACCGACGAAAAAGACAATTTTGCGATCGTTTCCAATCCCGAGGTCTTCGCGCGCCTCGGCCTTGTCTTGCATGCGGAACACGGTGTCGTCGACGCCATTGCCCACGAGGTGGATGCGCGAGCGCGGCACGCCCAGAGCCATGAGCTCGGCCGACAGCGGCTCGGACACGGAAACGATGGCATCCGCCATGGGAAGCACTTGCGTGAGCACGGCACGCGCGCTCGGGCGCTTCGCGATCACGTTCAGGTCGGAACCGTGCACTTTCACGACGGAAGGCTTGCCCAACATCTTCGCCAAGAGCACGGCCGCCGCAGCGTCGGGGTAGGCCCACGTGGCGAAGATCACGTCGGCCTTGGCGAGGCGCGCGCGATGGGCGAACGCGGACGCCAAATAGAGCGGCACGGCAATGGGAACGCCGACCTTTGGCACGTAGAGTTGCCGCAAATACGTAGTCGGAATGCCCGCCACGAGCTCGTGGCTCGGCAGCGACGCGAGCTTCGCGGGGCGCGGAGGCTGACCGGTGACGTTGGCGAACGGAAAGCTCGCGACGGCAGCAAGCACCTCGAGCTCGCAGCTCTTGGAGAGCTCGCGGAACTGTTGGACGTTGAAGGCAGCCGCGAGAGGCTCGAGGCTGTTCGGCCAAATCTGCGTGATAGCGACGACGCGCACGAGCGCGAGCCTACGGGGCCTTCTTCCGCGAAAGAAGACGATCGTCACCGGCATGCGAGAAAAGTCGGCGTGCTCGGCCGTCGCGCAGTGGTTTTCGGTTGGAGGTGGCGGGAAGGTGGGGCAACATCGGAGCGAAATCCGACGGGTGGGGAACATCGCCGCCTTTCGGTCTCCAACACCATGTGGCTTCTTCTCCTTGCACAGCTCGCCCAGCAGCCGGCGAAACCCGCGGCAGCACCGGCCGCGCCGGCCGCGCCGTCTGCACCGGCCGCGCCTGCTCCAGCGAAGCCGAAGCCCACCCAGCCCACGCCGCCCACCGTTCCCCAGGTCGGCACCACGGGCGTGATCGATGGACGCACGACCCAAGCCGAAGGCTCGAACGTCCTGCCCGTGGACCCCCGCACCACGCGTGACGATCAGTTCGATCCCCGCGCCGCCGCCCAAGCCGCCGACGAGCAACGCGAGGCCGTTGCACGAGCTCAAGCCGTGCAGCGCAACGCCGCACTCACCGGCACGCGCATTCGCGTCGTGGATCCCGACGGCAATCCGGTCCAGCACCGTCCCATCGAGATCACCACTACGGCGTCGGTCGTCGGTGGATACAACAGCAACGTCATCCAGACGTCCGACGTGCTCGGCGGGCCCGTCACGAAGCGCGCCGCAATGTACAACGCGGTGGAAGGCCGCGTGGAGCTCGAGTTCTGGGGGCGTGGCGAAGAGCCGCAAGCCGTGAGCGTCCAGGTGCTCGGCCAGCAGTACTACAAGCTCGATAGCGGCCCGTCGCTCCCGCAAGACGGCAGCGTGCTCGCCCTCTACGGAGGCGGCTTCGCGCTCGGAAAAAGCACCCGGCTCGGCATTCGGGCGTTCTCCAGCATCCAGACCTTGAACTCGTCGCGCCAACAAGACGGCGTTCTCTTCCAAATCGATCCGGCGAACCTGCAGCGCACGTTCACGCTGTCGAACCTGACGTTCCAAATCCAACACGAGATCACGCCGACCACTCGGTACATCCACCTCGTCGGCGCCACGATGAGCACCACTCTGCGCGACGAGCCGAGCTTATTGGAGGATGGAAGTCGCCTCTTTCACCGCGGCCTCGACTACGTCCAGTTCAACACCACGGGCGCCGTGGTGCACGATTTCGGCTCCAAGGTGCGGGGCTTTTTCGACGTCGAGTACGAGGGCATCTACAATAACTTCTTCCTCGACTTCACCCGTCAGGCTCCCGTGCGGCGTGGCGACTTCTCGCAGCATCTCGTGCGCTCCAACATCGGATCCACGTACATCTTCAGTGACGCGCTCTCCGCGACGGGACGCGTCGGCGGAGCCATCGCCACGGTTCCGTCGCTTTCGCAGCCAGCGCCGCCGCCGGACCCGAACGATCCGAACGCCCTCGACGCAAACGATCGCAGCGCGATTATCACGCCACAAGGCGCCGCAGAGCTCCTCTACCTCAAGCCCACGTTCAGCGCGGAGCTTATTGCAGGATACACGTTTGGCTCGGTGAACCCACGCATCGGCTTCGGGCGAACGTTCCAAGTGGATGCGGTCGTCGGTGGAGTGCCCTTCCCAAGCCACAAGGTCCTCCGCAACTTCGCCGTTCTCGGGACGGGCACCGTGAGCCGCGCGGTCCTGCGCCCCACGAACGAGGGCGACGCGTTCCTCTCGTTCATCGGCGCCACGGCTCTCGTCCGCTACAAGCTCACCAACTGGCTCGGGGCGCTCGGCGGTTACTCGATGCGCTACGTGAACTTTTCCGGAACGCTCGCCGCGCCGGACCTCTTGCGCCATCAGGTGTTCTTCGGCCTCTCCGGGTTCTTCACGACCGACACCACCGAGCCCCCGCCGCTCTCGGTGTTCGCGCCGCCACGTCCCACGGGCTGATCGCCATCCCAAGGGTTCGACGGCCGGGCCTCGGCTCGCAAGATGCCAAGCGCGACCCGACGCGACCGACGGCCCACGAGCAAGGCATGGGTCGCTTGGGTGAGCCCCGTACGTTCCACGAACGGATCTCACGAGATCCACGCCAACGCGCAGCATGCCTACATTCCCCTACGGATAGGCCAATTTTCGGGGTTCTGAAAGACCGGACAATGGTGAGCCGAGGCCGATAGGCTCGCCGGACGATGGCTCATCGTGGCGCGCGCAGTCCACCTGGTGCTCGTGGCTCGAGAGTTGCTGGTGGAGACGCGATGGCTCGTACGATCCTCTCGACGCCGAACGCCCTTTCGATCGCCTCGCTCGTGCTGCTCGCGGCCTGCGCCAGCCGAGTGGAGAGCGAAACAAGCGACACCCGCGCGGCGCTCGAAGCCGAACATGCCGCAGAGCTTTCGGCCGGGAGCGGGCACGCGTTTCGCGTCGAAGTCTCGCCCGAGCTCGCCACCGTCCGGCACATCGAAGGGCGCACCTCCGGGGCGAGCCTGAACGGCGCCACGGCGAGCGCCAAAGCACTCTCCTTCCTCTCGGCCCACCCGAAGCTGCTCGGGCTTGCAGACGTCCGACAAAGCCTGCGGGTCCAGCACGAGCAATCGAGCGAAAGCGGAACGCACGTTCGCCTCCAAGAGGTCGTGTCGGGCGTTCCGGTGCGTGGCGCCGAGGTCATCGCGCACTTCGATCGCGCCGGCGATCTCGTCTCGATGGACGCTCGGATCGTGCCCGGCCTCCGCTTGGACGTCGTCCCCGTCCTGGCCGCCTCCGCCGCAGACGAGCGCGCCAAGGTCGAAATCCTCACGCGCGTTCCAGACCTCCAGAGGGCCCACCTCCGCGACGGAGCTCCACCCGAGCTCGTCGTGTTCGCCGAGCCGGCACGGGACCTCCCCGCGCGCCTCGCCTGGCACCACGTCGTGCGAGGCATGAGCGAGACCACGGCGGCCGTCTTGGACGTGACCATCGACGCGCTCACCGGCGACATCCTCGAGGCCTTCGACGACCTCGAAACCATCAAAGCAAAGAGCCCTGGAGTGCTCGGCGACGAGAAAGAGTTCGAGGTCACCCAGACCGGAACGACCTTCACGCTCGTGGACGGAACGCGGTCCGCCCCGATTCGCACGTTCTCGGCGGGCACGCAGCAGACGCTCCCCGGAACCTTGGTCGCGTCCACGCAGCAGAACGTTTGGGACAACACCCCCGCACGAGGCAAGGGCGCTGCAGTCGATGCTCACTTCTATGCGGCGTTCGTCTACGACTATTACAAGTCGAAGTTCGGCCGAAATGGCATCGACGGCCAAAACTCGCCCATGGTGTCCACGGTGCACTTTGGCACCAACTATGAAAACGCCTTTTGGGATGGCACCCAAATGGCCTACGGCGACGGCGCCACGCGCTTCAAGCCGCTCTCTGCCGGCCTCGACGTGGTCGCCCACGAGTTCACGCACGGCGTGACGACCAGCACCTCGAAGCTCGTGTACCAAGGCCAGCCCGGCGCACTGAACGAAGCCGTCTCGGACATTCTCTCGACGTACATCGAGCACGCGTACAAGCCCGACGACAGGAACAACTGGGTGACTGGCGAGCTCGTTTCGACGGCGCCGATTCGCGATTTGACCAATCCGAAAGCCTTCAACCAGCCTTCGAACATGAAGGAGTTCGTGAACACGCAGCAAGACAACGGCGGCGTGCACATCAACTCCGGCATTCCGAACAACGCCGCGTACCTCATGACCATGAGCGGCACGAATCCGTACTCGAAGGTCAAAGTTGGCGGAAAGCTAGGTTGGGAGAAGGCCGAGAAGCTCTGGTACGAGGTCGAGACCAAGTACCTCATGGCCCGCACCGACTTCGCCGGTGCGGCTACCATGACCGTCAACGCCGCAACGGCCCTCGGCTACACCCCGGCCGACGTGGCAGTCGTGAAGTGCGCCTGGGTCGCCGTAGGAGTCCTGCCCGGTCCATGCGACCCCCTCGCCGACGGAACGGCTACCCCGACCCCATCGGGCTCCGGCACGCCTCCCGCCACCGACGGTGGCAGCGCGGCGGCCGCCCCGACTTCCTCCACCGGAGCGCCCGCGCCCGGAGCTAGGCCACCCACCGCCCAAAACGGTCTCCTCACCGAGCCGAACAACGGCTGCAACCAATCCGGCGGCACTCCCAAAGATCTCGGCCCCGTAGCCGGGCTAGCCCTAGCCCTCCTAGCCCTATCCCGGCGCCCCGCTGCTCGGCGGCCCGCTCGACGGCGATAGCTTCGCCCGGCCGGCGTCGGCTTTCGTCACCGTACAGGAGTACGGCTCCTCAGCCTCCTTGGCGGGGCTCGCTCTCACCGCCGATCGGGCCACCTCGCCCAAATGGGTACCCGTATACGCGGGGCACTTGGGCGACTCGCTTTGCTCGTCGCTCTTGGATCACGCGATCGGGCCACTTGGGCGTCTCGCGTTTGGGTCACGCGGTCGGGCCACTTGAGCGTCGCATTTCGGGCAGTGGGGCCGCTCAAAAACACCATCGATGGTGTTTTGAAACACCAGCGATGGTGTTTCCCAAGAGCCCAGGTCGCAGCCAAATTCACGAGTGATCGTGAATCAAAACACCATCGATGGTGTTTCTCAAACGCGCTCTCCCACTCGCCACCGACCAACAAGACGTAGAAGGCGGGCGATTTCCGTCGAGACCGAGTCCCAGCTAGGAGGCGCGCGCGGAGCGTACTCCTGTACTCCTGTCCGTGAGCACGCCCGACGCCGCTGGAGCGAAGGTATCGGCGGAAAGCGCCCGCCTTCTAGCGGGAGCCGATTCGGAAGAGGACGACCTTCACTGTGTCGAGCATGACGGAGAGGTCGAAGAGGACCGAGTAGGCCTTGATGTAATAAAGGTCGTATTCGAGCTTGCGGAGCATGTCCTCGGCGGTCGCTCCGTACTGGCAGCGTACTTGGGCGTGGCCGGTCACTCCAGGTTTCACGTAGAGGCGCTGGCGAAAGTAGGGTACCTGTTGCTCGAGCTGCTCGATGAAGACCGGGCGCTCGGGGCGGGGGCCCACCATGCTCATCTCGCCCTTCAGGACGTTCCAAAGCTGCGGAAGCTCGTCGATGCGGGTCTTGCGAATGAACGCTCCCACTTTGGTGACGCGGTCGTCGTTCTCTTTCGCGAATTGGGCGCCGTGTTTCTCGGCGTCGGTGCGCATGCTGCGAAACTTCAGAATCGTGAAGAGCTTCCCGAACTCTCCCGCACGAACTTGCTTGTAGAGAATGGGGCCCTTCGACTCGAGGCGAATGAGCACGATCGTCACGAGCATGATGGGTGCAGCCAAGATGAGGCCGATCACCGCGCAGACCAAATCCAGGATGCGCTTCAGACGACGGGTGGTCACCCGGGCGGTGAATCCCTCTGCAAAAATGAGCTGGCTCGGCTTCAGGTCCCGAACGTAGATCTTGCCCGTGATGGTCTCGTAAAAGTCGACGCCTTCCTGGATCTCCACCCCGCGGAACTTCACCTCGAGGAGCTGGTCCACCGGAAGCGTGCCCCGACGATCCGGATAGGCCACGAGCACGAGCTGGACGGTGTCCTTCGCCACCACCTCGGCGAGGTCCGAATACGTCCCCACCACGCCTTGCTCGGTATCCACGTGCGAGCGGTCGCGGCCGAGCATGCCGACCAAGTTCAGCCCGTGGCTCGGGTTGTCGCGAATCATCTCGGCGAGCTCTTTGCCGAGACCGCTCGAGCCGAGAATGAGCACGTTGCGACGGAAACCGGCCGTGTCGGTCACCGAGTCGTAAAACACTCGCCATGTTGGGAGGACGACCGCGATGAGCGCCACCGACGACAAATAAATGCCTCGGCCGATCTCGAAGCGCGGAAAGAAGTAGTAGACGAGCACGTTGACCAAGGTCGAGAGCGCCAGGGCTTTCAGGACCTTGGAAAACGCTTGCTGCGGCTGGCGGACGAACTGCGGATCGAAGAAGCCCGCGTAGTAAAGGACAGCCTGCATAATCACGGCGAAGACGATGGCGCGCTTGCCGACGTTCGCGTAGCTGAGGCCCGTGTGGACGCCGAGCCGGACGACTCCGGCGAGCACCACGAGGAGCCCGACCAGCACCATCTCGAAGAAGAAAACGAGGACTCGCCGAGGCGAACGGATCAGGTCGAACATCAGGGCTTCCTGGAGCCCGGAACGGTCCTTCGACCGTCACCGCGCTCACGACAACGACCGCGGCACACGCCCAAGATCGGGCGTACCGGGCAGGCAGTGCTTGGACAAAGCAGAAAGCGAAAAGGGTCCGGCGAAGAAGCTCGGACGACGCGATCTTCGTTCACCCCCGGCTCGATGTCGAGAACCGCGCGCAGGACCGGTTTTCTGGCGGGCTGCCAGACGGCGAGGCTTACGCTTGGCGCGTGCCTCGCAACTCTCGCAACTGGGTTCCTAGCCAGAACGCTCGCTCCCCCGGAGAGCTTCACGGCACGATGACGGTGTCGCCGGTCTGGAGCAATAGGTTCTGCTGAAGGTCGCCGCCCTTGATGACCGCGCTGAAGCTGAATGGAATGCGGCGCTCGCCACGGACATCCTTGCGAATGATGACGATCTCGTCTTCGCTCGCGAGACGCGTGAATCCGCCAGCCAGTGCAAGACCTTGAACGACGGTGACCTGGTGGTTCGGGGTGAACTCACCACCACGCTGGACTTCGCCTACGACGTAGACCTTGTACGACTTCACTTCGGTCACCTGGACGGTGATCGGGGGTTGGTCCGCGAAGTACTTGGTGACACGCTTGCCGATGTCGGCCGCGACTTCGTCGACGTTCTTTCCCTCGGCCGTGATGTCGCCGATGAGGGGCATCGACATCGCGCCGTCCGGGCGAACCGTGACCTGCTGGCTCATTTCGTCGTGCTTCCAAACGCTCACGCGAATGACGTCACCAGGTCCGATTCTGTAACCCGCCGCGCGCTCGGCTGCCCAGTTGTAGGTTCGAGCTCCCCCGCAACCAACCTGCGCGAGGCCAGCGGCGCACGAGACCATGAGAATGGCAAGTGAGACGAAACGCATGTTTTGCTCGTATCATACTTCTGCCCGCGTCCGGGAAGCGGCAAAGTTTGTCAGGAAGGAAAAGGGGATGCAGAAGCCGTTCGTCACCATCGCGATGCCGTGCCTCAACGAAGAGGCTTACATCGAGGCCTGCATTCGCACGGTTTTGTCTCAGGACTACCCGAAGGATCGCTTCGAGCTCCTCGTCGCCGACGGAATGAGCATGGACGCGACCCGCGAGATTCTTGCCGGCCTCGCCGAAGAGGACCCACGCATCCGCGTGATCGACAATCCGGCACGCATCCAGTCGGCCGGAATCAATGCGATTTTGGCCGAAGCGCGCGGCGAGATTCTCGTGCGGATGGATGTCCACTGCGAGTACGCGAACGACTACGTTTCGCAGTGCGTGCGCGTCCTGGAAGAGACTGGCGCGGACAACGTCGGCGGCGCCCAGAGGGCTCGGGCCAAGAGCCTCTTCCAGCGCGCTCTTTGTGCGGCGCTCGACAGCCCACTCGGTGTGGGCGGCGCGAAATACCGCTCCGAAGGCGCCGAAGGATTCGTCGACACGGTGTTCCTCGGCGCGTTCCGAAGGCGCGTCTTCGAGAGCGCCGGCATGTACGATCCGAAGGCCGTCACCAACGAAGACGCCGAGCTCAATCAGCGCATCATCGAGGGAGGCGGAAAAGTCTACCTCTCCAAGGACATCGTCGTTCACTACTTCCCGCGCGGAAGCTTCCCGTCCCTCGCAAAACAGTACTTCAAGTATGGTCAGGGCCGTGCGCGCACCCTCCTGAAGCGCGGAAAGTTCCTCTCGCTGAGGCCGGCCATTCCGTTTCTGATGACACTCTCCGGCGCTGCCATGCTGCTCACTTCCCCCTTCCAGCCGTTCACGCCACTCGCCTTCGCCGGCTATGCGCTCGCGACCGGCGCCGAGGCCGTTCGTGTCGGGCGAAAGCTCGGGCCCCTGGGCATTCCGCTCGTTTGGGCGATGTTCCCGGTCGTCCACGTCTCGCACGGCGTAGGCTTCGGCGTGGGCCTTGTAAAATACAAGCTTTTCCCGGATTGGCAGCCCGAACCCGACCGACTCTCGCGGCGCGACGACGCGGAATCGGACACGGGTCTCGTTCCCGAACCTTCTACCTGATTCGAGGTCTTCGCCTTGTCCGCCTTCGGAGCCGCGCTCCTCATCGTCTTCCTCTTCGTGAGGCCGCAGGAATGCTGGCCCGTATTGGAGTCTTTCAAGCTCCTCTACGTCGCGATCGGGCTCGGCTTCCTTGGCATCGCCATCGACTTCGGCACGGGCAAGCTGAAGCTCGGCTCGCCGCAGTGGCCCATCATGCTCATGTACGTGGGCTGGAACGTCCTCGCGACCCTCGTGAAGGTCGGCGGCGGACCGGTAGCCGACATGCAGGTCACCATGTTCTTCCCGCTGATCTACTTCACGATGATCTGTTTCGCCGGCCGCACGTTCGAGCGCTATCGGGCGCTCGGCGCCGTGATGCTCGCCGTGTCGATCGCCATCGCGGGCGCAGGCATCTACCAAGGCAAAGCCGAGTTCCAGTGCATCAAAATCGCCTCCGGAGGCGATCGGTCGGAGGCGCACGACAAGTCGAAGGGCGACCCCGACGGCCGGGAATGCCTCGAGAGCCTCACCTGCCGTGAAGGCGTCGACCTCAAAGACGACTACGAGTGCGAGCGCCCCGGTCTCTTCGGAACCTTCAGCGTCGCGAACGGGCGCGCCCGGTGGCGTGGCACCCTCTCGGACCCGAACGAGCTCTCCCTCTTCTGCGCCGTTGGCCTGACGTTCGCGTTCGCGCTCTACCAAATCATGGCGAGCAAATTCGCCAAGACCGTGATCCTCGTCGGCTCGGTCGGGACCGTTTTCTACTGCACCATCCTCACCGGCTCACGCGGCGGCATCCTCGTGCTCTTGGCCATTTTCGGCGTCTATTTCGTACGAAAGTACGGACTCAAGGGCGTGGTCATCGCTGGCCTCTGCGGCTCGCCCGTGCTGCTCCTCGGTGGTCGCTCCGGCGAGGACGCCGAGGCCTCTTCGCTCGAACGACTCGGTGCTCTCTACGACGGTGCCGACTTCTTCAAAGCGAGCCCCATCTTCGGTTTAGGCCACAACCAGTTCATCGAGAACTACTTCATCACGGCCCACAACTCGTACCTCCTGTCGGCCTCGGAGCTCGGCCTGCCGGGCATCATCTTGTGGTTCGCGGTGCTGTGGTCCAGCGTGAAGATTCCGTGGACCGTCGCGTTTCATCCGCCGTGGGGCATGGACCAGCGCCTCTACCCGTTCGCCCTCGCGCTCGTCACGTCGTTCGCCGGAATCCTGGTGGGCATCTTCTTCTTGTCGTTCACCTACCACCCGATGATGTTCGTCTATTACGGCTTTTGCGGCGCCTATTATGGCGCGGTGAAGCGCAGCGCACCGCACTTCGAGGTGAAGTTCACGAGCAAAGACTGGAAGTGGGTCAGCATCGCCGCCACAACGACCATCACGGTGATCTTTCTCTACACGCGCTTCAAGGGTCAGCCGTAACACCCGACCTGGCGACGCGCCCCGCGACTGCCAGCCGCTCTTCGCGTCCTCCAGGGTCCGGACGAACGCGCCGTCAGAGCGTCGCGCGTTTGTCCAGGGGCACGAACTTGCCCTTCTCGTCCTTGCCGAGTCGGCTCGCTGCACAGACCGGGTCGTGCGTGTAGAACGCAAGTCCATCCTCGGCGAGGATTCGGCTCAAAATTCGCTCTTTTTCGTCGATCAAGAGCTCGGGGTAGCGGTCGTAGCCCATCGTGATCGGCAGATGCACCCATGGGGTGCCAGGAACCAAATCGCCCAGGAAGGTGATGGGCCTTTCGCCACCTTCCACCCGAGTGAGCATGAGCCCCGGGGTGTGGCCGTCGGAGAATTCGAACGTGTAGCCTGCCCCCAACGTCGTGGAGCTCGTCCCTTTCACGACCTCGACACGACCGGTGGCCTCCATGAGACCCGGGAGCTCGGGAATGTACGACGCCTTGTCGCGCGAGTGCGGGTGCTTCGCGCGCTCCCACGCGCCTTCGGACACGACGAACGACGCCTTCGTGAACGCGAGCCTGTGCGGAGTTGCTTCCACGAACGGAGCGAGCACGCCGCCCGCGTGGTCGAAGTGGAGGTGCGAGAGCACGATGACGTCCACGTCGTTCGGCGTCACGCCGACCTCGGCGAGAGAACGAAGGAGCACGCTCTCTTCTTCTTCCACGCCATACCGCTCACGAAGCTTTGGGGGAAAGAACGACCCGATGCCCGCCTCGAGCAGGACGTTTCGACCCGAAGGTTCCCTCACGAGGAGGGCCCTGCACGCGAGCAAAATGCGATTTTTCGCGTCCGGAGGCGCCCACGTTTCCCACATGGACTTCGGGCAGTTGCCGAACATGGATCCGCCGTCGAGCCGTTGCCGATTGCCTTCGATCGAGAGAAGCTTCACGTTTCCTCCATTCGGTGAGCCCGCCAGACGGACGCGTCGTCCGGTCGCTTGCGCCGCCGCACGGACTTTGCCAAGCGGCCGCGCGAGTGAGACGCCGTGGTTTTTGCGTCAGAAGCAGCCGACCTTCGTCCCGAGAACACGGCAATTGAGCTTGCCCTTGCACGCTTCGTCCACGACATAGTGCCCCGAGCGGCACACGAGGATCGACTTTCCCTCCATGTCGCACGTGTACGTTTGGTCCTTGCCGCACGCGTCGTTCAGCACGGCGCGGGTGTCGTCGCAGCTGATTTGTTTGGCCACCAAGCTGCACCCTTTCGGGCCGCGGCACGTGGCCGACACGGTGTACTTTCCACCTTTGCACACGAGCTCGACCTTCTTGTCGGGCGAGCACGCGTAGTCTTCGGGGTGCGTGCACGCGTCGCCGAGCTCGGCGATGGTGTTGTCGCATTTGACCGTCTTGCCGACCAGCACGCAGCCGTTCTGTCCGAGGCAGTTCGACGCTCGGGTCCAGTGGTTCTGTTTGCACTCGAGCATCGACTTCTTGTCGGACCCGCAGACCACGTCGTCGGCGAGATTGCAGACGTCGCCAGGCTCGGCCACGGACTGGTCGCACTCGGCCTCGCTTCCTACTTTGCGGCACCCCGATGCGCCACGGCAGAGCATCGGCTCCCACACTGCCCCGTGGCAAACGAGCGCGTTCTTCGGATCGACGCAGCTTTCGGTGCCCTCTTGGCGGCAGCTCTTGCCCTCCTTGGGCTTGCAGCCGGCCGCGAGGACCGTCACGGCGGCCACGGCGACACTCACGGACAGCACGTTCCCCAGTCTCATGGTGGCGCACTCTACAAAAAATGGCCCAATCTCGCTCGAAAAGCGCACGACGCCCTTCCACGTCGAACGGGAGCTCGGCCGCGAGGCCAGAGACCATGCTCACTCCATCGGTCGCTTTTTCGGACCTTGGGCCTTGGAATCGGTTCGCGCCGAGGCCACCTTCGCGAGCTCCTCGCGCGATACGGCGACCCACGTCGCGCGGTTCTTCGGACCTTCGAGCAGAGTCGCGCGGGTGATGGCTCCGCCGTGTTTCTCGTGGAGCGCCCCCACGAGGCCTTCGATGCGCCTCCGTCGCTCGCGCTCGGGATCGGGGAAAAGCGACCGCGTGCGAGGCTCTTCGGAGAGCCCCGAGACCGACACGCCGACGAGCCGAATTCGTGCATCCTGCAAGTAGAAGCGCCCAAGAAGCTTTTTTCCGGCTTCGTGGATGGACTGAGTGTCGTTCACCGGCTCGTCGGTCGAGAGCTGGCGAGTGAGCAACGTGAAGTCCGCGAGCTTGAGCTTCACCGTGACCGTTCGCGCCACGAGCTTCTCCGCCGTGAGGCGCCGCGCGACCGTCTCGGAGTGCGCGAGGATGGCCCGAGACAGCGCTTCTTCGCCCGAGAGGTCCTCCTCGTAGGTGGTCTCGGAGCCGATGCTCTTCGCTTCGCCATGCGGAACGACGGGCCTGTCGTCTTCCCCGCGCGACAGCTCGATCGCCCGTTCGGCCATCTGTCCGAGCACGCGCGACAAGTTCGATACGTTCCCGCGAGCCAGATCGCCAAGCGTTTTGTACCCGAGCTCCCGCAGGCGCGGAGAGGTCTTCGGACCGATGCCCCACATGCGCTCGATGGGCAAAGGCGCCAAGAACCCCGCCACGTCGTCGGGCACGACCACCAGGCCGTCCGGCTTGCGAAGATCGCTGGCCACCTTCGCCACGAACTTCGAGGTGGCCACCCCGGCCGAAGCCGTGAGCCCCGTCTCGGTTCGAATGGCCGTGCGTATACGCTCGGCGATCTCCTGTCCCCCGCCGAAGAGAGAGCGGCTCGCCGTCACGTCGAGGAACGCTTCGTCGAGCGAGAGCCCCTCGACGAGCGGCGTATAGCGACGAAAAATGGCGAACACGTGCGCGCTCACTTCGGCATAACGCTCGCGTCGCGGCGGCACGACGATCGCCTCGGGACAACGCCGGAGCGCTTCGGCCATCGGCATCGCCGAGCGCGCCCCTTTTTTTCGCGCCGCGTAGGAGGCCGCCGCCACGACACCGCGCCGAAAGGCACCCCCGACCAGCACGGCTTTGCCTCGAAGACTCGGATCGTCGAGCTCTTCGACCGAAGCGAAGAACGCGTCCATGTCGACGTGCAAGATGGTCCGCATCGTGTGCGGAGCGTAATCCGCTTTCCTGCAGCGTCGAAACCGTACGCTCGCCATTTCCCTGTTTCGCGCTTAGTTTCAAGCACTTGAACAAACAATGACTCTCGCGGGTCTCGCGACGGTCGTGACAACGAATGACGAAGTGCGACAGTCCGAAGACGCCTTTTTTCGCGCCTCGAGCGTCTGTCTCCGGGAACGGACGCCCTCACCGGCCGACCCGAAAGGACGCATCGCGATGGAGCTCGAGACGGCACCCAGCTCGAAGAAGACCGACTCCCACTTTCCCATGGCCGACGCACTCCCACCCACCACGGAACACGACGCCGACACCAAAGGTGCCGTCGATGCCTCGAGTGACCGTGCGTCTCGCGGAGCGCCCGCCCTCGCCGGCCCGTCCTCCGTCGCACGCAAAACCTCTCGAGCCAAGCTCGTGCTCTTCGCGCTCGCGACTCTCTTCGTGGTCTTGTTCCGCCCCGCAAAACAGCACGTGGCGGCGGCGGAGCTGCTCGGACGTTTTGCGAATCCGAAGGCGCAGGTTCAGGGCCTCGAGGAGTCCGAAATTCGCGTTCCCACGCCCCGCGGCGACGTACGCGCCAAGATCTTCTCCCCTCCCGGGAAAACGGGTCTTCCAGGCGTCGTGCTCGTCCACGGAGTTCACTACCAAGGCATCGACGAGTCGCGCTTTCTCCGCTTCGCGCGCTCGCTGGCGGATACGGGTCTCGTGGTGCTCGCTCCGGAGATCGCCGAGCTTGCCGACTACCATGTCGATCCGCGCTCGCTCGATACGATCGGGGCCACGCTCGACGTGCTTGCGAAGCGCACCCATCGCGACACCGTCGGCCTCATGGGCATGAGCTTCGGTGGCGGCATGGCCCTTCTCACGGCTTCGGATCCGCGCTTCCGTGACCGCGTCGGCTTCGTCGTGGCCGTCGGAGCGCACGACGATCTCGCACGCACGCTGCGCTTCTTCGCCACGAGCACCATCGCCCTCCCCGACGGCACGGTGCGCACTCAGAAGTCGCACGATTACGGCGCGATGGTGCTCGTCTACAACCGCGTGGACGACTTCTTTCCCGCACCGGATCGCGAAGAGTCTCGGCTCGCGCTTCGCTCGTGGCTCCAGGAAAAACGCGACCTCGCACGCGAGCACGCTGCGAAGACGAGCCCCGCATCGAAGGCCAAGCTCGAAGAGATTTTCACGACCGACCTCGCCGGCATTCGTCCCGAGCTTTTGCGCATCGTCGACACCCACAAGGACGACGACACCGGCGTCTCGCCGCACGGTCACCTCGCCGGGCTCCGCGCGCCCGTCTACCTCCTCCACGGCGCCGACGACACGGTGATTCCCGCGTCCGAAACCCTGTGGCTCGCGCAGGACGTGCCCAAGGGTCTCCTCCGCCAAGCCGTGGTGAGCGCCGCCATCCGGCACGTGGAAGTCGAGGGCGAGCCCTCGCTCGCGCAGAAGTGGGAGCTCTTGCACTTCATGGGCGAGGTCCTCGGCGAAGCTTCGCGCCTCTGACCCCTCGAGGACGCGCTCGTCGGACCTGGCACGGCCCTGTCCAACATTCGGGGCGAGCGAAAGTCCGTCGCGAAAGAAGGAGCCAAGCCTCAGCTTCGCGAGCGCAAACCCCACGCGTTCGCCCGTCCGTTCTCGTTCGGGCAACCCATCGACGCCGACGCCGTCCGCGCTTCGCTGAAAAACGGAGTGCTCACCGTCACCGTGCAGAAGAGCAAAGCCCACGGTGCGCGGCAGATCCCGCGACAGCACTTTGCCCGTGCGAGTGAAGCCGCCGAGCCCCACCGAGGCGGGACGCCGGAACCGAAATCCTGAAGAGTGACGGGGAAGTACGCGTTTGCGCGCCTTCCCCGTCGTTTGCGCTATGCTTCTTAGTTCGGAGGAGCAGCTTTGCAAACGTCGGCATCCAGGACCTCTCGTGGAATTCGCTACCTTGCGATCGGCACCTCTCTGGGGGGCATCGCTCTGTTCGTTGCCTGTCTCGAGGCGACACAGATCGAAGCCGCCGTGTCGAGCGACGCGACCATCTGCGCACCCAAGGCTCGAAGCGCAGGGGCCCCCCCTCACGCGGCACGCTACGCGGTCGCCGTACGCCACGCCGATGACCCCACCCGAGAGAACATCCGCGAGATCGACGGCAAGTTCGACCCGCGCTGCGACTCTTCCGCGGGCACGGCCTTCATCGGAAGCTTCACGGTGTTCCCCGAAACGTCCGACGCGCGCGCCCACGTCGAGATCATTCAGCTCACCGTCGACACGTTCGGAGGCAACCCCGCCGACTGCAACGACCTCGACCCCCAAGGTCGTTCGCAGAAGCTGCCGGGCAACTGCATCGTAGTTCGGCGGCGCGTCCGCTTCGTCGAGAACCGAGGCCTGCGCGTCCCGATGTACCTCGACGATCGCTGTTTGGGCGTCTCGTGCGCCGAAGATCAAACCTGCTTTCGCAGCAAGTGCGTGAGCGCCGACGCCACGTGCGAGGGCAGCACGTGCCTTCCGAACCACGAGCGCGAACGCGGCCTCGGCGGCGACGGGGCAGGCTTCGATCCGACGAAGCTCGCGAACTTGCCGCCTGGAGCCACGGGCGTGGACGACGCAGGGCTCATCACGTTCACCGACGGCGCCCGGGTGAACGAGGCCGGCAACCTCGTCGAGCTCGACGGCGCGACGGTTTCCCTTGACGGCACGCTTCTCGAGTTGGACGGAGCCCCGGTACCGTTGGACGCCTCGGTTGACAGCACAATCCCACCGATGCCCGATACTGGTCCGCCGGACGCCCTGGTGGGCGACAGCGCAGTGGTGGAGGCAGGAAGCCCACCGGACGGAACCCGAGTGGGCGCCTGTTCGGCATGCGGCAACCTGCTCTGCTGCTCGACGTCCCCAGACCCGCCCTTCACGTGCAGAAACATGTGCATCCCCGTGGTGGAGGAGGAGTGCATGAGGGCACTGAAAGGCACCCCGAACGCGCGGCCCTGCGCTGCCCCGGCTCCGCCCATGTAGCGCGCTCCGAGGATTTGTCGGTCCGCCAAACGTACGAACGCCCCGCTTCTCCGAGGAGAGGCGAGGCGTCTTGCTTTGCTCTGCGAGAGCGTCAGGCGTTCGCGGACTTGACGATCTGCCAAACGCATCAACGCCCCGCTTCTCCGAAGAGAGGCGAGGCGTCTTGCTTTGCTCTTGCGAGAGCGTCAGGCCTTTGCGGACTTGACGATCTGCTCGAAGCCCTTGGGGTCGACGATGGCGATGTCGGACAGGACCTTGCGGTCGAGGCCGATGTTCGCCGACTTGAGGCCGTGCATCAGGCGCGAGTAGCTGGTTCCGTTGATCCGAGCTGCGGCG
>JAYUKI010000118.1:0-1728 GCA_043764595.1 Myxococcales bacterium | reverse complement strand
GGGCTGGCGCGACTTGCGATGGCCATCGTGGCTCTTCCTCTCCTCTTCGTCTCGAGCTTTCGCAGCACCGACGGACCGTCACCTCTCGTCGCGGTGGGCGTGTTCGTCCTGTCCGTTGGGGGACCGCTCCTCTCGTTCGGAACAGTATTCGCGGCATACTGGCGAGCACGAGACGTTCCTATGCGTGAGGAAGAGGCCATGCGAAAGCCCTTCGTTGCATGGGTTCCAGTGGCCCTGTTGGATGGCTTGAACGTCGCATTGCTTGTCTTCGCAACGCTCCTCGCCCGCGGGTAGCCAGCTTCGTTGGGCAAGCGGCTTCCACGACTTTTCAAGCTCGCGCATCACCGCTTGGAAGTCTCGCTCTCTGGAGTTGCGGCCAAATACCAGTATCTTGCCAAGCTGTGAGTATCCGAGAGTCGCTGCTGCCCGCACTTCTATCGCGCTTTCCGGATCGCCCCTTCCGTACCGGGAATCCTCCGGCCGCAGCGGTCACCTTCCCCTGTTGCCACCCTGACGTGGGCGACCTCGAGATCTTCGATGACGGGGACGAGGCGACCGTCGCTTTGGGGCGCCATACGCATAGCCATTTCAACCCGTACGACAGCTCCTTGACGGAAACCGAGCTCGCGTCGACGGTCACCGAATCCGTCATCGCGTTTCTTGTCGATCTGTTCGCCGATCGCGTGCTGATTTGGTCCCTCCCGGGCCACTCGGGCGGGTGGTACACGCTTCCGGGAAGCTCCGCCCATGTGCCCGCGGGCGCGAGAGCCTTCCTTTGGTCTGGCCCAATCGATCTCGCGTCGGCGCCCACAGCCTGAAGCGCATCACGGCGAAACGGCGGCAGAGCCTCGCGCTCGAGCGACCTGCGGGCCTTCATCCGCCAATCTTCCGTCCGTGGCCCGTCGGCTTCCTCCTCCAGTTCCGCGGCCCGCCTGCTCAGACCCCACGAGCCATAAGGCGCGTGGGGTCTAGGGTGGCGGGCTATCCGCATCCACCCACTCACTCCGGATCGTCGTTCGGCTCCGGCATGGGCGTCTTCGTCGGTCGAAGTCGACCGGCTCTTGGTCGAGGTCGGGCTCGTCGGTCCAGTCGTCTCGCGTAGCCCTCCTCGAGAAGTCCGGCGGTCGGTGCACGGTAGCCTCACCGCAGCGTCCGAGGCCCTCTTGGACCCTCTTGTGGGCGAGTCGTCGTGAGTGGGATCGCCACCATGAGTGGATCCGGGGGTGCCTCGACGGTTTTTCCGCCCGACGCACACACGACAGGTCGCACTTTTTGAGAGCAACGGGTTTCGGGGTGTGCCGACGTGCGCCGGAGCGCGACCCCTCGACCAGGCGACGACTCTTCCTTGAGCGCGCCAGATACTTCGTATCGAGAGCGGCATGTGCCGTGCTGATGGGCCGTATGCGACGCAAGGTTTGGCTCGGAGTTTGGGGTGCTTTATGCGCCCTCGCGTTTGCGAGCCTCGCCTACGGTCAACGCTGGATTCATGACGACGGCTTCATCAATTTGCGGATCGTTCGCAACGTGGTGCTCGGACACGGCCCCGTCTTCAACCCGGGCGAACGCATCGAGGTAGGAACGAGCCCTCTTTGGATCGCTCTGCTCTCGATCCTCCACCGGCTCGGCGCTCGGCCGGAATACGCCGCGATTGCGCTGGGGCTCGTCTTGTCCGTGGGCGCAGTGGCCCTCTTGCCGTTCGCGAGCGCGAGGCCCGCGGAAGCCGGTCGC